>NZ_JALBGV010000070.1 GCF_023006505.1 Neorhizobium sp. SHOUNA12A
CGAGCCCGCACCGGTGACGAGGGCGTGACGGTCGGCAAGTCTGGCACTGGCAAGTCTGGCTGAGGGCGCTTCGCTCATGATGCGTTCCTTATTTCGCCGCCGCCGGGCCGACGGCCGGAGGGGCAACGGCGGCCGCAGCACGCGCGAGGTTGGTCTCGTATTGCGCCTTGCCGGAATAATACTGTTTTGGCCAGGGAATGTCCGTCAAGCCTATCTTGGCCGCCTCGTGAAGAACCCAGGCCGGATCGGCGAGATGCGGGCGGGCGACGGCGCAGAGATCGGCGCGGCCGGCGGCGATGATCGAGTTCGCATGATCGGCCTCCGAAATCGCGCCGACGGCGATGGTCGGGATACCGATCTCGTTGCGGATCTTGTCGGAGAAGGGGGTCTGGAACAGGCGGCCATAGACCGGCTTTTCTTCCTTCCACACCTGGCCGGACGAGCAGTCGATCAGGTCGGCACCGGCATCCTTGAACATCTGCGCGTAGATCGCCGCGTCTTCCGGCGTGTTTCCGCCTTCGAACCAGTCATGGCAGGAGAGACGCACGGAAATCGGCTTGTTTGCCGGCCAGACCGCGCGGATCGCCTTGAAGACTTCCAGCGGATAACGCGCGAGGTTTTCGTGGCTGCCGCCGTATTCGTCGGCGCGGATGTTGGTGAGCGGCGACAGGAAGCTCGACAGAAGATAACCGTGGGCGCAGTGCAGCTCCAACCAGTCGGCACCGGCTTCAGCCGCGAATTTCGCTGAGCGGACGTGATCGGCGATGACACGATCCATGTCGGCGCGGTCCATCGCCTTGGGAACCTGGCTGGTCTTGAGGTAGGGCAGTGCCGAAGCAGAGATCAGTAGCCAGCCACCTTCCTCGACCGGCTGGTCGATGCCTTCCCAGGCGACCTTGGTCGAACCCTTGCGGCCGGCGTGTCCCAGCTGAATGCCGACCTTGGCGGCGGAATTGTCATGCACGAAGGTGACGAAGCGTTTCCAGGCGGCCGCCTGTTCTTCGTTCCAGAGGCCGAGGCAGCCGGGAGTGATGCGGGCGTCCGGCGAGACGCAGGTCATTTCCCCAAACACGAGGCCGGCGCCGCCGAGGGCACGGGAGCCGAGATGGACCAGATGGAAATCGTCCAGCAACCCGTCCTTGGCAGAGTACATGGCCATCGGCGACATGACGATGCGGTTCGGCAGATGGGTTTCGCGCAGCGAATAGGGCGTGAACATCGGCGGCAGGGTGCGGCCGTTGCCGGTCACGTCGATACCGTTTTTCCTGGCGAACCAGCGCTCATAACCTTCCAGCCATTTTGGGTCGCGCAGGCGCAGGTTTTCGTGGCTGATGCGCTGCGAGCGGGTCAGCATCGAATACATGAACTGTTCCGGCTCCAGCGTATCGGCGTAACGCTGGCCGACCACTTCGAACCATTCCATGGCGTTGCGGGCGGCATTCTGGATGCGGGCGACGTCGACGCGGCGGATTTCCTCGTAGGTTTCGAGGACTTCCGGGATCTTGTCTTTGGAATGGCCGAGCTTGTTGAACTGGTTGCTGAGCTCGATCGCGTCGTCGATCGCGAGCTTGGTGCCGGAGCCGATGGCAAAATGGGCGGTATGGGCGGCGTCGCCCATCAGCACGACATGCGAGTTGCCGTTGAAATGGCTCCACTTGCCGCAGATCAGGCGGTTGAAGTTCAGCCAGGCGCTGCCGCGCAGATGCCGGGCATTGGTCATCAGCTCGGAGCCCTCGAGGACTTCCGAGAACAGGTCCTGGCAGAAATCGATCGAGCCCTGCTGGTCCATCTGACCAAGGCCGTGCTTTTCGTAAGCTTCTTCCGTCGTTTCGACGATGAAGGTCGAGGTCTTGTCGTCGAACTTGTAGATATGGGCCTGGAACCAGCCGTGATCCGTCTTGCGGAAGTCGAAGGTGAAGGCGTCGAACAGCTTGTTTGTGCCGAGCCAGATATAGCGGTTCGGACGCACGACGAGATCCGGTTCGAAGACCTCCGGATAACGGTTGCGGATCTTCGAGTTGAAGCCGTCCGACGCGATGATCAGGTCCGCATCCGGATAGTCGACATCGCCGTTGGAATCGGTTTCAAAAACAAGCTCGACGCCGAGCGCCTCGCAGCGGCGCTGCAGGATGTTCAAGAGCTTCTTGCGGCCGATGCCGACAAAGCCGTGGCCGGAGGTGCGCTGGCGCGTGCCCTTGAACAGCAGCTCGATATCGTCCCAGTGATTGAAGGCGTCCTCGATTTCGGCCGCACTTTCCGGGTCCCAGGCCTTCATCGATACCATGGTGGCGTCGGAGAAGACCACGCCCCAGCCGAACGTGTCGTAGGGCTTGTTGCGTTCGACGACGGAAATGGAGTGCTCGGGATGCAGCTTCTTCATCAGGAGCGCGAAATAGAGACCGGCCGGGCCGCCACCGATACAGACGATGCGCATATCCAAGTCCTCCTGATGTTCAGTCGCTCATTATTTTAAGTTTAAACTATATGGCGTTTGATCGACCCGTCAAGCGGATTTGCGGCGGCTCCGGCAGTTTTCATACTGGATCGGCCGAATAATATGCATTTGCATATATAATGACCCCTGTTGCGCGCTCCTCTGTCCTGCTCGATGTTCGAATGAAGCAAGACTTGCCGTTCCGCCGGCATTTGTGAATTGACAAATGGCCGGCGCCGAAAATATGCTTTTGCAAATGATTATGGATTGAAGCCGACAAGGCGAAGGGGAAGTGCCATGGCCGAGCGATCTTTTGCGCGCGAAGTCGAGGATCTCAAGCTTGGAGAAGGCGAGATTTTTCGTGGGGAAGGCATTCTCGCCATCACCAAGGCGCTGCTGCAATCCGGCGTTTCCTATGTCGGCGGCTACCAGGGTTCGCCGATCTCGCACCTGATGGACGTGCTGGCCGATGCCAAGGACATCATGGAGGATCTCGGAGTCCATTTCGAGACCTCGGCCTCGGAAGCGGCAGCGGCGGCGATGCTCTCTGCCTCGGTCATGTATCCGGTACGCGGAGCCGTGACATGGAAATCGACGGCCGGCACCAATGTCGCGTCGGACGCGCTCTCCAACCTGTCCTCCGGCGGCGTCAATGGCGGCGCGCTGATCATCCTCGGCGAGGATTTCGGCGAAGGCTCTTCGATCATGCAGGAACGCAGCCATGCGTTCGCGATGAAGTCGCAGATGTGGCTTCTCGACCCGCGTCCCAACCTGTCGGCGATGGTTCAGGCCGTGGAAGATGGCTTCCAGCTTTCGGAAGCCTCCAACACCCCTGTCATGCTGGAGGTACGCATCCGCGCCTGTCACGTGCATGGCCAGTTCGTCGCCAAGGATAACCAGCGGCCAAAATTCACGCTTCGGCAGGCGCTGGAAAACCCGGTCCGCGACGTTAACCGCATCGTCCTGCCGCCGGCGAATTTCGGGCAGGAGAAGGACAAGCTGGAGCGCCGCTGGCCGGCTGCCGTCAACTTCATCAAGGAAAGGAAGCTCAACGAGTTCTTCGGCCCAGAAGAAGGCGAGATCGGCATCATCACGCTTGGCGGTCTCTACAACGGCGTCATGCGTGGCCTGCAGCAGCTGGGCCTCGCCGATGTCTACGGCAATTCGTCGGTGCCGATCTATGTGATGAACGTCGCCTATCCGACGATCGACGACGAAGTGATCGATTTCTGTCTCGGCAAGAAGGCCGTGATCATGGTGGAAGAGGGCGCGCCGGAATATGTCGAGCAGTCGCTCCACACGCTGATGCGCCGCCGCGATATCCAGACCCGCCTGCACGGCAAGGACATTCTCCCGCTTGGCGGTGAATATACCGCGCCAGTGATGATGAAGGGGCTGAAGACCTTCATCGAGATGTACGATCGCCTGCTGCTCGGCAACCAGCCGCCGGTGCCGGATCCGAGCGATGTCCTCAACGATCCGAAGGTGAAGGCGCTGGCCGAAGTCGTGCCACAGCGTCCCGCCGGCTTCTGCACCGGTTGCCCGGAGCGGCCGATCTTTGCGGCCATGAAGCTGGTCGAAAAGGAACTCGGCGAACACCACGTCTCGGCGGATATCGGCTGTCACCTGTTCTCGATCCTGCCGCCCTTCAATATAGGCGGCACGACGATGGGCTATGGTCTTGGTCCTGCTTCCGCTTCCGCCTTCAATGTCGAGGCGGACAAGCGCTCGATCGCGGTCATGGGCGATGGCGGTTTCTGGCACAACGGCCTGGCAACCTCGGTCGGCAATGCGGTGTTCAACAAACAGGACGGCGTCATCCTCGTCGTCGACAACTTCTATTCCGCGGCGACCGGTGGGCAGGACATTCTCTCCTCCCGCGCCATCAACCCGAACCGCAAGACCAACAATTCGATCGTCAATGCGGTGAAGGGCATCGGGGCCACCTGGGTGCGCCAGATCGACCGCACCTATGACGTCGCCAAGATGCGCGACACGCTGAAGGAAGCGCTGACGAGCAAGGAGAAAGGCCCGAAGATCATCGTCGCCTCTTCCGAATGTATGCTGAACAAGCAGCGCCGCGTGAAGCCGCAGTTCAATCAGGCGGTCAAGGACGGCAAGCGGATGGTGAAGGAGCGCTTCGGGGTGGACGAGGACGTCTGCACCGGCGATCACGCCTGCATCCGGCTTTCCGGCTGCCCGTCGCTATCGGTGAAGCATACGGATGATCCGCTGAAGGACGATCCGGTCGCGGCGATCGACAACAGCTGCGTCGGCTGCGGCAATTGCGGTGAGGTTTCGGAAGCCGCCGTTCTCTGTCCGTCGTTCTATCGCGCCGATATCATCCACAATCCGACCGGCTGGGACAAGTTCCTCTCGAAATTCCGTAGCTCGGTGATCGGCTGGCTGCAGGCCCGCCGTGCCGCCGGCCGCGTCGTTTTTGCAGAGGTTTGATCGATGAACGAGACCGTGAACCTCAAGACGCTCCATGCTTCCGACAAGCCGCTGACGTTGGCGATCATGGCCATGGGCGGCCAGGGCGGCGGCGTGCTGGCCGATTGGATCGTCGGCCTTGCCGAAGAGCAGGACTGGATGGCGCAGTCGACATCGGTGCCGGGCGTTGCCCAGCGCACCGGCGCGACGATCTATTACATCGAGATGTTGCCCGCCCGCGACGGCGTGTCGCCGATCTTCTCGCTGATGCCGACTCCGGGCGACGTTGACATCGTGCTGGCCGCCGAGCTGATGGAAGCCGGACGCTCCGTGCTGCGCGGTCTGGTGACGCCGGACAAGACCACGCTGATCGCCTCGACGCACCGTTCCTTTGCGGTCGGCGAGAAGGAAAAGCCGGGCGATGGTATCGGGGATCCGACCGTAGTGGTCGGCGCGACCGATTTCGCCGCCAGGCGCACCATCGCCTTCGACATGGATACGCTGGCGACGAAAAACGGCAGCGTGATTTCCGCCTCGATGTTCGGCGCGCTTGCAGCGGCCGACGTGCTGCCTTTCCCGAAGGAAGCCTTCGAGGCGATAATTCGCGGCGGCGGCAAGGGCATCGAACCCAGCCTCAGGGCTTTCAATGCCGCCTACGAGCGGGCGAAAGCCAAGCCGCGCGACGAAGTAGTCGCGATGGCGCCGAAGCGTTTCGATACGATGCCGGAAACCGCTGGCCATCCGGATCTCGATCGTCTCGTCCATCGCATGCGCGCAGAATTTCCGGAGGTCGCCTGGCCGCTGCTGTTTGCAGGCGTCAAGAAGCTCACGGATTTCCAGGATCCGGCCTATGCCAGCGAATATCTCGATCGGGTTGGCAAACTTCATGCCCTCGATCGTGCCAATGGCGGCGGCGAGCACGATTATGCTTTCACCGTCCAGTCGGCGAAATACGTCGCCGTCGCCATGGCCTATGACGATGTCATCCGCGTCGCGGACCTCAAGACCCGTGGCACCCGCTTCAATCGGGTCGCCAGGGAGGTCGGCGTCAAGCAGGACCAAATCCTCTACATGACCGAATACATGCATCCGCGCATGGAAGAGGTCGTGGGAACCATGCCGAAGCGGCTCGGTCTCTGGGTCGAAAACCGCCCGAAGGTCTTTGCCTGGCTCGATCGCCGCATCAACAAGGGCCGTCGCGTGCAGACCGGCACGCTCTTCTGGTTCCTGACGCTTTATACGCTGGCAGCGTTGCGGCGCACCCGCCGTGGCACGCTCCGGCACTTGCGCGAGACCGAACACCGTGAGGCCTGGCTCAATACCGCGATGTCGCTTCTTCCGAGAAATTACGATCTCGCGGTCGAGGTGATCAACAACCGCCGCCTGGTGAAGGGTTATTCCGACACCCATGCGCGTGGGCTTTCGAAGTTCGACCGGGTGATGTCGGCGCTGACGACCTTGGCGGACCGCGAAGACGGTGCTGCCTGGATGAAGCGCCTGCGCCAGGCAGCTCTTCTGGACGAAAGCGGCATTGCTCTCGACGGCGCGTTGAAGACGGTCTCTACGCTTTAGGTTTTAAGGATAAAGACACATTATAGCCGCGATCCCGTTGCTTTTGCTGCGCATCTGACCGAAGTCTAGACACCCAGTTTTTGCAAGCACCGGCAGCCCACATGGAATCCACGGATCGTCAGCCAAGTCGCTTTCGAGACATTCTTGAGACGTACCGTCCTTACCTCATCGCCGCTGCGGCGCTGGCGGTTTTCGCGTTCACGACTTTTGCGATCTACAACCTCACGACAGAGGTCAGCTATGACGATGTTATCGAGGCGCTCGCCAACACGCGTTTATCCTCGATCGGCCTTGCGGTTTTCTTCACGGCCCTGAGTTTCGCGGCGCTGGTCGGATACGACGTCAACGCGATCACCTATATCGGCCGGTCGTTGCCGTTCGTGCCCGTCGCGATAACGGCCTTCAGCGCTTACGCGGTCGGCAACACGGCCGGCTTTGGAGCTCTGAGCGGCGGCGCCATTCGGTTCCGCGCCTATTCGCGCCTGGGGCTTTCGCCGGACGATATCGGTCGCGTCATCGCATTCGTGACACTTGCCTTCGGCATCGGGCTGCTGGCGGTCACGGCGCTCGCATCGCTGGTGACCGCGCCGAGGATCGGCGCTATCCTCGATATCGACGGCGATTGGGTACGCGCCGGCGCAATCGTGATCATCATCGTGCTCACCGCCGTCCTGATCCTCGGGCGAGACGGACGAACCGTCTCTGTCGGAAGCCTCAACATCCGGTTGCCAGATAGCCGTACGTCATCGCAACAGTTCCTGATCACCGCGCTCGACATTGCTGCCTCGGCCTCGGTTCTCTACGTGCTCCTGCCGCAGACCGAAATTGGCTGGCCGTCCTTCCTGGCGATCTATGCAACTGCCGTGGGCCTGGGTGTCCTCAGCCATGTGCCAGCCGGTCTCGGCGTCTTCGAGACGGTGATCGTAGCGGCACTCGGCAATCGGGTCAGCATCGACGAAGTGCTCGGCAGTCTCGTTCTCTACCGCGTTATCTATCACGTCCTGCCGCTGCTCATCGCTACGCTGATGGTGATTGGCGTCGAAGTTCGCCAGCTTGCCCATCACCCCGTCGCCTCGACGCTTCGCAAGCTCGAATTCCGGCTCGCGCCGCCGCTTCTGGCGACGTTCTCGATGATCGCCGGCGCCATGCTGATCTTCTCAAGCGTGACGCCGACGCCGGATTCCGATATCAATTTCCTGGGCAACTACCTGCCGCTGCCGGTGTTCGAAGGCGCGCATTTCCTTTCCAGCATTTTAGGCCTTCTGCTGTTCATCACGGCGCGCGGTATCGGCCAGCGGCTGGACGGTGCATGGTGGGCCGCCATGGTCTGCACCGCCTTGGCGCTGGTTTTGGCCTTCATGCGGGCACTCGCGCTTTTCGAGGCATCGTTCCTGATCGTCCTGCTGATCGGGCTGTTCCTCAGCGCCAGACAGTTCAAGCGTCGGGCATCGCTGTTCGGACAGGTGTTGTCGCCGAGCTGGATCGCCGCCATGCTCATCGTCGTCGCCGCAGCGATCACGGTGCTGCTGTTCGTCTATCGCGAAGTGGACTACAGCCGTGAACTCTGGTGGCAGTTCGAATTTTCCGAGGAAGCGCCGCGCGGATTGCGCGCGGTCCTTGGCCTTGCGATTTTCGCCGCCGCGATCTCCCTGTTCAGCCTCCTGCGGCCGGCGGCCCGACGTTCGGCGCTGTCCACGGCGGACGATCTGGAGCGGGCAATCCAACTCGTCATGGCTCACGACAACGCCGACGCCAACCTTGTGCGGATGGGCGACAAGCGGCTGATGTTCTCCGAGAGCGGCAATGCTTTTCTCATGTACGGCATCCAGGGCCGTTCCTGGATCGCGCTTTTCGATCCGGTCGGACCGCAGGAGGAGATGGCGGATCTCGTCTGGCGTTTCGTCGAGGAAGCTCGCGCCCAGGGTGGTCGCGCCGTGCTCTATCAGATTTCGCCCGGCCTTCTTTCTCATTGCGCCGATGCTGGGCTGAGGGCCTTCAAGCTCGGTGAATTGGCGATCGTCGACCTGTCCCGCTTCGACCTCAAGGGCAGTCGGCTGGCCGGGCTTCGCCAAGCCGTCAACAAGGGTGCACGCGAAGGGCTGGAGTTTTCCGTCATCGAGCAGCCGGACGTGATGGCGCATGTCGAAGAACTCCGGTGCGTGTCGGATGCTTGGCTGGAAGATCACAATACCCGTGAGAAGACTTTTTCGCTCGGAGCTTTCCGGGATGATTATGTAAGCGCCCAGCCGGTCGCGATCCTCAGGAAGGACGGCCGCATCGTCGCTTTCGCGACACTGTCGCTCACCGATACGAAGCAAGAAGGTACCGTCGACTTGATGCGCTTTATGCCGGATGCGCCGAAAGGCTCGATGGATTTCCTGTTCGTGAAGATCATGGAATATCTTCGCGATGCCGGTTATAGACATTTCAATCTCGGCATGGCTCCGCTGTCCGGCATGTCCACACGCGAGGCTGCGCTCGCCTGGGACCGGATCGGCAGCGTTGTTTTCGAGCATGGCGAACGGTTCTACAATTTCAAAGGGTTGAAAGCCTTCAAGTCGAAGTTCCATCCCGCCTGGGAGCCGCGTTATCTGGCTGTGGCAGGGGGCGTCAGCCCCGCCATCGTGATGATGGACGCAACGCTCCTGATCGGTGGCGGCTTGAGAGGAGTGGTTGGTAAATGATGTTTCTGCGTTCTTTTTTTGTCGCGCTTGCCGCTCTGCTGTGTGGCGCCTTGCCGGTCGCCGCCCAGGATCAGCAGGACTATCATACAGGCCTGGTCCCGCAGCCGCGTATCCTCGTGCCGAACAATGGCAGCGAGCTCGAAGGCATCGTTTTCCTGATTTCCGGCGGGCAGGGTTGGGGGGCGCGGGAGGATACCGAGGCGCAGAAGCTGCTTGCCGCGGGTGCGGCCGTGGTCGGCATCGATTTCCCCTCCTATATCAAGTCGCTCGGCGCCGATGACGGCGAATGCATCTACATGGTTTCCGATATCGAGGACGTCTCGCAGCAGGTGCAGCGGCGGATCGGCAATCCGCAATATCGTCACCCGATCGTCGCCGGCATCGGCGAGGGCGGCGCCTTGGCGCTTGCGATGATCTCCCAGAGCCCGAATGCGACGATCGACGAGGCCATTGCCGTTGATCCGCTGGCAGGCATCCCGCTTGCGAAGGAACTCTGCACGCCGGCCTCCAAGCAGAAAGTCGGCGATCGCATCGTTTATGGTTTTGACGACGGTGCTCTGCCGGCCGCGGTGACGATCATTTCCACCGCTACAGCCGATGCAGCCGGCAAGGCACATGGCCTTCGCCTGAAACAGGATCACCCCGAGGTCGAGCTCAGCAATTCGGACGAGACTTCCGATGTGGCGCTCTCGCAGGCGCTTGCCGCACGCATCGCGGTTACCGGCCGTACAAGCCAGCCGCTCGACCTGCCGCTGAACGTGCTTCAAGCCAAGCCGGCGATGAACACGATGGCGGTGATCTTCTCCGGCGATGGCGGGTGGCGCGACCTCGACAGCGAAGTGGGAGGTTATCTGCAGTCGCAGGGAATCCCGACGATAGGGCTGGATTCGCTGCGATATTTCTGGTCCGAACGCACGCCGCAGGCGACTGCGGACGATCTGGCGAAGATCATCGAATATTATCGCCGGCAATGGGACGTTCAGAACGTCTTGCTGGTCGGCTATTCGTTTGGCGC
The DNA here is from genome assembly GCF_023006505.1 of Neorhizobium sp. SHOUNA12A. Lineage (GTDB taxonomy): Bacteria > Pseudomonadota > Alphaproteobacteria > Rhizobiales > Rhizobiaceae > Neorhizobium. The sequence continues at coordinate 10,139 of NZ_JALBGV010000070.1, forward strand.
CGATGTGCTGCCAGCCGCCTACAACCTCCTGCCGGCGGCAGACCGGGTGCGAGTGAAGCAGATCACGCTGCTCGGCCTGTCGAACAAGGTGGATTACGAAATTTCCGTGACCGGGTGGCTCGGCGTCGCAAGCGACGGAAAGGGAGGCGATCCGATGACCGACATCGTCAGGATCGATCCGAAGCTCATCCAATGCGTCTACGGCACCGATGAGGACGACGATCCCTGCCCGACGTTGAAGACCAAAGGCGTCGAGGTGGTGCCGATCGAGGGCGGACATCATTTCGACGAGAACTATCAGGCGCTCGGCAAACGCATCCGCGACAGCCTGCAGACCCGGCTTTCGAAATAGACCGGTCAGATCTCGTGCTTGCGGATGTTGAGGAGGATCTTGTGCAGCGTGCCCGTGAAGGCGCGGTATTCTTCCTCGTCGATGCCGTCGAACATCCGCAGCAGTGAATCGTACATGGTCGGCCAGAAGCGCCCAAAGGCGGCACGGCCTTCCTCGGTGATCGTCACATCACGGATGCGCATGTCCTCGGCACGCGGCGTGCGGCGGATGTAACCCTGGTCTTCGAGGGAATCGAGCGTGCGGCTCATGGTCGATTGTTCGATGACGGCGAAGACGGAAAGCTCGTTGATCGTGAGCGAAGCAGAGACGCTGAGGACCGCAAGCGTGCGCATCTTGGCCGTCGACAAGTCGTATTCGCGCAACTCCTCCGCCATGTTGGAATTCCAGCGGGAAATGATGCGGTTCATCAGATAGGGTGCGAAATGGTTGAGGCCGATCTCGCCCATGGTCGGCCGATTTTCCTGATCGCCTTCCTGGTGCCAGCGCAGCACCACACCTGAAAACCGTTCCGCCATGAAATCCATGTCTCCTAGACCACGTCGTTTCAACGCAACGACGATGCGAGCAGAAAGCCCGAGCCGCCAGCAAGCCCCGGTCCCGGATGGGTCGAGGCGCCGATATGATAAAGGCCCGGCACGTGGGTGCGGTGGTTAACAGACGACTTGAAGGGCCGCCAGAGGAAAAACTGGTCGAGCCCGCAGAAGCCGCCATAGGGATCGCCGCCGACGAGATTCACGTTCATCGCCTCCAGATCGGCCGGAGAATAGGCTCGGCGGGCGAGTTTTATCTCGGCAAAATTCTCGATGTGGCGGGAAAGCAGAGCCTCGATGCGATCGGCATAAAGTTCGCGCAGCTCATCGGTCCAACGGCCGTCGGCAGGTGTAGCGATCTCACCGGCCGCATCGCCCTTGATGAAGCGCGGCGCTTCGGGAAGCTGCAGCCAGAGTATCGACTTGCCGTCCGGCGCGCGCGACGGATCGAAGCTGACGGGCTGGCCGACGCAGACGGTCGGCTCGGCGGGCAGCAGTCCGCGTTCGCATTCGTTGGTGGCACGTGAGACGCCGTCGAGACCGGATGTCAGGTGAAGCAGCGCCACTTTGGCGAGCTCCGGGTCGCCCTTCCAGCGCGGCGGAGCGGAGAGGGCGTAATGGATCTGCATGTTGCCTTTGCCATAACGGTAGCGTGCGACGTTTTCCTTTACGTCGGCGGGGGCGGGCTGCGGCCAGTCCTTCAGCAGCCGGTCATAGATCTGGTTCGGCGTCGTGGAGCAGACGACGCCGGATGCGGCGTGGATCGTCTCGCCGCCTGCAAGCCGCACGCCGGCAGCCTTGTTATCCGGACCGGGAAGGATACGTTCGACATCCGCGCCAGTGCGGATCGCGCCGCTCTGATCCGTGATCAGCCGTTCGAAGGCGGTGACGAGGTTAGCCGCGCCGCCCTTGACGATCGGGCAGCCGGCGAGTTCGATAGCAAAACCGATGACCTTGACCATTTCGGCCGAATAGGCGCTTTCCGGCGCCAGGCCGCAATGCAGGACCCAGGGCGCCCAGAGTGCGTGAGCGCCTTCCGACTTGTAGGTGGTTTCGAGATAACCGCGCGCTGGTGTCAGTGCATCGCCGAACCAGGCAGCGAGTTGGCGCAGGCCCTTGCCCCATCCCTGTCTGGCGACCGTTTTCAGCGTCGTGCCGGACCAGAGTGCGCCGCCGAGCAGAGAGAACAGGAAGGCCGCATCGGTGCCAAGCGCATTCATTTCCTTGTCGAACGTCTTGCCGTCGCCGGCTGCGAGGGCCTCGAAGGTTGCGATATTGCGTTGGCGATCTTTTGAGAAGATGACGGAGGAGCCGTCCGGGCACAGCACGCCGGTCGGCAGGTAGGCATGGGCGAATTCGAGGCCGCGGGCTTCAAGATCCTTGCCGAGCGCGCCGTAGGCGGGCGAGGTCAGGAACAGCACCATGGTGGTGGCCATCACGTCGTGGACAAAGCCGGGCTCGGTGATTTCATCGGTGTGCAGGCAGCCACCGATGCGGTCGCTGCGCTCCAGAACGAGGACCTTTTTGCCCTTCTTGCCGAGCATGGCGGCGGCGACGAGCGCGTTGATGCCGCTGCCGACGATGATGTAGTCGAAATCCGCCATGCCGCCCGTCTTCCTGCTGGATACGGAAAGGGCCGGAACCTTCCGGTCCGGCCCTTCGATCGGATCAGGAGATCAGCGCAAGGGCGCGGACCGGTGAGCCTGTGCCCTTGACGAGCTTCAGCGGAGCGGCGATCAGCACGGCGCCCTTCGGTGGCAGCTGATCGAGGTTCGACAGCGATGCGAGGCCATATTTGCCGGCGCCGTGCATGAGGTTGTGGGCCGGGAAGGGCGGGTTCATGCCGCCGGCCGAACCGGCGTCGGTGCCGATGGTTTCCTGGCCCCAGCCGATAATGTCCTTCGAAATCAGGTATTGGATCGCTTCGGCGGTCGGGCCGGGAGAGTGCGGGCCGTTCTCGTCTGCGTTCAGGAAAGTTTCGGTGGATCCGTTGCGCTTGTACCAGTCGGAGCGCATCAGCACCCAACTGCCGGCCTCGATCGCGCCATGCTCGGCTTCCCATTCCTTGATGCTGTCGACGGTCAGCAGATAATCCGGGTTTTCGGCGGATTCCTTGGAACGGTCGATGACATTGACCGGCGCCACGAAATTCTGCGGCGGGATGGTGTCGGTCGTGTTGTTCGGTTTGTCCTTGCCTGTAACCCAATGACAGGGCGCATCGAAATGGGTGCCGGTGTGCTCACCGAGTTCCAGCCAGTTCCAGGCCCAGAACGGACCGTCCTCGTTGTATTCGGAGATCGTGTGGACGGCGACTTTCGGCGTGTTCTTGCCGAACTGAGGCGGCAGGTAAAGAACGGGAGTATCCGGCCCGAGCGGCGCCGTCAGGTCGACGACCTTGACCGAGCCGGAGAGAAGAGCGGAAGCGAGACTGGTGAGCGTGCTGGAAGACATAGTGCCGGGTTCCCCTTGAATTGACCGGTTTCGTAAGCCGGGCAGCAGCCGGTTTTCCTCTCCGGATGCCGCTGAACGATGAGGGAGCCTATTGCAGAAAATATGAGGATGCAAGCAACTGGGAGAGGCTGCATCGCGCAAATTTATGTGGTCGATCCCTATCGAAGAACATCGATCACTTCCGTGAGAAATAGGCCGTTGCGGACTCAGTGAAGGGCAAGCATGAGTAGCTATCCGCTTATCGACAGATTGCCTGTTCTTGATGCTGTTTTCAGAAAATGTATGCATATGAATAAATAATGGACGCGGATGACGGCTAATGATGGGGTGATGATCGGGCCAGTCACGTGGGCTGGCGAGCGCCGTTCCCAATAATGGTCGCAGCACGAACCTTTGACATTTCAAATATCTGCTTCTAGACGGTGGATCGGTTACAGAGGCAGCATTCGAAATGGTAGAAGCAGAAGCGGTCGGCGTCGATCTGGAGATCATCGTCCAGGGCGCCCATGGGCGGTCGAAGCCCGAGCTGCGCCTGTGGCTGCGGATGTTGTCGACCACCAAGCTGATCAGCCAGGAAATCCGCCGCCGCCTGCGCGCCGAGTTCGGCGCGACGCTGCCGCAGTTCGACCTGATGGCGCAGCTTTATCGGGAGAAGGACGGGCTTCGTCTCGGCGAGCTTTCCAAGCGCACCATGGTCACCAACGGCAATGTCACCGGGCTCGTCGAGAGGCTCGAAGCCGATGGTTACGTTCAGCGGGTTACGCCGCAGGGCGACCGGCGCGTGACCGTGGCAAAACTGACCGAGGCGGGTGTGACACTGTTTGCGGCGATGGCCGCGGCGCACGAAGGCTGGCTGCAGGACATGATGGCGGATATCGACCCGGATGCGGTTGCGGCGCTCTGGTCGGAGATCGGCACGGTCAAGGCTTCCGCCAACAACCACCTCTCCGGCGCCGCCTTCGAATAGGCCTCGCCGTCTCCGGCGTCAGCGCTTCTTTTCCTTGTTGAACCTCTGTTCGAGCAGATTGACCAGCCGCACCATCGGCCAGAGGAAGGCGATGTAGATCAGCGCGGCGCCGATCAGAGGCGTCGGGTTTGCATAGAGCGCCTGCGCATCCGTGGCCTCCTTGAGTAGTTCCGGCAGCGCAACGGTTGAGGCGAGCGACGTATCCTTGAACATAGAGACGCAGTTGTTGGTCATCGGCGGAATGACGATGCGGATCGCCTGCGGCAGCACGACCTTGCGCAGCGTGACGAAGAAGGGCAGGCCAAGGGCCGCCGCCGCTTCGAACTGGCCGCGCGGAATGCCCTCGATGCCGGAGCGGAAGATTTCAGCCGAATAGGCGGCCATGACGATCGAGAACGCAAGGCCCGCGGACGTCCAGGAGGACAGGCGGATGCCGACGAACGGCAGCGCGTAGTAGATGAGGATCAGCACCACCAGCATCGGCGCGGCGCGAAAGATGTCGATATAAAAAACCGTCAGATAACGGACCGGCTTCGGTCCGTAGAGGCGAAGAAGCGCGATCACCAGCCCGATGGGAATGCCGATGCCGATGCCCGCCACGCCGAGCAGGAAGGTGTTGATCAGTCCGCGCAGCAGCGCTGGAAATGCGTCGCCGAGAACCCCGAGGTTGAAGAATGTATCGAGGAGGGTCATTTCCTGGTGCCTTTACGCTCACGAAAAAGCCGGCCGTCGCCGGCCGGCATGACTAGGGTGTATTATCGGTAGCCGGCTCAGGGCTTCGGCAGCGGCTGTTCGACGGCGGAAGCGGAACCGGCCGCCGGATCGGAGCCGAACCACTTCTTGTGGATCGCGGCCAGCGTGCCGTCCTTCTTCATGGCGGTGATCGCGTCGTTCGCCTTGGCCAGCAGCGGGTGATCCTTGGTCATCATCAGGCCGTACTGTTCGCCGGTCTTGATGCGCACCTTGACGGCGAGGTCCTTCATCTTGAGGAAGGCGTATTCCATGCCCGGGACGTCGCTAACGGCCACATCGGCACGACCGGCGGAGAGATCCATCAGCAGGTCCTGCTGGGCATTGTAGCTCTTGATGTCGGTGATGCCGTATTTTTCCTTGTTGTCCTTGGCCCACTTGTCGCCGGTGGAACCGGCAAGCACGCCGACGACCTTGCCCTTCAGGTCTTCGACCTTGGAAACGGTCGCTTCCTTGCGGGTGGCAATGCCCATGTCGGCGTCATAATAGGCCTGGGTGAAGGACTGGCTGCCGAGGCGTTCCTTGGTGATGGTGATCGAGGAGATCGCCACATCGATACGCTTCGAAGAGGTGGCCGCAAAGAGCGCCTGGAAGCCGAGGTCGGAAATTTCGACCGTCATGCCGAGACGCTTGGCGACTTCGTTGACGATATCGACTTCGAAACCCTCGAACGTACCCGCAGCCGTCTTGTATTCGAAGGGCGGATTGCTCGGATAGGAGCCGACGGCAAGCGATGCCGCGGAGGCAAAGCCGGCGCTCGCGACGGACAGCGCCGCGGCACCCGCAAGGCCAAAAAAGGCGCGGCGGAAAAGGGTCGTGGTCATGATTGCGTTCCCTCTGTTTTGGTGACCGGCGGCTGTTTTCCCTGCCGGATCGGATGCGAATTCTTCTTGATCGTTGGTAGATGAAGTGACCTGAGCGGGCCCTTTCCCAAGAGCTATCCGGCGGCGTCTCATATCCTCTTTCAACGCGCCTGGAAGCGGATCGTGATGGAAAATCCGGCAAGTTTCAAGGGGAAAGATTGAAGCTTAAATCATGTCCAGACCGGTTGTCCGGGTGGCTGAATCATGGCTCAAAATAGTTTAGGTTTAAACTTGTTTTTTCTTTCCGACGGTTCGATAGTGAGCCACGACCGGGGAACAGAGGCCGCCGGCAATTGTTGCGGTCCCTTAAAGAGAAGCAGGAAGCCGAGCCATGCGTTTTGCCTATTTCGCCTTTTTCGAGAATGTCGATGGAAGCCAGCTTGCCGTGAGCAAGGCGGATGTCGAGACCTCCTCCGAGATCATCAAGCTGACACCCGGGCTGACCACGGCCAACCTCTACACGCCTGAGGTCACCAAGGACATGTACAACAAGGACGAGCAGTCTCCTATCTTCGGCATGCAGCTCTATTTCAACGAGTTGACCGACCTGGAAGACGCGATGGCGCCGACCGGCCACCTGCATCAGCTTGCGGCTTCGGGCGTGCTGTCGAGCATTCGCGGCGCCAAGGGCACTCAGCAGGCCATGTATGCGCGACACTTTCCGGTCGACGATGCCAGGCTTGATGTAGAAAAGAACGGCAATCCCTGTTCCTACGTGGTCCACTATACCGGCCCGGCCGAGGACCTGAACGTCTGGATGCACCACTATGTCAGCCATCACCCGCAGGTGATGCGCACCTTTCCGGGGATCCGCAAGATCGAGGTCCTTTCACGGGTCGACTGGTGCGGGTTTCTGCCCTGGGAGCGGGTCAACCACATGCAGCGCAACCGGGTGATGTTCGACAGCCCTGTCGCACTTCAGGCAGCGCTGCAGTCGCCGGCCCGTATTGCAATGCGCGAGGACTTCAAGACCTTCCCGCCCTTCGAAGGCGGCAATTCGCACTTCCCGATGGAGACGCAGATCATCGTCCCTGACGGACGGTGAGGCCGCTCAGAACTTTATATGGTCGCGGTCGAGATTCGCGACCGAACGACAGCCGAGAAGCGCCATGGTGCGGCGGATTTCCTCTTCGAGGATGGTGATGGCGCGGGCCGCGCCAGCCTCACCGCCGGCTGCGAGGCCATAAAGTGTTGCGCGGCCGGTCATCACCGCATCGGCACCGAGCGCCAAAGCCTTGACGATGTCCGTGCCGCGGCGAAAACCGCTGTCGGCGAGGATGGTGATCCTACCCTTCAGCTTGTTGGCGATCTTCGGCAGAATGGCGATCGGCGATGGCGCACCGTCAAGCTGGCGACCGCCGTGATTGCTGATGACGATGCCATCGGCTCCCGCGTCGGCGGCCAGTTCGGCATCGCGGAGCGTCATGACGCCTTTGACGATCAGCGGCTTTTTCCAGATTTTCCGCAGGCGGCGGATATGGCTCCAGTGAAGGTCCGGCTCCACCTGTTCGCGCGACCAGATGGCCGTGCGAGCGAAGGTCTGCTGGTCGGCCGGCAGAAAATCGAGCAGATTGCCGAAGGGCGGAATGCCGCGTGCCATGACCGACAATGCCCAGCGCGGATGACAGAGGATATCCAGCTTGTGGCGGAAGGTCGGGTCCATGCCGGAGCGGTAGTTGCGGCGGTCCCATTCGCGGTTGCCGAAGGTCGCAGCATCGGTCGTCACCATCAGCGCCTGGCAGCCGGCTTTTTCGGCGCGCCCGACCAGTTCGTCCATGAAGGACTGTGAGCGGAAGACATAGAGCTGCATCCAGTGGGAGAGATTGGGGATGCCGGAAAGCTCCTCGATCCGCATGTTGGAGACAGTGCTCTGGGTGAAGGTCACGCCCGCCTTGGCGGCGGCTTCGGCAAGCAGCCGATCTCCCTGATATTGGAACAGGCCATTGAAGCCGGTCGGTGCGACGATGAAGGGAAGCCGCATCTTGCGGCCGAAGATCGTCGTCGAAAGATCGGGTATACCGACGCCGGTCAGCGTCGAGGGCCGAAATTCGATTTCCGAGAAGACTTCGCGGTTGCGGCGAAGCGTCCATTCGTCCTCGGCGCCGCCCTCGAGATATTCCGTGACGAAGGCCGGCAGGCGGCGTCGCGCCATGGCCTGCAGATCGGCGATGGTGACGGCGCGGCCGACATCCCGGCCGCTGTAATATCTGCGTCCGGCGATTGTCATCATTCGACCTGATAGCCGGCTTCCGCAAGCACCGGCGACCATTCCGCATTGACGTCGTCCGGCGGCACGGCGGCGAGCAGGCTGCGCGTATAGGCGTGCTGCGGATCGGCAAACACGGTTTCCGTTCGGCCGCTTTCCACCACCTCGCCGCGATACATGACCATCACCCGATCGCAGAGATATCGAACGACGGACAGGTCGTGGCTGATGAACAGCATCGAGAAGCCGTGTTCGTCACGCAGTTTCAGCAGGAGGTCGAGAAGCTGGGCCTGAACCGAGACGTCGAGGCCCGAAACGATCTCGTCGGCGACAAGGATGCGCGGTAGCGTGCAAAGGGCGCGGGCGATGTTGACGCGCTGCTTCTGGCCGCCCGAAAGCTGCGAGGGAAAACGCATCGCCGCATCCGGCGGCAGGCCGATTTCCTTCAACAATTCGGCGGCGCGGTCCATGCGCTCGCGGGTGCTGTTGTGCAATCCGCTCGCCTCGTTCGCCTGGGTGACGATGCTGCCGATCCGCCGGCGCGGGTTGAGCGCCGATTGCGGGTCCTGGAAGACCATCTGGATATATTCGCGGCGATAGGCCCTGTCGGCATTGCCGTTGGCGGTGACGTCGCGGCCGGCCAGCGTGATCTTGCCGCCGGTCGGCGTATCGAGGCCGACGACAAGGCGCGCGAGCGAGCTCTTGCCGCTGCCGCTTTCGCCGACGATGCCGACGAACTCACCCTCGCCGAGCGCAAAATCGACGCTGTTGACCGCCTTGAAGACGCTGCGCTTGGCAAACGGGCTCCAGGCTGTCGTGTAGGCCTTGGTGAGCTTCTCGCCATTGAGATGGATCTTGCTCGATGCGATCTCGCGGCCGGGTGCCAGCGGCGGCGGTACGATGTCCGGTGTTTTTTCGGTGCGGATGCAGGCGGCGATATGGTTCGGGCCGATATCGGCCAGCGGCGGCTCAGTCCGGGTGCAGGCCTCGATCGCGTTCGGACAGCGCGAGGCGAAACGGCAGCCCTTCAGCTCCTTCAGCACCCGTAGGCCCGGCATACGCTCGGGCAGGATGAAGAGGCCGCGGCGCGGGCCGGTGATGGTCGGATTGGCGAGCTGCAGGCAGCGCGTATAGGGATGCGCCGGTGCTGAGAACAGCTGCTTGGCGGGACCGCGCTCGGCCGGCCGGCCGGCATAAAGCACCATGATCTCGTCGCTGATCTGCGAGGCGAGGCGCAGGTCGTGGGTGATGAAGATCACCGCCGTACCGTCGCGCTTCTGCATTTCGGCGATCAGCTTGACGATCCGGGCCTGGATGGTGACATCCAGCGCGGTGGTCGGTTCGTCGGCAATCAGCAGCCGCGGACGGCTGGCAAAGGCCATGGCGATCAGGATGCGCTGGCACATGCCTCCGGAAAGCTGATGCGGGTATTTTTCGAGCAGCGCCGCGCCATGCGGCAGATGTACGGATTCGAATTCCTTCAGCGCCCGCTCGCGCCAGTTCTCACCGGGGGCAAGGCCGATCCGCAGAAGGTGTTCCTTGATCTGCTGGCCGACCGTCAGCACTGGGTTGAGGCCAGAAAGTGGCTCCTGCGGAATAAAGGCGATTTCGCGGCCGAGCAGGCTCCGGCGGCGTTCCGCCGCCATCGACACCAGGTCCTCGCCGTCGAAGGCGAGCGTGCCCTTGGTAACCGCAAAGCCGTTCGGCAGATATTGCGAGATGGTGCGGCCGATCATCGACTTGCCGGCCCCGGATTCGCCGACCAGGCCGAGGATCTTGCCGGGCTCCAGCGAGAAGTTAAGGTCGGTCAGGACCGGGAAGCTTTCCTTGGCTCCTACCGATTCGACGCAAAGGTTTTGCGCCGAGAGAATGGGATTTTTGGGCGAGGGAATGGCCATGTCAGGTGCGCTCCGTCTGGGTCAGGCGCGTATCGAGGGTGCGGCGCAGGCCATCTCCGAGGATATTGAAACCGAAGACCGCGAAGAAGATCGCGAAGATCGGGGCGATCAGGTTAAACGGCGCCTCGTAGATGTTCTGGCGCGCATCGGCGATCATCTGGCCCCAGGCGGCGGTTTCCGAGCCGACGCTCATGCCGACGAAGGAGAGGATCGCCTCGACGATGATGGCGACGCCCATTTCGAGGCTCATCAGGGTAATCAGCAGCGGCAGTGTGCCGGGCAAGATTTCGCGAGTGATGGTGCGCCAGTGCGAGAAACCGACGAGTTGGGCGGCCGAAACGTAGTCGCGCCGGCGAAGCACGATCACTTCGCTTCGCAGTACGCGGCAGAAGCGCGTCCAGTCGACCAGGACGATGGCGAGCACGACGTTGCGCAGGCCGGTGCCGAGACCGACCATGAGGATGAGGGACAGGATGACCGGCGGGAAGGACAGCCAGATCTCGACGATGCGGCCGATCACCCAATCGACCCAGCCACCGAAATAACCCGCAACATGGGCGAAGAAGGCGCCGATGATCATCGCGCCGATCGAGGCTGTAAACGCCACGGTGAGCGCCACGCGGGCGCCAAAGATCAGGCGGGAGAGGACGCAGCGGCCGAGGCTGTCGGTGCCGAGCGGAAACATCGCATCGCCGCCATCGACCCACACGGGTGGCGTCAGGATCGACAGCAGGTTCTGCTCGTTCGGATCGTTGGGTGCCAGATAAGGCGCAAAGATCGCGCAGACGGCCAGAATGAAAATGATGACGAGGCCTGTCTGGACGCGGCCGGATCTCAGCCAGAGCGGAAGCGGTCGCATATCAACGCACCCTCAGTTTCGGATTGAGGATCAGGTAGAGGCTGTCGACCACGATGCTGATTACCAGAACGGCGATGCAATAGGTGAGGCCCGCACCCTGGATGATCGGCAGGTCGGCGTTGCGGATTGCATCGACCATCAGGTTGCCCATGCCCGGATAGGAATAGATGATCTCGACCAGCAGCGTGCCGCCGAACAGGAAGCCGAACTGCACGCCCATCAGGCTCAGGGTCGGGAGGATGGCGTTCTTGAGGCCGTGGCGGATCAGGATGCGCTTTTCGGAAAGCCCGCGAAGCCGAGCCTGCTGGATGTAGTCGTCCTGATAAGCATCGAGCAGGCTGGAGCGCAGCACGCGCATCAGGGATGGCGACAGCGCGATGCCGAGCGCCAGGCAAGGCAGGATCATGTGTTCCAGCGCGTTGAAGAAGGTCGAGAGCTTTCCGGTGATCAGGCTATCGAGCAGCAGGAAGCCGGTGACGACCGGGCGCTCGAAACCGGGGCTGAGGCGACCGGTGAAGGGCAGGACCTCGAAAAAGACGCCGAATATGAGGAGCAGGAACAGGCTCCAGAGGAATTCCGGAAGCGACAGCAACAGGATCGAAATGAAATCCATCACCGCTTCGGCGCGGGTGCCGCGCACGTAAAACAGAAAAAGGCCGCCCGCGAGGCCGAAGACGGTGGCGACCACCATGGCGATGAGAGCCAGTTCGACGGTGGCGGGCAGTGTCGAGCCGATCAGGCTTGTCACATTCTGGCGGAAATGGATGGAGCGGCCGATATCGCCGTGGAAGAGCTTGTTCAGCCAGATGCCATACTGCTGATAGAGCGGCAGATTGAGCCCCATTTCAGTGCGCATGGCCTCCACTTCCTGAACCGTCGCATTGGGTGGCAGGGACATGGCGGCGGGATCAACCGGCAGGATGCGCAGGATGCAGAAGAGAAGCGCAGAAACAAGCAGCAGGATCGGTATCGCGGTGAGGACACGCTTTACCAAGAGCTTGGCAATGGTCGCAAACATGCGCATGCCCCGTATGACGATGTGAAGGAATGGGTCCGGGCGTACCCGGACCCCAGGATGGCGAGGTCAGTCGGTATCAGGACCAGGACATGGTGCTGCCCAGAACCCAGGCATTGCCGTACTTGACGTAGTTCAGGCTCTTCTTGCGCACCAGCGTCTGGACGCTCTGCAGGATCGGGATATTGGCCCCGGTCTCGACAGCTTCCTGGGCGACAGCCTTATAACCGGCAATGCGCTTCTCATAGACCGGCTCGACAAAGAGTTTCAGGATCTTATCGCCGATCTCCGGACCCTTCCAGGCGCCGAACGGCATTTTCGGGTTCATCAGATAACCGGAGAAGATCTCCGGGTCGCCGGTGGCGTTGTCGAAGCTGTAGAGGGTCGCTTCCGGCAGCTGTCCGCCGCGGTTCAGTTCGAAATACTTGGAATATTCGATCTGCTGCAGCTCGACCTTCAGGCCGACCTTCTGCCACATCTGCACCAGCGCGCGGGCGATGTCGAAATCGCTCGGGAACTGGCCGTTGGTGGCGGCAAGCGTAAAGGTTGCCGGCTTGTCGGCCGTATAACCCGCATCGGCCAGAAGCTTCTTCGACAGTTCCGGATCGTAGGCGAACTTGTAGTCGGGCAGGTAGCCCGGCGTGCCGGGCGTGGCCGGTACGGAGAGCGGCACGGCCGCGCCACCATAAAAGGCCTTGGAGAGGGCTGCCTTATCGATCGCGTGATGGGCTGCAAGGCGGACAGCCATGTCCGTAAACCCCTTGTCGTTGCGCATCTGCAGGAGGATCAGACGAGTGAAGGGGTTGATTTCGGCAGTCAGGCCCTCGGTCTTGCCGAGGCGCTCGGCTTCACGCACCGGAATGTTGACCGTCAAGTCCACCTGGCCGGACTGGATGGCTGCGGTACGTGCCGACGGATCCTTGATGATGTCGATCGTGACGCGCTTGATCTTCGGCTTGGTGCCGAAATAGGCGTCGTTGCGCTCCAGCACGATGCGCGAATTCATCTGGTAGTCGACCAGCTTGTAGGGCCCCGTGCCGACCGGCTTCTTTGCGAATTCTTCCGGGCCGACGGATTCGATATACTTCTTCGGCACGAGATAGCTGCCGAGAAAAGCCAGCCACTGCGGCGCGGTCGGCGTCGGGGCGGAGAACTTCATCACGCCCGATGTCGGCGACAGGATTTCGATGTCGGTGAGGGTGCGCCAGGAATTGGCGATATCGAGCTTGAGGCCGGATTTGATGCGATCGACGAAGGTATATTTGAAGTCCTCCATCGTCATCGGATCGCCGTTGTGGAATTTTACGTCGCTGCGGATCTCGAAAGGCATGGTCATGCCATCCGGCTTCAGCTCCCATTTGGTAATGAGATTGCCGATCAGCTTGAGGTCCGGCGACTGATCGAGCGGCTGGTCGAAGACCATCTTGAAGAGCGGCTGTGCATCCGGGACGAAACGCAGGTTCGGGTCCCAGGACGGCACGTCGGACGGCCAGCCGATGGTGACGTTGTCGGTGTCTGCGGCGAAAGCGATTGTGGCCTGCGAAAGCACGGAGCCGCTGACCGCGGCAAGGCCGAGCATCTGCAGGAGATTTCTGCGGTCGATTTCAAAAGTCATGACGATCCCTCTGGTTCTGCCCGTCGATCGCGACCGACGGACCTGCGGCGGTTGGTGAAACGCAAGCCTGCAATTCTGCCAGGGGCTTCTGTTGATTTTCGATGCCGCTTTTTTGCGGTCGTCCCCTTAACAATTGAGGAGATCGTAGAACGAGGTATAAATTACTTCAAGCCTAAAATTTCTTATCGTCGGAAATTGAGAATTCCGTCGACTTCTGCGTGTGGAGGGCCGGTAGCGTCGGGCTTTTTGGTTGCCTTCAGGTTGAAAATTTGATGAGTGACGATCACCGACGGAGCAAGCTGAAGCCCGGCCTCGTAAAAATTTATTGACGTCCTTTCCAATTATTTTATGCTTAAAATGTCTTTTAGGAAAATGACGCCTCAACGCGACTGAAAGAGGGACGCTCATGATCGATCCGCATTGTCATTCCAGCAGCATCATGGTGGAGCGCCCGGCGGCGGTCGCCTTCGAACTGATGTCGGACGGGCTGAAACAGGGCCAGTGGGCGTGGGGGAGCCTCAATCGCGCGGAGGTGGAGCCAGGCCTCTTCTGCGGCACCTCGACCTTTTCTGGAAAACAGACATTCGTGCGGCTCAATGTCGATCGCTCCCGCTTCCAGGTGGATTATGAAGTCGGTGCGGCCAAGGAAGCCATGCAGTTCCGCAACATGTCTCGCGTCATCCCGGGCGAACTCCTGCGCATGGGGCCGGACAAGTGCGTGGTGACGTTGCTGACCTGGCGGCTGGAGACGCAGACGGATGCGGAGTGGATTCAGTTCGGCACGATTCATGAGGCGGAGATGTTCCTGATCAAGGGCATTCTGGAACGGGCATAAGGACAGAGCCATGCATTCTCCCTATCTCTTATTCGAGAACCAGGCGCTGAAAACCCCGGCCGCGCCGATGCTGATCGCGCCGGCCAGCGCCAAACTGCCTTATGCGCCCGAGGGCTTTCGCCACAGCTACGGCGAGGTCTTTACCCGCGTCGGTCTTCTGAAGCAGAAGTTCGCGGCGGCAGGATATGGGATCGGCGCTCGGGTCGCCCTCCTCCTCGAAAACCGTCCGGAATTCTTCGATTACTGGCTGGCGCTGAACGCGATCGGCGTCTCGATCGTGCCGATAAATCCCGACCTGCGCCGCGACGAGCTGCTCTTCCAGCTCGACATGGCCGAGGCTCCGTTGATGGTCGTCATCCGCGAGCGGCTGGATGATCTGCGGGATATCTCGCCCAGCAAGGTGAGGGTGATCGCTGCCGGCGACGACATTCCGCCTTCACCGGAAACACGCGAGGCGCGGCCCGGCGGCCCGGATGCCGAATGCGCGCTGCTGTTTACCTCCGGCAGCACCGGCAAGCCGAAGGGCTGTATCCTTTCGAATATCTATTTCATCGGCATCGCCGAATGGTACACGACGCAGGGCGGCATCGCCGAAATGGGCGAGGGAGCCGAAGTGGCGCTGACGCCGTTGCCGATGTTCCATATGAACGCGCTTGGCTGCACGGCTGTTGGCATGATCATGAAGGGTGGCGCGATCGTGCCGCTCGACCGGTTCCATTCGAGCAGCTGGTGGGCGTCGATCGCCGATTCCGGCGCGACGATCATTCATTGCCTCGGCGTCATCCCAGCGATCCTGCTGCAGCTCCCGACCGTCGAAGCAGAGCGGGCACACAAGGTGAAATTCGCGCTGGGACCGGGCGTCGATGCCCGGCACAAGATCGAATTCGAGAAGCGCTACGGCATCCCGATCGTCGAAGCCTGGGCGATGACCGAAACCGGCGGCCGGGCAGTGACCACCACCGCGGCGGACGACTATACGCCAGGCCTGCGCTGCATCGGCCGGCCGCGTGCCGGCATGGATTTTCGGATCGTCGATGATGCCGGGAACGATGCGGAACTCGGCAAGCCGGGAGAACTGCTGGTGCGTGCCCAAGGTGCGAACCCGCGCGACGGTTTCTTCAGCGGCTATCTCAACGATGAGAAGGCGACTGAAGAGGCCTGGGAAGGCGGCTGGTTCCATACCGGCGACGTCGTTTATGCCGACGAAAAGGGGCTTCTTTATTTCTTCGACCGCAAGAAGAGCATCGTACGGCGCAGCGGCGAGAACATCGCGGTGCTGGAAGTGGAGGCGGCCCTTGCCAAGGATCCGGCGGTCAAGGCATCCGCGGTGACGCCTGTGCCGGACGATCTGCGCGGCGAAGAAGTTTTTGCGTTTATCGTCGAGGGCGAGGTCGCCGGAGCGGGCGAGCCGGCCGAGAAGGCGAAGCGGATGATCGAGGCCGCCGGCGCCCATATCGCCTATCACAAACTTCCCGGCTACGTGGTCTTCGTCGAAAGGCTGCCGGTGAGCTCGACGCAGAAGCTGCAGCGCGGCGAGATCAAGACGATGGCCGCGAAGGCGGTCGAGGAAGGCTCGGCCATCGACCTCAGGAAGCTGAAGGCGTCGATCCGCAAGGCCGGATGAACTCCCTTACGGTTCCTCGTCAGTTCTGATATAGCATAAACCACAGCTTAAATCACGATATGGAGGCGCGCATGACCCCGGAAAAGATTCTCTATGAGACGTCCGTTACCGCGCATGGCGGCCGGGAAGGAAAAGCGCAGAGCGCTGATGGCAGTTTCGCGGTCAATCTTTCGGTGCCAAAAGGGCTCGGCGGCCCGGGGGGCGAGGGGACCAATCCGGAGCAGTTATTTGCGGCCGGTTATGCGGCCTGCTTCCTCGGTGCTGTGAAACTCGTGGCGCGAACCAGCAAGATCGCGCTGCCGGACGACGTCTCGATCACCGCCAAGGTCGGTATCGGCCCGGTGCCGGTCGGTTACGCGCTGGCGGTCGAACTGGTGGCGTCCCTTCCCGGCATCGAGCGCTCGGTCGCAGAAGAGATCGTCGCCGGTGCGCATCAACGTTGCCCCTATTCCAATGCGACGCGCGGCAATGTCGACGTCAAACTGACGGTGGCCTGATGGTCGTCTCCCGCGCGCGGCAATCTTATGACGGCGTGGTTCTGGCGGTACCGGTGACGGTGCCCTACCAGCGCTATTCCATCGAGACCGCGCATTGGTGGATGGGCAAGGCGCTCAGGGCGCTCGCGGAAGGTGCTGGCATCAGCCACCGGGATTTCGATGGCTTTTCGGTCGCAAGCTTCACCATGGGGCCGGATGCGGCGATCGCGCTCACCCAGCATTTCGGGCTGTCGCCACGCTGGCTCGATCATTTGCCGATGGGCGGCGCCGCCGGCATCGCCTCGATCCGCCGCGCGGCGCGGGCGGTGCAGGCGGGCGATGCGGATATCGTCGCCTGCGTCGCAGCCGACACCAATCAGGTCGATACGTTCCGCAAGACGCTCGCCAACTTCTCCCGCTTTGCGCAGGACGCTTCCTATCCTTATGGCGCCGGTGGTCCCAATGCGAGTTTCGCATTGATCGCACGCCACTACATGGATCGCTACGGCGCCACTCGGGAAGACTTCGGCAAGCTTTGCGTCGCCCAGCGCGACAATGCGCTCAAAAACCTCGATGCGCTGATGAAGAAGCCGCTGACGCTCGAGCAATATATGTCGGCGCGACCGATCGCCGAGCCGTTCCATCTGTTCGACTGCGTCATGCCCTGCGCCGGCGCGGAGGCCTTTCTGGTGATGCGCGAGGAGACGGCCGTTTCGCTCGGGCTTCCCTTCGTCCGGCTGCTGTCGGCGATCGAGCGGCACAACGCGTTTGCCGAGGATCCGGTGCAGGTGCGCGGGGGCTGGGTGGTCGATTGCGACGAGCTTTACGGCATGGCCGGTTCGGCGCCGGACGACATGGATTTTGTCCAGACCTATGACGACTACGCAGTGATCTCGATGATGCAGTTCGAGGACCTGGGTTTCTGCGCCAAAGGCGAGGGGCCGGATTTCGTGCGCCAACACACGTTCACGATCGACGGATCCTTTCCGCACAACACGTCCGGCGGCCAGCTTTCGGTCGGCCAGGCGGGGGCCGCCGGCGGGCATCTCGGGATTACTGAAGCGATGCGCCAGCTTCTGGGGACAGCACAAGGCAGGCAGGTCGGGGACGCGAAACTCGGGCTGGTTTCAGGTTTCGGCATGATCAACTACGACCGCGGGCTCGCCTCTGCGGCCGCCATTCTGGCGAGGGCGTGATGACCGAACCCTTCCTTAAACCGAAGCGAAAGAACCCGCTCGCCCGCACCACTCAACCGTTGCTGCCGCCTCAAGCACGCAGCCGCAAGGCGCACGGGCTGACGCTTGCTGCCGCGACCGGCCGTTTCATGCTGCAATGCTGCGGCGAATGCGGACGCTACACCTATCCGGCGCGCGAAGCCTGCCCGAATTGCCTTTCGTCAGACCTGCCGTTCCGGGAAGCGCCGACAGGTGGTCTGCTGCTCTCGGAGACCCGCATTGAAGTGACCAGCGATCCTTATTTTCGCGAGCACATGCCTTGGCGCACCGGGCTGGTTCAGCTCGATTGCGGGCCGATTGCCGTCGTGCATCTGCATGGCGATTGCGGCGGGCTTGGTAGTCGGCTCAAGCTTTCCCTGCAGCTGGACCGGGCCGGACAGGCCGTGTTCTTTGCCAAGCCCGTTTCGGAGACGCCGCACATGGAAGACGATCCCCAATGGTGTGAGATGACCGCCGATCCAAAGCACCGCCGCGTTCTGATCACCGATGGGCGCAGCCCGCTTGCATTGCCGCTGGCGCAGGCTCTTGGGAAAGCGGGAGCGGCCAAGATCTTTGTCGGGGTGACAGATCGCTGGAAACCTTTTGACCAGCAGGCGTCGCTGGAGGCGATCGAAGGTGTCGAATTCCTCGATCTGGACCTGACCAGCGAACGTTCGGTGCAGGAGCTGTCGATGGATATTGGCGCCAAGGTGGAGATCCTGATCAACACCGCCGATCACGTCCGGCCGGCGCATCTCTTCGATGTGGGTGCGGCCAATATAGCGCGCGAGGCGATGGATCATACGGTAATGGGACTGATGCGTCTTGCCCAGGCCTTTGGCCCGGTGATGCGCTCCCGCGGCGCCGATGGCGCGGCTGGGGCCGTTGCCTGGGTCAACGTGCTCTCGGTCCACGGACTCAGCAATGCGCCGCAGTCCGGCGTCCATTCCGCCGCGCATGCCGCGTGCCTGTCGCTGTCGCAATGGCTGCGTACCGAGCTCAGGCCGGGCGGTATCCGGGTCATCAATGCATTCGCCGGACCGCTCGATACGGAATGGTTCCAGACGGTGCCGCCGCCGAAGGTGGTGCCAAGGGCTCTGGCCGATGCGGTTCTCGACGGATTGAAGTGCGGATTGGAAGATATTTACGTCGGCGATGTCGCCAAGGACATCGAGGCGCGGCTGTTCGACAATCCGAAAGCCGTCGAGCGGGAGGCCGGCCAATGAGCGGCGATATTCTGGGCAAATTCGCTGGAGCATTGGCGAGCGGTGCGGTTCGCGTCGTTGACCTTACCCATACCCTGTCTCCGGATTTTCCGGTCATCGTCATGCCGCCGGAACTGGGGCAATCCGCGCCGTTCCGGATGGAGCGGATTTCGCATTACGACGGTGGCGGGCCGGCGTGGTATTGGAACAACCTCTCCTTCGGCGAGCACACCGGCACGCATTTCGATGCGCCGATCCATTGGTATACCGGCCGCGACCTGCCGCTCAATTCCGTTGATACGCTGCCGCCGGCCGATATGATCGCGCCGGCCTGCGTGATCGATTGCTCCCAACAGGTGGCCGAGGATGCGGATTTCCTGCTGACGGTTGCGGATGTCGTGAAGTGGGAAGAACAGCATGGCCGCATTCCGCCGCGATCCTGGGCCTTCTTGCGCACCGACTGGTCGAAAAAGTCAGGTGCCGCCTATGCCAATCTGCAGGCAGACGGCGCCCATACGCCCGGACCAGATGCGGAGGTGATGCGCTTTCTGGTGGCGGAGCGGGATATCATCGGCTTCGGCACCGAGACGATCGGCACGGATGCCGGCCAGGCGGGACATTTCTCGCCGCCCTATCCGGCGCACCATTACCTTCACGGCGCTGGGCGTTACGGGCTACAATGCCTCACCAATCTCGACCAGCTTTCGCCCATGGGTGCGATGATCGTTGCAGCTCCGCTTAAAATCCAGAACGGTTCGGGCAGCCCGCTGCGCGTTCTGGCGCTGGTTCAGGAGCGCTCGACGGGATGAGAGCCGCTCGCCACCCGCCGGGCGGCAGTGTCGTAGAAGCTCGTGAGCAATTCCAGCATTTCCGTCGCTTCCCCGAGCCCCTGTTCCGCGCGTTCCATTTTCTGGATCAGCGACACGAGAAGCTGCCGCCGCAGAGCCCGATAATCCTGGGTGAGCTTGGTGCCCTTGCGGGTCGGCGTGTAGAGCGTGTCCTTGCGGGAGCGGCCTTTGACGCGTTCGATGAGCTGCAGGGTCTGGAGCTTCTTGATCGCATACTGAATGTTGGCGGTGTCGTCGCGGCCGAGCAGACGGGAAATTTCGCCAAGCCCTTTCGGCTTGTTACGGTAACGGATCGTGTGCAGGATAGCGGTATCGAGACCGCTCAGGCCGGAGCCCGCAAGTTCGCTCGAGCATTCCGACTGCCAGCGCAGGAAGGCGGCGGAAATCCGCCACAGCGACCATTCGAATTCGGTGAGGGCGGCTTCCGACATTTCGAGGGCCGTATCGCTCAGCGGGTTTTCGGGCGTGGCAGGCGATATCATGGGGCTCTCCGGGTTGTAATTGCGTCGCGAGTAAAGCCTTAAATTCTAGTTTTGACGAGTGCGAAACCGCATACGAAAGCGGACCAAACGAGGGAAATATGCGCATCTTCTGGCAGAGCTTCATCGATGCGACTGCAAGCGCCGCTTATATGACGCGGCTCTCGGATTATCTGAACGGTATTGCCGAGCCCGGCACGACAGTGGACGTCTTCGGCATCAGCCCTCCGGACCGTCATTTCGGGCGGCTGGCGGAATTCCGTTGCGCGGCGATCGCGATCGACAACGGGCTGGAAGCGGCGAGCCGCGGATATGACGCGGTCGTTATCGGCCATTTTCAGGATCCGGGCCTTTATGAGCTCAAGTCGGCACTGACCATTCCCGTGATTGGCGCCGGCGAGGTCTGCATGCATTACGCCGCGCGGCTCGGCCGGCGCATGGCACTGGTCACCCTCGATGACGTCTTTCAGACCTGGCATTACGAGCAGGCCGATCTCTACGGCCTCGGCGGTCGGGTGAAGCATGTCGTCGGCATGAACTGCGAGCCTTCGGATTTCAGCGCTGCCTTTGCGGGAGACGACGAAGCGCGGCGGCGGATGCTTGCCAATTTCACCGCCTGCGCCGAGCCGCTGGTGCGCGATGGCGCCGACGTCGTGGTGCCGGCGGGCGTCCTGCCGGGCCTCCTGGTCGGCAGCGAATACGGGTTCAAGGTGTTGCATGCGCCGGTCGTCAACACGGCGGCGGTGGCGCTGAAGAGCGCCGAGATGGACGTGCGGCTGCAGAAGATCAACGGCATCGAGGTAAGCCGGGGGCCGTTCTGTTCGCTCGCCAACGCGCATGCGATCGAAGATTTCCGGACTTTCGTTGCCAACGGCCGTCAGGCGCCGCTGTTTCCGAGCGGCGCTTGAGAAACGTCACATCGTCAGCATCAGGCGCCCGCGCGAGATGGCGCCTTTTTCCATCAGGAGGTGGGCTTCGGCGGCCTCCGACAAGGGCATGGTGCGGGCGACCTGGGGCTTGAGTAGGCCGGCGCCGGCGAGATCCATCATACCTTGAAGCGCCGACTTATCGTCGGTGATTATTGCGCGGGTGACCTTGACGCCGAATTCCTCACCGCGGTCCCGGATCGGATCGGCGACCAGCCAGACCATATGGCCGCCCTTTTTCAGCACCTTGTAAGACTTGTCGTGGACTTCGCCGCCCATCAGTTCGAAGACGATGTCCTGATCGGTGAGGATCTCGGAGAAATCCTCCTCGTCATAGGCGACGACGCGGTCGGCGCCGAGGCCGAGGACATAATCGCGGTTCGTCGAGCGGCAGGTGGCGGTGACATGGGCGCCGAGATGGTGGCAGAGCTGGACGAGCAACCCGCCGACCGCACCGGAACCGGAATGTATGAGAACCTTGTCGCCGGATTTGACTTCCACGGTGCGCACCGCAATCCAGGCGCTGAGGCCGGCATTGGTGAGTGCCACGGCGTCGATGGTCGAGAGGCTGTCTGGAATTTTGACAGCATGCTTTTCATCGACGGCGATCATTTCCGCATAACCGCCCTGGGCAAAGACGCCGGCCATGACAGCAACCCGCTCGCCGATCTTGAATTCCATCACACCGTCGCTGACGGAAACCACCGTGCCGCCGCCGTCACGGCCGGGCACGCTCGGCATCGGCAGGGTGAAATGGTTCTGCAAATGCCCGGCGCGAAGCTTCCAGTCGAAAGGCGTGACGCTGGCGGCCTCGAGCTTCACCAGGATCTGGCCCGGTCCGGCGACCGGATCGGGCAGGTCGACATAGTGCATCACATCGGCGGGGCCGTGTTCGCTGTACTGGATGGCTTTCACGTCGTCACTCCTGGAAGTCGATGGGGCTTATGCGGAGCGCGCGGCGGCGACGTCGGCAGCGATGCCAGCGCCGAGAAACCTCGTATCGCTGGAGAGCAGATAGAAGCTGATGCCTGCCTCCGACCATTTGCCGATGTCATCGGCGGAGGGGCGGAATATGCCGACGGCCTTGCCTGCCTTGCGGGCGGCTTTGGTGATCTTGAAAATGGCCGCGTCCAGCTTCTCGGCTCCATCCGGCCCTATCGCGCCGATTGAAACGGAGAGGTCGCCGGGGCCGATGAAGACCACGTCGACGCCTTCGACGGCGACGATCTCCTCGACATTGGCGAGTCCTTCGGCGGTCTCGATCTGAATTGCGAGGACAAGGCTTTCATTCGCCGACTTCAGATAGTCGGGAATGCGGTAGCCGTAGCCGGCGGCGCGGCCGGGTCCGACACCGCGTTCGCCGATCGGCGGATAGCGGGTTGCCAGTACGGCGGCCTTGGCCTGGGCGGCGGTCGAGACGCGCGGCACCAACAC
>NZ_JALBGV010000071.1 GCF_023006505.1 Neorhizobium sp. SHOUNA12A
CGTTGCCGGGGTGGAAGGTGTCGAAGGGGTGCTGCGGTTGGGCTGCGGCGTGGCGGGCGCGGGTGAAGGCGCCGGCGTCTGCTGCGCCGTCTGGCTACCGGGCAGGCTCGACTGGATCAGGCCGTCGACCATGTCGTTCAGCGAGTCGCGGTTCAGCCAGATTGCATAACCGCCGCCGCCGACAAGCGCCAGGCCGACGATCGCCAGCACGATCCCGGCGTAGTTGCGCTTGCGAACCGGCGTGACCCGATAGGGCCTTGCCGGTGCATGCATCAGGTCGTCCGCATCCGCATCGGTATGAAGCGTACTGCGCGCGCCGCCGCCTGAAGAGGGCGACGTGTCCTTGTTGAAGCCGATCAGTTCCTCGAGATCACCCCACGGATCGTTTTCGACCGGTTTCGCGGGCGCGGCAGTGGCCTTCTGGGGCTGCTGCTGGTCAAGATATTCGGCGAATGGATCGATCCCGGCAGCCTCGTCCCCCTCTGCTGACGCTGCCGTACCCTTTTGCTGCGCGAGTTCGGGCACATCGGCGACCGACGGCATGCGGACATAAGCGGCCGCCACGTGGGTCTCCGGATCGAAATGGGCCGCGGCCGGGGCTGCGGTTCCGTGACCATGGCCAATCGGTTCGACAGGACCGGCCGTGACCAGTTCGGGCACATCGTTCCATGCCGCGGCAGCGACCGTTTGCGGGCTCGGCGCCGGCGGCTCGGCCGGAGCCGGCACCTCCCAGCCCCAATCCTCGTCTACCGGCTTGGCCGGTTCCGGCGGCTGATGCTCCTCGGCTGGCTGCTCGACCTCCATCCGGTCCTCGACCGGATGCTGATCTTCGAACGGATGCGGTTCGCTGTGCCATGACTCCACGAACTCGGGAGCGCCCTGCTGAACGGTCTGGTCGCCACGCGTCGGATAGGGGAAATCATCCTCTGGCGTTTCGTTCCCGGCGGCATCGTTCTCAATGGTATCGACCGGTCCGACGGCCACCGATTCGGCATTGACCGGTTCCGGCACAACCGGCTCGGACGCCGGCAGCGGTGCCGCCGTCGGAAACTCGATCGTGCTCTCGTCGAAAGCCTGCGAAGCCTCGGGCGCCTGTTCGGTATGATCGTAAGGGTGAGTTTCGGATGACGGCGCTTCCGACGGTACGTCGTCCCGCCAATCGCCATATTGCTGGACGGCGGGCTCCTGCTGATCGGCAACTGCCGCTGCCTCTTCCTCCTCGTGGAGGACGGCCGGCTCGGAGACCGGAGGCTCAACGTAGGCGGGTTCTTGCGCAACCGGATCCGGCTCGGCGGGCTCGGCCTGAACGACGGCTTGTCCCGGCTCTTCATAACCGTCTTCGTAAAAGACGGGCCGCTCTGCGCGAACGACGGGGGCTGATTCGGATGCGGCCGGCGTCTCTGCCGGCTCATGGCTTTCCGGCACCTGAGCCGGTTCGGCAGCGGACTGCTGGTCGTCCTGGTACTCGGAAACCCGCTCGACGGGAGGCGCCCCCTCGGCCGGCTGGGCATCCACAGCAGTTGCGTCGTCGGCTATCGGTCCCAGCGCTTCGGCATGTTCGCTCTCGACGTCGACAATAGCGGCTTCGAGCTTGTCGAGCTGCCGCCGCAGCATGTCTTCAGGCGGACGCGGCTTCATGTTCTCGAGTTGCCGCTGGACGGCGCCACGAGCCTTTTCATAAACCTTCGCACGCATCTCCGGCGTATTGTTCGCCAGACCGTCAACGGCGCGGCGGATCACCGCTACAAAATCAGCCATCAGCACTTTCTCATGTAAGCCGGCCCGAAGGCCGGCCGAATGGTAATCAATTCTTGACTTTAATCTTCAAACGGGTCGGTCACAAGTATGGTGTCGTCCCGCTCCGGGCTGGTGGAAAGTAGGGCAACTGGCGCACCGATCAATTCCTCGACCTGGCGGACATATTTGATCGCCTGGGCTGGCAGATCCGCCCAGGAGCGTGCCCCGACCGTCGATCCCTTCCAGCCTTCGAGGGTGACATAGATCGGCTCGACGCGAGCCTGGGCGCCCTGGCTCGCCGGAAGATGATCGATCTGCTCACCGTCCAGCATGTAGCCGACGCAGATCTTCAGCTCGTCGAGGCCATCGAGCACGTCGAGCTTGGTGAGCGCGATGCCGGTAATGCCGTTGGTGGCGACCGACTGGCGCACGAGCGCTGCGTCGAACCAGCCGCAACGGCGCTTGCGGCCCGTGACCGTACCGAATTCATGACCCTTCTCGCCAAGGAATTGGCCGATCTCGTCCTTGAGTTCGGTCGGGAACGGGCCTTCACCGACTCGGGTCGTATAGGCCTTGGTGATGCCGAGGATATAGCCGAGCGCGCCCGGCCCCATGCCGGAGCCGGCAGACGCCTGGCCGGCAACCGTGTTCGACGAGGTGACGAACGGATAGGTGCCGTGGTCGATATCGAGCAGCGAGCCCTGGGCACCTTCGAAGAGGATGCGCGCGCCCTTGCGGCGCTGCTTGTCGAGCAGTTCCCAGACGGTTTCCCGGAAGGGTAGCACACGGTCGGCGATCGAGGTCAATTCCTGCATGATCGCCTCGTGCGAAACTTCCTTCTCTCCGAGACCCCGGCGCAACGCGTTATGGTGGGTGAGAATACGATCGACCTTGCCCGGCAGCGTCTCCATGTCGGCAAGGTCCATGACGCGGATCGCGCGGCGACCGACCTTGTCTTCATATGCCGGGCCGATGCCGCGGCGGGTCGTGCCGATCTTGGTGCCGCTGTTGGAGGCTGCATCTTCGCGCATGCCGTCGAGCTCGCGGTGCAGCGACAGAATCAGCGTGGCGTTATCGGCGACGCGCAGGTTCTCAGGCGTGACCTTGACGCCCTGCGCGCCCAGCTTTTCGATTTCGGCCAGCAGCGCATGCGGGTCGAGGACAACGCCATTGCCGATCACGGCGATCTTGCCGGGACGGACGATACCCGAGGGCAGCAGCGAAAGCTTATAGCTGATGCCATCGATGACGAGCGTATGGCCCGCATTGTGACCGCCCTGGAAACGCACCACGATATCGGCACGTTCAGAAAGCCAATCGACGATCTTGCCCTTGCCTTCGTCACCCCATTGCGAACCAACCACGACTACGTTCGTCATCTGCGTTTCCTGTATTGCGGGCAAAGCCCCACGCGACCACACGCGCACCTTCCGTAGATCAATATTGATATACGGTCGATGCGCCAATTTGATTTTGCATGCACTGCCTTTGGCGGATGGAACCTGCTCAGAGGCATTGCAAACGGCCGCATCTATAAAGCCTCGTCAGACGGAAAGCGACCTGTTTGTCACTCGGCCGTGGTTTTTACGTGACAAAAGCGTGGACTGCACGCTATTTCCCGGGCCGTTACCCCTGAAACCACCGTCATTTTCGGCGCCGGAGACCAACTTGCATAAAAAGGCCTATCTCTCGCTCGTCATTGCAACCCTGGCCTGGGGCGGCAATGCGGTAGCGGGCAAGCTCGCCGTCGGCCATGTGAGCCCGATGATGCTGACCTTCTGGCGCTGGTTTTTCGCCGTCGCCATCATCTTCGCCATCTCCGTGCCGCAGCTCATCAAGGACTGGCCGGTCGTCAGGAAGAACCTGCCGATTCTCCTCTTCCTCGGCGTCGTCGGTTATGTCGTCTTCAACGGCGCGCTCTATACCGCCGTCAACTACACGACGGCGATCAACGTGACGGTCGAGCAGGCGGTCATCCCGATGCTGATCTTCGTTATCAACTTCGCCCTCTTCCGGATGAAGGTCTCCTGGGCGCAGATCCTTGGCTTCACCCTGACGCTCCTCGGCGGCATCATCACCGCCATCCACGGCGACTTGAGCGCGCTGGTAACGCTGACCGTCAACTTCGGCGACGCGATCATGATGATCGCCGTCGTTGCCTATGCAATCTACACGGTGGCGCTCAGATGGCGCCCGAAGATCGACTGGCGAACGCTGATGGCGGTCCCGGCTTTCTTCGCAATGGTCTTCTCGCTGCCGCTGGTATTCTGGGAATATTCGGCCGATCGCGTGATCTGGCCGGATGCGAAAGGCTGGGTCGTGGTGCTCTATACGGGCATCTTCGCCTCGCTGATCGCGCAGGTGCTCTACATCAAGGGCGTCGAGGAGATCGGCGGCAACCGGGCCGGGCTGTTCATCAATCTCGTGCCGGTGTTCGGCACATTGCTCTCGGTCGCCATCATCGGCGAGAGCCTGCAGCTTTTCCATATCGTCGCGCTGGCGCTCGCACTCGGCGGCATCGCCATCGCCGAATGGGGAAAACCCCACCTGGACCGGTAGTCTTGCTGGAAAAGTAAACCGCCGGCTCTTGCAAACGAGCCGGCGGTTTTCAGAGCCTCGATCGATGCCCCCTCGCCTGCAAAGGCACCAGGCGGCATGTCGGGCGCGCTTCCTTAGCTGGCCATGGCCAGCCGTCCGGGAGCGAATGATCGCTGATCGCGCCCGTTGTTTCGGCTCACTTCGAAGCGCGCCAGCAGTTCGGAAAGGCGGCTGCTTTCCTGCGCCAGAGTAGCGCCGGCCGCATTCATTTCTTCGACCATGGCGGCGTTCTGCTGGGTCATCTGGTCCATATGGTTCACGGACGTGTTGATTTCCGAAAGGCCTAACGCCTGCTCGTTTGCGGCGATGGCGATCGCCTCCATATGCTGGTTGACCGCTGCGACAAGCTTGGCGATCTCCTTGAGACCGTCGCCGGTATCATTGACGAGAACCACGCCCTGATTGACGGCGGCTTCGGAATTGCCGATCAGCGTCTTGATCTCCTTGGCGGCCTTGGCCGAGCGCTGCGCCAGTTCGCGGACTTCCTGGGCAACGACTGCAAATCCCTTGCCCGCCTCGCCTGCGCGGGCGGCTTCCACGCCTGCGTTAAGGGCAAGCAGGTTTGTCTGGAACGCGATCTCGTCGATGACGCCGATGATCTGGCTGATCTGGTTCGACGCCATCTCGATCTTCTGCATCGCATTGACCGCATTGGAAACGACCGTGCTGGAGTTCTGGGCGCGGGAGCTCGCATCGCGGACGATTTCCCGTGCTTCGCTCGCCCTTTCGGAGGTCTGCTTCACGTTGGTTGTCACCTCTTCCAGCGCTGCCGCTGTCTGCTCCAGCGATGCGGCCTGCTGTTCCGTGCGCTTCGAAAGCTGGTCGGAAGCAGTCGAGATTTCGTCGCTGCCGCTGCGAACACCCTGGGCGGTCAGGTTCACGCCTTCGAGCGCTGTGCGCAACTGGCGGACCGAGCTGTTGAAGTCATGACGCAAGGATTCGAACTGCGCGGAAAATTGCCTGTCGATCTCACACAACAGATCGCCGGCGGCAAGACGCTGCAGGCCGGAGGCGAGTTCTGATGTGGCCTGGGTCAGCCGCTCCTCGGCTTCGGACTCTGCCCTGCGCTGGAATTCGGCGCGTTCGGCTTCCGCCGCCTTGCGTGAGCTTTCCGCATCCGCCTCGAGCTGGCGGTTCTGCTGCGCTGCCTCGCGGAAGATTTCCACCGCGCGTGCCATGTCGCCGATCTCGTCGGTGCGAGCAGCACCCGGGATTTCGACGGAAAGGTCGCCGCCGGCGAGCGTGCGCATCACACCCGTCAACCGGCTGATCGGGTTGGCGATCCGCACGATGACCGTGTAGATGCCGAGAAGCGAAAGCGCAAAAGCGATGAGGGTCGCTACGCTGTAGATGGTGATGGACTGCTTTGCGGAAGCAACCTCCTCCGCCGTCAGCCTCGTCATCTCGTCGAGCGCGGCGGAGGCCATATCGGCAATCGAAGCCTGTGCGGGCGCGGCGGGCTTGCGCCAGTCGTCGACCGCCATATCGAAGGGCTTGCCGGCTTGAAACGCCTTGAGGGCGCCATTGCGCTGTTCGGCATAAGGTCCGGCGAAATAGGTCGTTTGTGCCGTCCGGTAGAGCGTCTTGATTTTTTCAGGCGTCGTCTCCGCGTTGGAGAGTTGGGTGATGACATCCCATGCCGTTGCCACGCGTGCATCCTGAACCGCGATTTCCGTCAGCTTGTCAGCGGCAAGCGGCTGCTTGGCAATCAGGGCACTGACGAAGGTGGAGTTGGCGGTGCCGAGCTGCGTGCGCGCCGTCCAGGCAAGGGAGCGGATCTGGGTGAACATGATCATCCCCGGTCCGCGCGCATTGATGGTGGCCTCGACCTGATTGGCGGCCTTTTCGAGATCGGCCAGCATCGTATCGGCAAGTCCGAGCACGGCCTTGCCGAGTGCCGGATCGCGATCCTTGACTGCCTGCATCAGCGCGGTGTCGACAGTCGCACGATAACCCGCCCACTGCGTGTAGGCGTTGAGGACGGGAGAGATCGTGTTGCGCAGGCTCACCTGTTCGACGTTGGCGGTCAGGGTCTTTACCGCCGAGAAGGCCTTGTCCATCGACTCGCGGCCGGTATCCATGTTCTTGCGGCTGGACGCGACCTCGGCAGGTTCCATCTTGATGGCCGAAGATATGCCGCCGCGCTCGCCGCGTAGTCCGATCAACGCATTGAAAAGTGCTTCGTCGAGCTGTGCTAGTTCCGAGAGCCGGGTGGAGTTCCGGTAGCGGTCTATCTCCTGAGACAGCATTTTGCCCACGAGACCCAAAATGCCGAGGCTCAAGACAACAAAAGCCAATATCAAAGTATGCTTGATCGAAATCCGCACCTGCATCGCTCCTTATTTCAACAACCGCCGCGGGGTTGGCTGGTTCGGCGGCTTCCCGGACTTGGACGGGAAAGATGGCCTAACCTCGCGTAGAACGTTAAATATTCAATTAAATACAACGCGTTCCAGAAGCCTGCGGAATCATTTTGCAAACCTGAAGCATCGCAATTGCCGAATAGCGAAAACCCGCCTTCCCCATGGAAGGAAGGCGGGCCGGTCCGTCGTGCTGCAACGGAGGGGAGCGAGGAGAGTCGCTCCGGATCAGATATGATGATAGGTCGGGATGATCGCAGGATGCTCACGGATCGGGCTCTGCGCCTGATCGCCGGATAGCAATCTATCTTTCATCGCGCCTTCATGGCGTTCGGTCGCCACATTTTCGGACAGCACACGAGCGAAACCGCCGACACCCGCTGCCCGCGATTCCTTGCCCGCAATGAGCACCGTCAGGACGATTGCGGAGATTATGAGCTTCTTGATCATGGCTCTGCACCCTTTTCTTCGGACGGCTTGGATGCCGTTTCTTGAATGGCTTCATCCTATCCAGACGCTATTTCGGGCCGCTTAAACCGAAAGATGCAATTTTAGTGAAATCAGCTTTTTTCCCGACTTGGCACAGAAGGCTCGAAACAGCGCACTCAAAAAGGCAGCAGACTAGGCGGAAATTGATGCTTTTCGAGATGTGCCCGATCTCCTACCCCTCAAAAACGAGATGCAGAAAGGCAGGACAGCATGGGCAAGCCATTTTACTGGAACGAACTCAACACACTCGATTTCGCCGGCCTTTCGCCCGACAAGACCATCGCCATCCTGCCGATCGCTTCCACCGAGCAGCACGGTCCGCACCTGCCGATCGCAACCGATGTGGCGATCGCCAACGGCATGCTGGCCGAATTGAAGACGCAGCGCCCCGACGACCTCGATTTCCTCGTTCTGCCGACCCAGGAAATCGGCAAGGCGAATGAACACGTCTACGGCCCCGGCTCGCTGTCCTTCGGGCCGGAAATCCTGATCCCCGCCTGGACTGCGATCGGCGCCAAGGTGGCAGAAGCAGGCGTGAAGAAGCTCGTTTTCGTTAATTCGCATGGCGGCAATGTCGATATCATGAGCATCGTCGGCCGCGAGCTGCGCGTCCGCTACAAGATGGCGGTGATCGGCACGCAATGGGGCCGCTTCGGCAATCCGCCCGGCCTGATCAGCGAACACGAGCAGAAATACGGTATCCATGGCGGCGAAGTCGAAACCTCGCTGATGCTGCATTTCCGCCCCGAACTGGTGCGGATGGAGAACGCGCAGAACTTCGTCTCCAAGGCGGAAAGCCGCTCGAAATACATGCAGCCTGCCCCGCCGCACGTGCTGTCCTGGGTGGCCCATGACCTGAACCCCCACGGCGTCGTCGGCGACGCCTCGAAGGGCACCGCCGAAAAAGGCGCGGCTATCTGCCGCCATCAGGTCGCGGGCTTCATCGAGATGCTGCGGGAATTCGAAACATTCCCGCTCGACGAACTTTATTCCCGCTAACCCTCGTCGCGCTGCGCGTCCCGGCCATGCGGCTGGAGCGGCAGATGGCCCTTGGCCTGCAGCTCGGCGACCATCGCGGCAAGCTCCGACAGCAGGAATTCCACGAACAGGCTGGTTGCCGTATCGAGCGTGGTGCGCGCACGGGCGAAAAGCTTCATCGGCTGGTGGCGCGCGTGCGGGTTGGCGATCGGCCGGAAGATCAGCTCGCCGCGGCGGCATTCCGACAAGACGTCGAGCGGATTGAGCAGCGTCAGGCCCGTGCCCGCCTTGACCAGCTTCTTCAGCATTTCGGAGGCATTGCTTTCCACCAGCGGCTCCACCGCGATCGACAGCGGCGATAGCGCCAGGTTGATGATGTTGCGCAAACTGGTGCCCGACTGTGCAAGCACCAGTGGCTCCTGCACGACATCCGCAAGATCGACCGGCCCCTCTTCCGCCGCCAGTCGATGCCCCGGCGGCATCACCACCCCGATCGGTATGTCGAAATTGGCAAGTGTCCGAATGCCGGGCGTCGCCGGGATGTTGAAGCCAAGCCCGAAATCCACCTCCCCCGTAATTACCGGCTGCATCGTGTTCGACGGCCCGTCATTGCGCAGATGAACCCGCACGCGCGGATGCTGCGCGACGAAGCGGGCTATGATCTCGGGGAGCGGCCCTGCGGCGAGCCCGACGGTCGAGACCAGTGTCACCTTGCCGGCCTGCGGCATCTTGAGACCGCGAATGCGCGCTTCCATCCGCTCATAGGTCTTCAGCACCTCCCGGATATGCTCGATACAGAGCTCGCCAGCTGCGGTCAGCTTCAGCCCACGCGGCATCCGCTCGAAGAGCGGCGCCCCGAACTCTTCCTCCAGGGCCAGAATCTGTCGGTTGATCGCCGACGACGCGACGTTCAGCCGGGCGGCCGCCTTGCGGATCGACCCGCAACGGGCGATCTCGTCGATATATTGAAGTTTTCGCGAGTGCAGCATTTTCTCCGAAGTCCCTCATTGCATGTTTTTTGATCATGCACCACAATTTGGCAGGTTAAAATTCGAGCGCTGCCCTAAAGGCATCAATGTGAACGAATTTTGATGCTTTTCAAAGAGCGACGCAACCGTACAAATGTCCATCATAAGCTGCTCTCACGATGCCGCACGGTTTAACAGGGGAACAAAGCGACATGTCCAAATCATTGATGATGAAGAGTTTTCTGACCGCGTTCGGTCTTTCGGCGATGGCGCTCGCCGCTCAGCCGGCTGCAGCTCTCGACGAAGTCTCCTACGGCACCAACTGGCTCGCTCAGGCCGAACATGGCGGCTTCTACCAGGCGGTCGCCGACGGCACCTATGAAAAGCATGGCCTGAAGGTGAAGATCGTGCAGGGCGGGCCGAATGCCGCCAACCGCGCGCTTCTGATCGCCGGCAAGGTCGATTTCTACATGGGCGGTCCGCTCGGCGACATGGATGCCGTCAAGCAGGGCATCCCGCTGGTCAGTGTCGCCTCGATCTTCCAGAAGGACCCGCAGGTCCTGCTCGCCCATCCCGATGCCGGTGTCGAGACATTTGCGGATCTCGCCAAGATGAAGACCATCTTCATGGGCAAGGAAGGCTACACCACCTATTTCGAGTGGATGAAGAAGAACTTCAAAGGTTTCAAGGACGAGCAGTTCAAGCCCTACACGTTCAACCCGGCCCCCTTCATCGCCGACAAGGCTTCTGCACAGCAGGGTTACCTGACCTCCGAACCCTATGAGATCGGAAAGCAGGCCGGCTGGACGCCGAAAGTGTTCCTGATCGCCGATGCCGGTTACGGCCCCTATTCGACGATGATCACCACCACGCAGACGATGATCGACAAGAAATCCGATGTCGTGCAGCGTTTTGTCGATGCCTCGCTCGAAGGCTGGTACACTTATCTCTATGGTGACAACAAAGCCGCTAACGACTTGATCAAGAAGGACAATCCGGAAATGACGGATGGCCAGATCGCCTATTCCATCGCCAAGATGAAGGAATACGGCATCGTGGTTTCCGGCGACGCCGAAACCAAGGGCATCGGCTGTATCACCGACGAGCGCTACAAGAAGTTCTTCGAGTCCATGGTCTCGATCGGCGTCGAACCGGCCGACCTTGATTACAAGAAGGCTTATTCGACCAAGTTCGTCTGCAAGGGCGTCGGTATGGCGCTGAAAAAATAGTCTCGGAAGAGCGCAATGGTTCATTCCCTCTTTGCTGTGCCTGCCACGGGAAAGAGGGAATTGCCGCCCTGTCCCGACGAAGTTCAAGGCCCGTAATGAGCATGTCCCAAGCCCCGTTGATACCCGCCCCCGGGGAGACACGCAGACGCCCGCTGGTCGTCATGCACTCCGTCTCGAAAATGTTCTCCAGCGGCACGCTGGCGCTTTCAGATATGTCGCTGACGGTCGAGGGCGGCGAGTTCGTCAGTCTGCTCGGGCCGTCCGGCTGCGGCAAATCGACGGCACTGCGCATCATTGCCGGCCTCGGCGACGTCTCGACCGGCACGATCGACTGGCCGAGTTCTCGCATCAATTCCAAGGGCCTGCCGGAAGGCGACATCTCCTTCGTCTTCCAGGAGCCGACGCTGATGCCGTGGCAGACGGTGTTCGGCAACGTCTACCTGCCGCTGAAACTGCGCGGTGTTTCCAAATCCGCCGCCCGCGATGAAATCATGAAGACGCTCGCGACCGTAGGCCTCCAGGACTTCGCCGACGCCTATCCGCGCGAACTGTCCGGCGGCATGAAGATGCGTGTCTCGATCGCCCGTGCGCTGGTCACCAAACCGAAGCTGCTTTTGATGGACGAGCCCTTCGCGGCGCTCGACGAAATCACCCGCCAGAAACTCAACGACGACGTGCTGCGGCTGTGGCGCGAGACAGGTATCACGGTGATCTTCGTCACCCATTCCGTCTTCGAATCCGCCTATCTTTCCAACCGCATCGTGGTGATGAAGGCGCGACCCGGCCGGGTGCATGCGGATTTTCCGCTGGTCACGAGCCTCGAGCGCGATGCTCGTTACCGCACCTCGGAAGAATACCGCCAGGCCTGCGAAAAGGTCTCGACCATGCTCATCGAAGCAATCGGCGGGGAGGAACATTGATGGCCGACACCGATACCGCCCTCATGCCGCCGAAACCCGGCTTCTTCGATCGCAATCGCGATACGCTGCTGCGCACCCTGATCCCGATCTGCGTGGTGGTCTGCCTCGTCCTCCTCTGGCAGTTTATCATCACCGTCAACAGCATCCCGCAATATATCCTGCCGGGGCCGTTGGCGGTCGCGAACTCGCTCTACAACGACTGGGGCACGCTCTCGCCCGCTCTCTGGGTGACGACGCAGATCACCATGCAGGCGCTGGCGCTGGCGCTGATCGGCGGCGTTGGCATCGCCGTCTTTCTCATTCAGTCGAAATGGATCGAAACGGCCTTCTATCCGATCACCGTCATCCTGCAGGTAACCCCGATCGTGGCGATTGCCCCGCTGATCCTGATCTATGCCCCGACGACCCAAGTTGCGCTTTTGATCTGCGCCTTCCTCGTCGCCTTCTTCCCGATCCTGTCGAACATGGTGCAGGGCCTGAAGAGCGTCGATCATAACCTGCTCAACCTCTTCGATCTCTACGGTGCCTCGCGCTGGCAGACGCTGCTCTACCTGAAACTCCCCTCGTCGCTGCCCTATTTCATGACGGGCCTCAGGATCGGCGGCGGCCTGGCACTGATCGCGGCGGTCGTTGCGGAGTTCGCGGCAGGCTCGGCAGGCGCCGGTTCGGGCCTTGCCTTCCGGCTGCTGGAATCCCAGTATCGCCTCAACATTCCGCGCCTGTTTGCGGCATTGATTTTGTTGTCGCTGCTCGGCGTGGTGATTTTTGCGATCACCTCCTTCATCTCCTGGTTTTTCCTGCATCGCTGGCATGAAAGCAGCCTGAAAAGAGAAAACTGATGACTGCCTTCATGACGCTTCCCGACGCCCGCCGTTTCGCGCTCACCAACGCAACGCTGCCGGCGGTTCTGGTCAAGGGCCTGCCGGCTGTCGCAAAAGACGGCCTCATGGAGGCCGATCTCGTCATCGCGGACGGGAAGATCGAAGCGATCCTGCCAAGGGGTTCCGCACCCGCCGATCTGGTCTCCGCCGATATGCGCGGCGGCATGATCTGGCCCTGCTTTGTCGACATGCACACCCATCTCGATAAGGGCCATTTCTGGGACCGACGCCCCAACCCGGACGGCACGTTCGAAGGCGCATTGATGAATGTGCGCGAGGACCGGATCGCCAACTGGACGGCCGAAGACATCCGCGCCCGCTTCGAATTCTCGTTGAAAAGCGCCTATGCCCACGGCACCAAGCTCATCCGCACCCATCTGGATTCGATCCCGCCGCAGCCGGATATCTCCTTCCCGCTATTCGATGAGCTTCGCGCCGAATGGAAGGATAGGATTGCGCTGCAGGCAGTCGCCCTGCTGCCGCTGGAATGCGTGCTCGACGAAAGCGTCTTCGGCGGCATCGTCGCGACGGCGAGGCGTTATGGCGGACTGCTCGGCGGCGCCACCCGCATTCTGCCGGATTTCGAACGGATCCTCGACACACTCTTCGAGGCGGCCGCCGACAACGGCCTCGACATCGACCTGCATGTGGACGAGACGGAAGACAAGCAGGTCCTCACCCTGGAGGCCATTGCCGAGGCAAAACTCCGCAACCGTTTCGAAGGTTCGGTGACCGTCGGCCATTGCTGTTCGCTGGCAAGGCAGGACGACGAGACCGCAAGGCGCGTCATCGACAAGGTGGCCAAGGCAGAAATCTCGGTCGTCTCGCTGCCGATGTGCAACATGTACCTGCAGGACCGCCATGCCGGCCGCACGCCCCGTTGGCGTGGCGTCACGCTGTTCCACGAACTGACGGCGGCCGGTGTGAAAACCGCCGTTTCCTCCGACAATACCCGCGATCCGTTCTATGCCTATGGCGACATGGACCCGGTCGAAGTTTTCCGCGAGGCGGTGCGCATCCTGCATCTCGACCACCCGCTCGATACCTCCGCCCGCGTCGTCACCTCGACGCCCGCCGAAATCCTCGGCCGGCCGGATATCGGCGTCATTGCCGAAGGCGGCCCCGCCGATCTCGTACTGTTCAGTGCAAGGCGCTGGAGCGAATTCCTTTCCCGTCCGCAGGCCGACCGCATCGTGATGCGGAATGGCATGGGCATCGACCGTCGCCTGCCGGATTACCGTGACCTGGACCCGATTTTGGACAAGTGAACATGCCGGATTACGCACAGATCAAGAAAGAACTCGAAGGCCTCGCGGTCGAGGACAATCCGGCGCTGGTGCGCCAGAAGAGCCGCGATTTCTACTGGTATTCGCCGATCCTCAAAGAAGAACTCGAGAGCGTTACCGCCGATCTCGTCGTCTCGCCGAAAAGCGAGGAAGAGGTGATCCGGGTGCTTAAGGTGGCCTACGCGCATGGCGTGCCGGTGACCCCGCGCGGTGCAGGCACCGGCAATTACGGCCAGGCCATGCCGCTCTCCGGCGGTATCGTGCTCAACCTCATCAACATGAACAAGGTCAAGGAAATCCATCCGGGCCGCGTCATCGCCGAGCCCGGCATCGTGATTGCCGAACTCGACCGGCAGACCAAGGCCCATTCCGGCCAGGAACTGCGCTTCCATCCCTCCACCGCCCAGACGGCGACGATCGGCGGTTTCGTCGCTGGCGGTTCCGGCGGCGTCGGCTCGATCCACTGGGGTGGTCTTCGCGACCTCGGCAACATCCTGCGCCTGCGCGTCGTTACCATGGAGGCCGAACCGCGCGTACTAGACCTGACCGCCTGGGACCTGCAGAAGGTCACCCACGCCTATGGCACCAACGGCATCATCGTCGAGGTCGAGATGCCGCTGGCCCCCGCCTATGACTGGGTGGACGTGCTGGTCGGTTACGACGACTTCATGGACGCAGTGCGCTTCGGCGATGCGCTCGCTCACAAGAACGGCCTGCTGATCAAGGAAATCGCCCCGATCGCCGCACCGATCCCCTACGACTATTTCCCGCGACACAAGCCGTTCCTGCGCGACCGCAACCAGTCGATCGTCGTGCTGATGATCGCGCCGCATTCGATCGACGCATTCACCGCCTTTGCCGAGCGCCAGAAGGGCGAGATCCTGTTCCGCTCCGACAAGGTCGAGAGCATGAAGGGCATTCCGCATGCCTATGAGCTTGCCTGGAACCACACGACGCTGCGCGCCTTGAAAGTCGATCCCGGCTTCACTTATCTTCAGGTCCAGTATCCGGGACCGGATCATGTCGCCAAGGTCGAGAAGATGACGAAACTGTTCGGCGACGAGGTGCCGGGCCATCTGGAATTCATCAAGTTCGACGGCCGCATGCAGTGCTCCGGCCTTCCTCTCGTCCGTTACACGACCAGGGAGCGGCTGGAGGAGATCATGCAGATCCACCGCGACAACGGCTGCCCGATTTTCAACCCACACCGCTATACGCTGGAAGAAGGCGGCATGAAGCAGACGGATACCGTCCAGCTCGCCTTCAAGAAGGAGACCGATCCCAAGGGCCTCCTCAACCCCGGCAAGATGATCGCCTGGGACAATCCCGATTTCGATTTTTCCGCCGGCAAGAACTACCTCTTCCCGGGCCTTGCCGCAGCAGGTGGCTGATGCGTGTCCTGCTCGTCCATTCGCATCCGGTCGAGGAAAGTTATGGCGCAGCGCTGCACAGGCAGGCACGCGAAAGCCTTCTGAAGGCCGGCCATGAGGTGGATGACTGCAACCTCTATGCCGAAGGTTTCGATCCGGTCATGTCCCGCCATGACCGGATGACCTATCACGACTATCCGAACAACCTGTCGCTGGTGAAACCCTATGTCGACCGTCTGCAGGCGGCGGAAGGACTGGTGATCGTCACCCCGGTCTGGAATTTCGGCTGGCCGGCCATGCTGAAGGGTTATTTCGATCGTGTCTGGCTGCCGGGTATCACCTTCGAGTTGAAGGACGGCAAGCTGACGCGAAAGCTGCATATCGACAAGGTGGCTGTGGTCACCACCTACGGCGCCACCCGCTGGCGCGCTTTCCTCGCTGGCGACCCGCCGCGAAAGCTGTCGAAACGCGTGCTGCGGGTACAGACCAACCCAGCCCGGCCGGTGACGTTTCTTGCCCATTATGACATGAACAACTGCACGCCGGAGACACGCGCTGCCTTCCTCGACAAGGTCCGGCGCGAGATGGAGCGGTTCTGACAGTTAGATCGGCTTGCCGATGGCAATCCATTCGGTCATCGACGACATAAGCTCTTTCGTCGGGTAGTCTTGAATATCGTCATCGGAGAAGCCTGCCGCCAATTGCCTCTCGTAGTGCCATTCTTGAAAATCCGCGTAGGCATCCAAAATCTTTCGCGGCCCTATGACCTCGGCATCCGCTTCATTGACCAGCCAGTTACGAACTTTGCGAACTGCTTTTTGGAAGTCGGCCTCGTGTACGTCGAGATCGCACCCAGCCAGATCCGAGATCGCAATCTGATGACGATATCGCTTTTCCTCCAAAATCAGGATTTTCTTGCCACTCCGTTCGTCCAAGTGGAACTGACGGCACCCATAGTCGATTCCGAGTTCGAACGGCATATTCATCCTGGCGTGTTCGCCAACGGCGTTTGCCTGTGCTCTGCTCAGGTCGTGAATGGAGAATTTCGAGTTTCGGATCAGATCAATGATCTTTTCTAACCGATTTTCTCCACCATCGATCCGCTCCGTTGCCAACCGAGGCGCAAAGCCAAGATATACGACACAGAATAGCATCGCTTGCAAAATTGGCTCGTAATCTTTGTCAAAAGGGCAGTTTATAAAAACGGATTTTTCGAAAGGCGGATTGGGCAAGTCTCATCCCTTCGCCGGAAACGGATCCCCGCCATAAGAATTTCGCTCTCTGATCCTACCGTCACGGTCATGGATGTAGAGTTCCGTCCTCTGGTTTCGCGCAAGATCACGGGCCTTTTCGATAGCCTCTTGCTGGGTACCAAACGTACCAGATGCTCGGGATGCGCCTGCCTTCCGAACGCTCCATTTGTCACCGTTCGGGACGACGTGCTGACCTTTCTTCGACATCGCAAATCCTTCAACTCATCATTGCAAATCAATATATATTGTAGTTATC
Organism: Neorhizobium sp. SHOUNA12A; assembly: GCF_023006505.1. Lineage (GTDB taxonomy): Bacteria > Pseudomonadota > Alphaproteobacteria > Rhizobiales > Rhizobiaceae > Neorhizobium. The sequence goes on from NZ_JALBGV010000071.1 coordinate 16,326, forward strand.
GGTCCAAGCAAATGAGTGGCCGAAAATTATGTGTAGGTACAAGCCATATTCGCGATATGTTTGCCCGCACTTGCGGAAACGGCGCGGACTTTGTCATGAGGCTACCTTCGCCGCAAAATCGAAGCCGCCGCCTCCACCATTGCGACCCGCGTGGCCGCATCCGGTTCGTCTGCGTCCGGCGTATTCCGCTCGGAGATGAACAGAAACCGATCCACCTGCGCCCCAGCCGCCGTTACCGTCCGATAGATTTCCCATCGTTGATGGACCCTCGCCGCAACCCGGAGCGACGGTATATTTTCCGGGCTGACGATCGAGACGATCCGCTCGAAACCGAGGCCGCCGAGACCAAAATCACGGCAGGCAGCGGCCGCCTCAACGGCATAACCACGGCCGAGCCATTCGCGCCGGAGATGATAACCAATCTCCGGCTCCAGGCCGTGGGGCGTCGGCTGAAGGGTAATGCCGCAATCACCAATCAACTCGCCGGCTGCCTTCTCGATGATACCCCAGAGACCGAAACCGTTTTCCGCATAACTCCGGAAAGCAAGCTTTTCGAACCATACTTCGGTTTCTTCGAGGCTCTTGGCGCGCGGATAAAAGCGCATGCTCTCGGCATCGCCGAAGATGCGAAACAAGATCGGCAGGTCCACCCTGGTAATTTCCCGCAATACCAGCCTTTCCGTTTCAACAACGTCACGCATCCCAAGCCTCGATCATCGCGATATGGCCCGCCACTCTTTACTTGAACACGCTTTTTTGCGCTATTTTCCTCGATCGCGAATCTTCATGTTCAGGGACAGACAGACAATGACCGAGGCTTCACCACTCGCCACTATCCTGCGTCCCTTGCATCCCCGCGATCCGAACGAGCATCGCCGGGTCGCAACCCCGCTCGAACTGCTGTTCGACCTGGTGTCGGTGATCGCGATCGCGTCCGCCGCCGCCGGCCTGCATCACGCGATTGCCGAAAATCATGCCGCGCAGGGGGTGATGACCTTCATCATGGCCTTCTTCGCCATCTGGTGGGCCTGGATGAACTTCACCTGGTTCTCGTCTGCCTATGACAATGACGACGTCGTCTATCGGTTGCTGACCATGGTGCTGATGGGCGGCTCGCTGACGATTGCCGCCGGCATTCCGGCTCTCTTTACCGAGGCACCGGATTTCACGCTGGTGATCTATGGCTACGCCGTCATGCGCATCGCCATGATCATCCTGTGGCTGCGCGCGGCCTATCACGACCCGGGCTGCCGGCCCACTGCGCTCGGTTATGCGATCGGGATCTTCCTCGTCCAGCTTCTCTGGCTGAGCTTCCTCTTTCTGCAGCCCCTCACCTTCGGCGTATCCTATATCCTCTGGGCACTCGCCGTGATTCTTGAACTTGCGGTGCCCGCCGTCGCCGAACGGCTGACCGCCAACACGCCCTGGCATCGCCACCACATCGTCGAACGTTACGGCCTGCTCAACATCATCGTGCTCGGCGAGACGCTGCTTGCCGGTTCGACGGCACTTCGCCAGTTCGCCGGCGAGGTCAACATCATGCTGGTGCATACGGCGCTTTCGGCGCTGGTCATCGTCTTTTCACTCTGGTGGGTCTATTTCGCCCGCGAGGAACAGCTCAACAGCCATCACTTGAGGCGCTCGCTTCTCTGGGGCTACGGTCATTTCTTCATCTTCACCTCGGGCGCCGCGGTCGGTGCCGGCTTTGCGGTGCTCGTCGACATCATCACCCACCATTCCGAAGTCTCCATTCTCGTTGGCGATTATGCGGTGGCGATCCCGGTCGCCATTTATCTGGCGAGCCTGTGGTTCGTGCGCGACCGTTACGTCTGCATCGGCCCGGCGCGTTTCACGCTCGCCGTGTTTGCCGTCCTGACGCTGCTTGCGCCGGCGGTCGGGCTTGGGCTCGAAGGCATTGCAGCCACGACCGCGCTCGGCGTCATCGTGCGAAACCTGTTTGCCGGACGCGCCTATTTAGCGTCACCAACATCTCATCCCGGCCACTAAACTTTTCCTTAAATTTTACCGGTTATTAATCTCTGGAAACCGAGAGATTAAGCGATGCGTATTGCGTTTTTCATCGCCCTCCTGACCGTGTCCCTGTCTGCCTGCGCGTCTGCGCCGAGCCGGGTCACCAATGCCTGCGCGATCTTCGAGCAGCGCGACGGGCTGTTCAACAACTGGGCGCGCGACGCCAAGAAGGCTGAGCGGGAATTCGGCGTGCCCGTGCCGATCCTGATGGCGACGATCTATGTGGAATCGGGCTTCCAGCCCTATGCCCGGCCGCCGCGCACCAAACTGCTCGGCTTCATCCCGTGGACGCGCGCCTCGACGGCCTATGGTTACGCCCAGGCGCTCGACGGCACCTGGCTGACCTACAAGCAGGATACTGGCCGCTGGAGCGCCAGCCGCACCGATTTCGGCGATGCTGTTCATTTCGTCGGCTGGTATCACAACCGCAGCCATCTCAAGAACGGCATTCCGCTTACCGACAGCTACAATCTCTACCTCGCCTACTACACCGGCCAGGCAGGATATGCGCGCGGCGAATTCGGCAACGGGGTCAAGCAGACCGCGCAGAAATCCGCCGGCATGGCTGCCAAATACGAAGCGCAGCTGAGGAACTGCGGCTACTGAGCCGTAACTCAGCGGCTGACGACGATGCGCGTGTTCGACAGGCCGTATTGGCTGGTGAGCGTGAAGAATGTCGCGGCGTTTTCGGGATGCAGGCGGATGCAGCCATGCGAGGCCGGACGGCCGAGCCGCCTTGTCTCGAAGGTGGCGTGCACGGCATAACCGCCGTTATAGAACACCGCAAACGGCATCGGCGCGTTGTCGTATTTGCGCGAACGATGGTTCCTGGACAACGACTTGGCGCCCCAGTTTCCTGTCGGCGTCGAATAACCTGGCCGAGCGGTCGAGACCTTCCATTCGTAAACCACGACGCCGTCACGCTCGACAGTCATAGTCTGCGACGACAGGCTGACGCTGGCAACAAGACCTGCGGAAAAGGCAGCGGGCGCGAGAAATTGCGCAGACAGAAGTGCTAAGGCACCCATTACAATAGGACGCATGGAAAAACCCCCGAATAACCTTGATCAGAACCCCACGGCTCACTGATAGCCCAATCAGCTCAAGGAATATTTAAAGAGTGGCCGCGATTTTTCTGCAAATGAAAAAATCCAGCACTTGGCTTCACAATAGAAACAATCACGTGATCAATAAAAAATAAATCTGTCTCATCCGGCCGTGCTCGGCATGAAAGATATAAAGCCTTTATTTATTTGAAGGCGACGTCAAAACACCTTCGCCGCCGTCACTTCCACTTCCACTAGGAATTCGGCCCGGGTAAAGCCGCCGACGACGATCAGCGTCGAGACTGGTTTCGGGTCGAGCGTATAGCGGTCGCGCACCGCCATATAGGCCGGAAAATCCTCCCGGCTGGTGACGAAGCCGGAAATGCGGATGACGTCCGCATAGGTCATGCCCGCCTCTTCGAGGATGGCGCCGATCGCCTTGAAGCAAAGTTCGGCTTGGCCGGCCACATCCGGCGGGATCCTGTCCTCGGGCGAAATGCCGAGCTGGCCGGAGGTGACCAGCAGGCTTGCGCCCGGCGGCACCAGCAGGCCGTGATTGTAGCCGCCGAACGGCTTGCGGACGGAGGAAGGATTGAAGGTCTTAAACGCCATACCCAACGATACCCTTGATTTCGAGGAAGTCGTGAATGGCCCAATCGGCATATTCGCGGCCGTTGCCGGATTGCTTGAAGCCGCCGAAGGGCGCGAAGAGATCCCATTCGGGATAATTGATGAACACCGAACCGGCGCGTAGACGCGCCGCCACCCGGCGGGCATGAACGAGGTCGCCGGACTGGACATAGGCGGCAAGCCCATAGGGCGTGTCGTTGGCGATCTCGACCGCCTGCTCTTCTGTCTCATAAGGGAGGATCGACAGGACCGGCCCGAAGATCTCCTCTCGCGCGATGGTCATGTCGTTGCTGACGTTTCCGAACACGGTCGGGCGGATATAATAGCCGCGGTTGAGGTTTTCCGGCCGGCCGGGGCCGCCGGTGACCAGCGTCGCACCTTCCGCGATGCCCGCCTCGATCAGCCGCTGTATCTTGTCGAACTGGGTCTGGCTGACCACCGGGCCGAGATCGATGCCGTCGGCGCGCGGATCGCCGGTCTTCAGTTTCTCGGCCGCAGCCTTCGCAATTCGAAGCGCCTCGTCATGGCGTTTGGCCGGCACCAGCATGCGGGTCGGCGCATCGCAGGATTGGCCGGAATTTCCAAAGCAGGTGGTCACGCCGTCCGCCACCGCCTTTTCGAATTCCGCATCGGACAGGATGATGTTGGGGGACTTGCCGCCGAGTTCCTGCGCCACCCGCTTCACCGTATCGGCGGCGGTCTTGGCGACGATCACGCCGGCGCGGGTGGAGCCGGTGAAGGACACCATGTCGACATCCGGATGGCCGGCCATCACTTGGCCCACATCCGGTCCGGTGCCGTTGACGAGGTTGAAGACGCCCTTCGGCGTGCCCGCTGCCTCCATCACTTCTGCAAAGATGATGCCGCTGATCGGCGCGATCTCGGAGGGTTTGAGCACCATGGTGCAGCCGGCGGCGATCGCCGGTGCCATCTTGCAGACGATCTGGTTGAGCGGCCAGTTCCACGGCGTGATCAGCGCGCAAACGCCGATCGGCTCTTTCACGATGGTCGTCGTACCGCGCGTCTCCGTGAATTCGTAGGCTTCGAACGCCTCGATCGTCGCCTTGAGATGCCCCTGCCCGGCAGCGGCCTGCGCGTCCCTCGCAAAGCCGATCGGCGCACCCATTTCCTGGGAAACGGCTTGCGCGATATCCTCGTAGCGCTTTTCGTATTCGACAAGAATCCGACGGAGCAACGCCAGCCGCTCCTCCTTCGACCATTGTGAGAAGGCCGGGAAAGCAGCCTTGGCCGCCGCAACGGCCTTGTCCACATCCGCCTTGGAGCCGAGCGCGATCCGCGTATAGGCCTCTTCGGTGGATGGGTCGATGACATCCAGAGCAACCGGAATGGCCGGCCCCACCCAGACACCGTCGATGAAGAATTTCAGGTGGTTACTCATGGGAGACCTCCGGGCAGCCAGAAACGTGATCGAGCCACTATCGGCCATCGTTATTTGCCTCGCAAGCCCGAAGGAGGCGTTTGCATGTGGAGCTTTGCCCCTCATCCGGCTGCCGCCACCTTCTCCCCGTATGGACGGGGAGAAGAGATATGCCGCACCACCTTGCCCAGCCGAAACCCCGATCCAGAGGGACGGGGATCACGCGGCTTGCGTCCTTCTCCCCGTCAGAACGGGGAGAAGGTGGCGGCAGCCGGATGAGGGGCAATTCCATGCCCCGGAAGGCCGATTATTCCATCGCCACGCTGTGATCCACAGCCGGTGCCTTGGCCGGCTTGCGCAGCACGAACAGCAGCGGCATCACCGCAAGCGACATGATCATCAACAGCTTGAAATCATCCACATAGGCGATGATCGTCGACTGCAGCGTGATGATGCTGTCGAGTGCGCTGGCGCCGGCAACCGTCGTCGGGTCCAGGCCCGCCGCAGCCTTTGCGTGGAAGGCGTGGTTGAACGGCGTCACGTAACTGACAAGATCCGCATGATTGCGCTGGACGTTTTCCACCAGCAGCGCCGAGACGACGGCGATGCCGACGCTGGAGCCGATATTGCGCGACAGATTGTAGAGACCGGTCCCGTCGCCGCGCATATGCGCCGGCAGCGTCGCGAACGCGATCGTCGTCAGCGGCACGAACAGGAAGCCGAGGCCCGCACCCTGGATGAAACCGACATAGACGATCGTCCACTGCGAGACGTCAGGCGTCCAGCCCATCATGTCATACATCGCCCAGGCGGTGATCGCGAGGCCAAGGAAGATCAGGATGCGCGTATCCACCCTGCCGATCAGCCGTCCGACCAGGAACATGCACACCATCGTGCCGAGACCGCGCGGCCCCATGACGATGCCGGCGGTAATCACCGGATAGCCCATCAGCGATTGCAGGTACGGCGTCATCAGCGCGAGTGAGGCGAGATAGGTCACTCCGATCACGAAGATGAAGATCATGCTGACGGTAAAGTTCTGGTCGAGGAAAAGGCGCGGATTGATGAACGACTTTTCTGCCGTGAACGTGTGGACGAGCAGCAGGTAGAAGGCTGCCGCGCAAACCATGGCTTCGACGACGATCTCGCTCGAGGAGAACCAGTCGAGCTGCTGGCCGCGGTCGAGGAAGAGCTGCAGCGACGCGATAGCGAGACTGAGCATGCCGAAGCCGAACCAGTCGAGCTTCGCCTGCGCGTCGATCTTGGTCTCCTTGACGAAGACGCTGATGCCCATGAAGGCCAGGATGCCGATCGGCACGTTGATATAGAACACCCAGCGCCAACTGATATTGTCAGTCAGCCAGCCTCCGATGACCGGACCGAGCACGGGGCCTACCATGACCGAGACGCCGAATAGCGCCATCGCCGACCCGCGCTCCTCGACGGAATAGATGTCGAGCAGGATGCCCTGCGACAGCGGCACGAGCGCTGCGCCGAAAAAGCCCTGCAACAGGCGGAAGCCGACGATCTGCGGCAGCGACTGGGCCAACCCGCAAAGCACGGAGGCGGCGACGAAGCCGAAGATGGCGACGAGCAGCACCCGCTTGCGGCCAAACTTGGCGGCCAGGAAACCGGACGGCGGCGTCATGATTGCCGCGGCGACGATATAGGAGGTCAGCACCCAGTTGATCTGGTCGGCGGAAGCCGAAACGCTGCCCTGGATATAGGGCAGCGCGACGTTGGCGATCGTCGTATCGAGCGCCTGCATGATGACGGCCAGAATGACGCAGGCGGTGATCGCACCACGATTGGCGACCACCGACGCTGCCGATGAACCGACGTTGCTCATGATCGTTTACTCGTGCGCGTAGGCGGTCGACTGGTTGAGGAGCTTCTGGGCGAATTCCGGCAGGCCGCGCTTGTGGCCGGTATCGACATCGACCACCGTGCTCATGCCGGCGCGAAGCGGCGGCTTGCCGGCCGTGTCATCGATCGTCACGCGCATCGGAATGCGCTGCACGACCTTGACCCAGTTGCCGGACGTGTTCTGCGCCGGGAGCAACGCGAAACTGGAGCCGGAGGCGGGGCTGACGCTCGCGACCTTGCCCGTCCACTGGACACCCGGATAGGTATCGACGCTGATCGTCACCGGCTGGCCGGGCTTGATATAGGTAAGCTCGGTTTCCTTCGGATTGGCGGCGATCCACATGTTCCTGGTCGAGACCAGCGAGAAGCCCTGCTGAGCGGCTTCGAGATAGCTGCCGACCTGCAGCGCGTTGACATTGGTGACGATGCCGTCGAACGGCGCCCGCGCGACCGTGTTGTTCAACTGGCGTTGCGCATCGTCGACCGCCGCCTGGGCTTCGAGATAGAGCGGGTTCTGTTCGATGGGTTGGTCGGCATTGCCGCCGAGCTGGGCAAGCGTCGCATCGGCCTGCGCCTTGGCGACCGCCACCTTCTGGTGGGCGGCGTCGAGATTGTGCTTGGCGTCATCCAATGCCGTCTGCGAGGCGGCCGAACCGGAGATCAGCCGTTCCTGACGTTCGACAACGGTCTGGAAATAAGGAATGTCAGCTTCCGCCTGAGCGATCTGGGCGAGCGATTCACGGTAGGAGGCCTGCAGGTTGAGGAGCTGGTTGCGTGCGGCCCCGAGCTTTGCCTTGGCCCCGTCAAGCGCGATGCGGAAACTGTCCGGCTTCAGCGTGAAGAGAACCTGGCCCTGGCTGACCTCCTGGTTCTCATGCACATCGACGGACGCCACGGTGCCGGCGACATCGGTCGTTACGCCGATCATGTCCGCCTGGAGATAGGCGTTGTCGGTCGACAGGATCTGGCCGCCTTCGACGTAATAATAACCGCCGATGACCAGCGCGATTGGCAGCAGCGCGAAGAGCACCGGGCGCTTGAGGTTCCGTCGCTTGCGCGCCCTGCTGTGTTCGGCGGCTGCCGGAGCGGGTGTTTCGAGAACGGTGACGTTGCTGTCTTCGGACGAACGGGCGGTGGTCTCAGTCATGGGAGGACTTCTTTTGAGCTTTGTCGGCCGGCGCGCGGCAGGCCATAACGAGGTTGGATTTCATGTGTTCGAGTATTTCAAAGAGACGGGCGCGGTCGGCGTCCGAAATGTTCTCGAGCGCATCCTGGCGCGTCGCATCTCCAAGTTCGCGGCCGTCGTCGATTAGAGCCCTCGATTTTTCGGTCGTGTAGAGCAATGTGATCCGCCGGTCGGTCTCATGCGGGCGTCGCTCGATGAGGCCGCGTTCCGCAAGGTTGTCGAGCACCCGCATCACCGAGATCGGCGAAATTTCCAGAAGCTCGGCAAGCGCCTTCTGGTGAATGCCTTCGCAGCGGGAGAGATAGACAATCGTCTGCCACTGGGCGCGCGTCAGGCCGATATGCTTCGCGCGCTGCTCGAAGCGCTTTCGAAACAGGCGTGCGACGTCATTAAAAAGAAAGCCGAGAGTCGGGTTGTTGTTTGGCATGGCAAATACTAGTGCGCTGATGATAAGCATGTATATATTCTGAGGTCGATTGACAACCAAGAACCCTGCGACGTTCTGTCGCCGTCGGCATCACAGTTTCGTGCGCGGATCGCCTCGCTGCCTGCTGTAGGGCAAACTTGATTTTCCGGACATGTGGAAGCTTTCGGCGATCTCGCTATAGGCCGGCAAATCAATTGCGGGACGATCCCGCTGCCACATTAGGAGTTCGCTCACCAATGAAAGTGAGGGAATTCTAACAAACCTTAAATGTTCGCGAAGGCTGTCGAAATACATCGGCAACAATACTGCTTCATCCAACCTTAAAAGCTCGGCGTTATAGAATAAATCAGCCTCGCGACGACCGGCAAATCTCCGCATCGCTTGGATCGCGGACGCGACAGATCAACATCGATTTCAGAAAGCACCGGCCCGATGCGACGCAGCCTTCTCCCTCTCGCCCTTATCGGGCTGCTTGCGCTGCCGATGCCCGGCGCTCAGGCGGCAGCACTCACCGACGACCTTCAAGGGCTTTCCAAGCAGCAGGTCGAGGACAGTGTCGAGTTCGCATTCGGCAATGCGCTGTTTTTTCTGTTCCATGAAGCCGGACATATGCTGGTTTCGGAATTCAACCTACCGGTTCTTGGCCGCGAGGAAGATGCCGTCGACACGCTCTCCACGCTGCTCCTGTTGGAAGCGGATGGCGATGTTTTCGATACGGCGCTGACCGACTCCGTCGACGGCTGGACGTTATCCGCCGAGGCCAGCGAGGCGGCTGAAGAGGAGCAGGCCCTGTGGGATGTCCACGCACTCGACCGCCAGCGCGCCTTCAGCATGGTCTGCATGATGGTCGGCAAGGATGCGGAGAAGTTCAAGGAATCAGCCGATAACCTGGAATTTCCGGAGGAGCGCCGCAAGCAGTGCGTCGGCGAATATCAGAAAGCCCGTGACAGCTGGTTCGGTGTCCTGAAACCGCATCAGCAGGCCGACGGACAGAACAACAAGTTCACGATCACCTACAAGAAGCCGAACAACAAGGAGCTCCAGGATTATGCGGACCTGACGAAGACGGCGAAGGTTCTGGATATCCTGGCCGAGCTTCTTTCTGGGCTCTACAAACTCGATGACGGCATCAAGCTGACGGCCGCCGAATGCGGCGAGTCGAATGCTTACTGGTCGCCGAGCGAACGGGAAGTGACCTACTGCTATGAGTTGATGCAATTGCACACGCAAACGGTCGCCAACTATTTCCGCAACGGCGAGAAGAGCAGCGACGACGAAGCGGAGGAGAAGACCTCCGAGACAAAGCCAGCCCCGACAAGAGTATTCGGAACGGCGACTGCCCGCCAATAGAAAACCCGGAATTTGGAATCGAACCGCCCGGCTCTCGATCGAGGAGCCGGGCGTTTTCATTTTGGCGTCAGGCGCCATAGGGTGCGAAGAACTTTTTGGCGGCCTCGATCTCGTTGGGACGGATCTCATGCCCGCCGCCATGCCATTCCAGCGTCACCGTGTCGCCCTGCGTCTTGAAGTAGTCCGCAAGGTCGGTAGTCTGGGCCACGGAGGCGATCGGATCATGCTGGCCGGCGGTGATCAGCACACGGCTCTGAAGCTTGCCCTTGCGGTCCTTTGGCGCGAACGGGATCAGCGGATGCATCAGCACGCCCGCGTCGAACAGGCCGGGCTTCTCGATCATGATATTGGCGAGAATGTTCGCACCGTTCGAAAACCCGAGGCCGAGCACGATCGAGGAACCGTAACGTTCGCGGTTGGCGGCGACGAATTCGCTCATCCGCTCGGTCGCCCGGGCGAGATCCTCGCAATCATAGACACCTTCAGCCTTGCGGCGGAAGAAACGCGCCGCCCCGTGTTCGGAAATGTCGCCGCGTGGCGAGATTACGGTGGCTTCCGGCAGCAACCGGCCGCCGAAATCGAAGAACTGGTTTTCGTCACCGCCTGTGCCGTGAAAAACAAAGAGGATCGGCGCTCCGGATGCACCGGGGCGCGCCCGGTGCACATAACTGTCGTAACTCATGATGGTCTCCTTGGACGCGTCGACTGACTAGGCGTCCAGCGGTTCGAGATGTTGTTCGAGCGTTGCCCGCAGATGTGCGTGCTGTGCGGGCAGCTTCAGGGCTTCGCCGAGATGGGCGGTATCCTCGTCGCGGTCGAAGCCGGGTTCGTTGGTGGCGATTTCGAACAGCACGCCGCCCGGCGTGCGGAAATAGATCGCCCAGAAGTAATCGCGGTCGATGACCGGGGTGACCTGGTAGCCGGTATCCATCAGCGCCTTGCGGACTTCGAGCTGCTTTGCGCGGTTCTCGACCGCAAAGGCGATGTGATGAACCGACCCGGCGCCGAGATTGGCGCGGGCAATGTTCGGCATGGTTTCGATGTCGATGACATCGGCACCATTGCCGCCCGGCATGATCAGACGGGTCACGCCATCCTGGGCGTCGGCTTGGCTGTAGCCCATGAATTTCAGGAGTTCGGCGGTAGCACCTTCATCGCGAAGACGAAGCGAAGCGGAATGAAAGCCGCGGATCGCATGATCTTCGGAAATGCCGTTGCCGATGAATTGCTTGCGGGCATCGTCCTTGACTTCGACGAGCGCGAACCCGTCTCCATCCGGACCGGCGAAATGCAGGCGGTTTTCACCGAAGGCCGTATCGGCCTTGATGCCCTCCGCACCGGCTTTCGTCAGGCGGTCGGTCCAGAAACCGAACGAACCTTCAGGAACCGAGAAGAGTGTCGTTCCGACTTCGCCGGTGCCCTGACGGCCGCGGGCGATATGCGGGAACGGGAAATAGGTCATGACAGAGCCGGGAGAACCGACTTCGTCGCCGTAGTAGAGATGGTAGACATCCGGAGCGTCGAAGTTGACGGTCTTCTTGACACGGCGAAGGCCGAGCGTGTCGGTGAAGAACTTGTTGTTGGTGCCGGCGCTTGCCGCCATCGACGTGACGTGGTGGAGGCCCTTGATCTGGTCTAGCATTTTAAACCCCTTTTCTGCGGACCGCCTGTGCGGCCTGCTGTTCTGGGGTAAAGATGGTGGAAGGACCGGAGATTGGATAGACGCGACCATCCGAACGCATTGTTCACTCTGCGTAGACGACCATTGGTCAATCGTTCACAGAACTAGGCTTGTTCCGGCAGGCGCCAATCGACCGGATCCTTGCCGATCGACTGCAGATAGGCATTCGCCTTGGAAAACGGCCGCGAGCCCAGAAAGCCGTTATGCGCAGAAAGCGGCGACGGATGGGCCGACTTGATCACCAGATGGCGCTGCTGATCGACGAAGGCCGCCTTCTTCTGGGCATAGGAGCCCCACAGGATAAAGACGACACCGTCGCATTCGTCGTTAACCGCCCGGATCACCGCATCCGTGAACCGTTCCCAGCCCTTGCCCTGATGCGAGGCCGCCCTCGCCTCCTCGACCGTCAGAACGCTATTCAGGAGCAGGACACCCTGTTCCGCCCAATGTTCGAGGCATCCGTGCCTGGCCGGCGGAATGCCGAGATCGGTCTCCATCTCCTTGTAGATGTTGACGAGCGACGGCGGGACGCGCACGCCCGGACGAACGCTGAAGCAAAGCCCATGCGCCTGGCCGAAGCCGTGATAGGGATCCTGGCCGAGGATCACCACCTTCACCTCGTCAAGCGGCGTCAGGTCGAGCGCCCGGAAATATTCCGAGCCCTTCGGGAAGATGCGTTTGCCCGCTTCCTTTTCTGAAACCAGGAAGCGGCGCAGCTCGCTCATATAGGGATTGGAAAACTCAGGCCCGAGCGCGTGTTTCCAGCTTTCCTCGAGCTTGACCTCGCCTTCCGCCATGTCTTGGCCCTTCAGATCACATGATGGTTGGAGCGGGAATGCCAGTCCCAGGCCGAACGGATGATATCGTCCAGGCTGTATTTCGGCTCCCAGCCGAGCACCGCCCTCGCCTTGTCGTTATTGGCGACCAGCGAGGTGGAATCACCTTCGCGCCGGCCGGTATATTCCACCGGGAAAGGTTTTCCGGAAACCGCCGAAATCGCCGCCAGCAGTTCCTTCACCGTCGTGCCGGTGCCGGTGCCGAGATTAAGTTCGACCGTTTCGCCACCGGCGAGAAGATAATCGACCGCGCGGACATGCGCGTCGGCCAGATCGAGCACATGGATATAGTCGCGCGCGCAGGTGCCGTCGCGGGTGTCGTAATCGTCGCCGAACACCTTGAAACCCTGGCGGCGGCCAAGCGCCGCCTCGATCGCGAGCGGGATGGCGTGGGTCTCCGGTGTGTGCCACTCGCCGACCCGGCCCTCGAAATCGGCACCGGCCGCATTGAAATAGCGCAGCATGACCGATTTCAGGTCCTTGTAGGTGCCGTAGTCCTTCAGCGCCTGCTCGACGATGAATTTGGTACGCCCGTACGGATTGATCGGCGCCTGTTTGTGGGTCTCGTCCATCGGCACGCGGTCCGGCAGGCCGTAGGTGGCGCAGGTGGAGGAAAACACGAAGGCTTTCACACCCGCATCGATCGCCGCCGACAGCAGCGTCAGCGCGCCGATCACGTTGTTGTCGTAGAAGGCCACCGGGTTCTTGACCGATTCCCCGACCTCTATCAGCGCCGCGAAATGCAAGACGGCGTCCGGCTTGTGTTTGGCAAACACTTCATCGAGCCGGGCGCGGTCACGGATATCGCCCTGTTCCAGTTCACCCCAGCGCACGAATTCCGCATGCCCATTGGAGAGATTGTCGAAGACAACAGGCTGATAACCTCGCTCGGCGAGCACCAGGCACGTATGGGAGCCGATATAGCCAGCCCCGCCGACCACGAGTACTTTTTTCCCTGACATCATTTCCCCTGCGGTTATTGAAGCCGGCGGCACTATAACCGGCGGCGATCGAAAAGCCAGCACTTGACCACAACAAGCCACATTGAAAAATATAGCACCTGGTGCTATATTCAGCTATGCTTGGTCGGGTATTCAAAACGGGATGGTTTGCCAAGGCGGCAAAGAAAGCCCGGATATCGGACCGCGAGCTTTGCAAAGCCATTGCTCAGGTTGCCTCGGGTCAGGCGGATGACCTCGGCGGCGGCGTTTTCAAGAAGCGCCTCAACGACAACCGGCATCGGTCCATCATTCTGGCGAAAGCGGCCGAGTTCTGGGTCTATGCCTATCTGTTCGCCAAACAGGATCAGGCCAATATCGACGATGACGAACTGGCGGCGTTCCGCAAACTGGCCGAACTTTATCGAAAGAAGACGCCCGGTGCTTTCGATGCGGAACTGAAAAGCGGCGCACTGGTGGAGATTTGCAATGGCAACTAACCGGAAATTTAAGAGCGATGCTTTCGAGGCGATCCATAACGCCGTGGAAGGCATGTACGAAGCCGGCACGATCGACAAGGAAACAATGCGGACCTTTGACGAGACCTGCCTTTCGGTACCGGTGGAACTTGGACCTGAGGAGATCAAGGCCTTGCGGGAGGGCAATCACGTCAGCCAGCCGGTCTTTGCCCGTTATCTCAACACCAGCGAATCGACCGTGCAGAAGTGGGAGACCGGCGCCAAGCGCCCCAGTGGGCCCGCGCTGAAACTTCTGGACATCGTGCGCAAACATGGTCTTCAGATGTTGGCCTAATTTTTCATTTAAGAGTTTTCATGCGTCTTCTCTTTCTCGCCCTCGGATGGCTGTTCGTCGCAATCGGCATTGTCGGGGCTTTCCTGCCTGTCCTGCCCACCACTCCGTTTCTGCTGCTGGCAGTCGCCTGTTTTGCCCGCTCCTCGCCGCGGCTGGAGGCATGGTTGCTCGAGCACCCGAAATTCGGGCCTTCGCTGCGCAGTTGGCGGGAAAAGGGTGCGATCGCGCGGAAGGCGAAGGTCGCAGCGATCTCGCTGATGGCGGTGAGTTATGCGGTGTTCTGGTTCGGCACCTCGCCGCCATTGTGGCGGGCGGCGCTGGTGGCCGCGGTCATGCTCGGCTCGGCGACCTTCATCGTCACCCGTCCGGACACCTGACCATCCAATCGTCAGCGGTGTCGCGACTGCGGCAATACGTAGGGGATGTGGGCAGCCGGCAGGCGGCCGACGGCACCGGTTATTCCATAGACGCTGGCGATGATCGCGTCGTTCACCGTTTCCGTGCAGGCGCCTTCCGCCACCACCCGGCCGTGGTTCAGCACCACGAGATGGTCGGCGAACTCGGCAGCCAGGTTGAGGTCGTGCAGGATGGCGAGCACGATGCCGCCCGCATTGGCAAAGTCGCGGGCGATTTCCAGCACCGAGATCTGGTGCCCGAGGTCAAGGCTGGCGGTCGGCTCGTCGAGGAACAGCGACCGCGGCACGCCGTCAGTGATCGGCTGCGGCACCTGCGCAAGGGCGCGCGCGAACTGCACCCGCTGCT
>NZ_JALBGV010000072.1 GCF_023006505.1 Neorhizobium sp. SHOUNA12A
CAGCACGCCCGGCACACCGCCGAGCAGGATGCCACGGCCGCCATGGGCCTTCTGCAGTGCGGTGGCGCCCGCCTGGATTGCCAGACGTCCGGCGACTTCCGACATCGGGGCCAAGAGCGGCAGCCCGCCGCGGTCGTCGGTAACGGTCTCGTAGGCGATGGCGGTGACGCCGGACGCGAGCAGACCCTTGGTCTGTTCCGGATCGGGCGCGAGATGAAGGTAGGTATAGAGAAGCTGGCCGTCGCGGAGCTGCGCCCATTCGGAGGGCTGCGGTTCCTTGACCTTGACGACCATGTCGGATTTTTCGAAGATTTCCTTGGCCGAACCGACGATCCTCGCCCCGGCTGCCACATAGGCGCCGTCATCCGCGCCGATGCCGGCGCCGGCCTTCGTTTCGATCAGCACCTCGTGCCCGTGGGCCACATATTCACGTACCGCGCCGGGCGTCAGCCCCACGCGGTATTCATGGTTTTTGATTTCCTTCGGGCATCCGACACGCATGCAGCGTTCCTCTCAAGTTGTGGCTTTCGCCGATTGATGTTCCCGTCGGAAACCTAACCAGAGAATCGTGCGAATGTCCTTGCGAAGACGAATTGCGAAACCTCGTATTTTCGCAGATAATTGCGTTGAACGGGATTATTTCGAAGGATTCACCAATGAGCGCCATGGATGCCATTGATCTTGCGATTATGCGGACCCTTCAGCAGGAGGGCCGGATTTCCAATGCGGAGCTTGCCGAGCGGGTCGGGCTGTCCCCGTCCGCCTGTTCGCGGCGGCTCGACATCCTTGAGAAAAGCGGCACGATCAGCGGTTATCACGCCCGCCTTTCCAACAAGGCGCTCGACTACAAGATGATGGTGATCGTCCACATCTCGCTGTCCGGCCAATTCGCCAAGACGCTCACCGAATTCGAGGCGGCAGTGAAACTCTGCCCCAACGTTCTGGTCTGTTACCTGATGTCCGGCGAATACGACTACATCCTGCGGGTCGCAGCCAAGGATCTGGAGGATTACGAACGCATCCATCGAGACTGGCTGTCGGCGCTGCCGCATGTGGTGAAGATCAATTCGAGCTTTGCGCTGCGCGAAATCATCGACAGGCCGAATGTAGGACTGTGATTGGAATCACTCGACTTTTACGGATCGTCCTAAAGGGATTTCAAGGCAATGCATGTATCTTCCGCGCCTTAAGGAACAACGAGGGATGAGACCATGATCAACGGACGAATGAAGACCCGCAGCGCGGAGCGCAAGAAGACCCGCATTCTGGGTACGGTCAAATATTTCAATCAAGCCGTCGAAGGCCGCGTCACAAATCTCTCGGCGACCGGCATGGCGCTTGATCTCGGGGGTCGCGTTTTCCATGCCGCGGACGGCAGTCAGGTCCGGGTCGAGAGCCAGGAATTCGGTATCCTGGAAGGCACCGTCAAGTGGCGCCGCAGCGGCCGGCTCGGCGTGCAGTTCAGCATCAACAGCAATGCGGTGGCACAGGTCTCATCCTATTTCCGGTTCTTCCACAAGGATGCGCCGGCCTCCCGCTGAATCGGTCGGTGCATCCCCGCCGCCATCCAATTTTCAACACATTCACGATCCCTCGAATCACCACGCATAAACAGCGACAATGTAAAGGCCACGGATGCCGGAAATATCCAGCCGAAATGAGCATTTACCAAATATTTACTACTTGCCGTTGAGTTGATAAATGATAAAGTCCTAATTTATCCGGAGCATTAAAACCAAAGCCCGCCCTCGTTGAGAGTAGGCGGCTGTTCAAGTGTCCCAGTTTTTCCCGCCTGCATTGAGCGCCTAGTCACAGCGTGCAGGCAAAACCAAGGATGCTTCGATGGTTGCTGTTCCTTTTGCCTCGCCCTCAACGACATCGCGGGTTGCACGTATGCGGGCTACCCTCGTTACATGGCTGGCAGCTGGTCTTCTGGCGCTGGGGGGCCTTCTGGCGGTGTCGAACGGCTTCTTCCTTGCTACCTATACTTTGAGTGCGGCGACGATCCTTCTGGCGCTCGCTGCGGCCGTCTTCGCAGCGTCCATCTGGGCCAAACGAAGGATACGGCGCGATATCGATGCCAAACTCGGCCGGCTCGAAAGATTCATGCAGACATTCGGACAGACGCAGGGCACCTTGCGCGGTCTCGACGGCAGGATCGTGCTCTGGGGGATCGGCGCAGAACGGCTTTACGGCTATTGCGAAGAAGAAGCCCTGGGGAAAAATGGGTTCGACCTTCTCCACACCCGTTTCCCCATCCCGTTCGAGGAAATCAATGCGATCCTCGCGCGCGACGGCGAGTGGCAGGGTGAACTCACGCGTCGCCACAAGGATGGCAGAGAGATCCACATCATCGGCAAATGGTCGCTGATCCGCGGCGAAGCCGGGGAGCCGGAAGTTGCGATTGAAGTCAGCAGCGACATCACCTCCATCAAGCTCGCCCAAAGGCAGCTCCATCAGACCAACGCCCTGCTCCGCGCCATCCTGGAGACCGCGCCGGGGCTGATCTACGCCAAGGACCTGCAGGGCCGCATCATCCTGGCGAATGTCTCGACGCTCGACCTGATCGGCAAGCCTTGGCCCGAAGTCGAAGGACGCACGGACCTGGAATTTCTGGACAGCAAAGGCCAGGCCGAAGCGGTGATGGTCAACGACCGTCGGATCATGGATCAGGCGAGGACCGAAGAATTCGAAGAGGTCATCAGCTGCGAGGGCCGCCACCCACGGGTCTGGTCGTCGACCAAAGCTCCGTTGCGTGATGCCGATGGCAAAGTCATCGGCCTGGTCGGCGTCTCGGTCGAAATCACCGAGAGGAAACGGATCGAGGAGCGGCTGCAACTCATGGTCAACGAGTTGAACCACCGCGTCAAAAACACGCTTGCGACCGTCCAGGCCATCGCCTCCCAGACCCTGCGGGGCGGCGATCCGATCGTGCGCCAGAACCTGGAGCGGCGCCTCATGGCGCTGGCGGCCGCACATGACGTGCTCACCCGCGAAAAATGGGAGGGGGCAAGTATCGACGATGTGGTCACCGGTGCACTGGCACCGTTTGGCGAGGGCGGCGACCATCGCTTCGCGGTCTCTGGCCCATCGCTCCGGCTGCTGCCGCGGGCCGCGCTCGCGCTTGCCATGGGTCTGCACGAACTGACGACCAATGCCCTGAAATACGGCGCGCTCTCGACGCTTAACGGTCAGGTCGCGATAAACTGGCAGATTGTCGAGGGTGCCAAACCTCTGCTGCGATTGACATGGATCGAAAGCGGCGGACCGCCTGTCGCCGTGCCGTCGAGACGAGGGTTCGGCGTCAGGCTGATCGAGCGCAGCCTTGCCCAGGATCTCGGCGGCAAGGCATCGGTGATATTCGATCAGCCTGCCGGGATCGTTGGGACGATCGAGGCGCCGCTCTGCGACGTTGTCGTCTCGGCCGAGGTGACGCCCTTCCTGCCAGTGGGTGCCCTGCAAGCGGGTGCAAGGTGAACGATGCCCAGATTTTTGTTGGAATTCGCGTCCTCATCATCGAGGACGAGGCACTTGTTTCGATGATGCTCGAAGAGTTCCTGGAGCAGATCGGCTGCAGGATGATGGGGACAGCCTCCCGGCTCGATGATGCGATTATCAAGGCCCGGTCGCTTCCGCTGGATATGGCCCTGCTCGATGTGAACCTCGCCGGCGAAGCCAGCTTTCCAGTTGCCGAAATCCTTACCGCGCGCGACATCCCCTTCATTTTCGTGACCGGATATGGACCGCTCGGCCTGCCTGCCGACATGCGCCATATCCCCGTCCTTCCCAAACCCTTCCAGATGGCCCAGCTCGTCGACGCGATGCGGATGGCGGCCTATTGACGCGTCGGGTTAGCACCTCTTCCTGACCGCCTCTAGGACAGAGCCCGCGATCATCACACCATCTCCTCCACCGCCTCAGAATCCGCTTGGAGATACAATCCTCGCGCGTCAATATGGCGCCGAATTGTCGCTCACCGGTCCGCTCCAAGGAGGCTGCCATGTCATCGCTTAACGATCTTCACCCGATCACCCGCCGCTCGCTGCTCGGAGGTTTTGCCGCCTCGTCGGCGCTTGTCATGCTGCACCCGTTTGCCGCGCGCGCTGCCGGCAATCAGGCGCATCTGCGGATCATGGAAACGACCGACATCCACGTCCACGTCTTCCCCTACGATTATTACGCCGACAAGCCGAACGACACGCTTGGCCTTGCCCGCACCGCCTCGATCATCGACGCAATCCGCGCCGAAGCGGGCAATTCCATGCTGATTGACAATGGCGACTTCCTGCAGGGCAACCCCATGGGCGACTACATGGCCTATGAGCGCGGCATGAAGGACGGCGACAAGCATCCGGTCATCAAGGCGATGAACGTGCTTGGCTATGACGCAGGCACGCTCGGCAACCACGAATTCAACTACGGTCTCGACTTTCTGTTCAAGGTGCTGGCGGGCTCCGGCTTCCCTTACGTCTGCGCCAACCTCACCAAGGGCATGCTCGCCTCCGACCCTAAAAAGGACGAGCTTTTCCTGAAGCCTTATGTGATCGTCGAGAAGAAGATCAAGGACGGCTCGGGCGCTGAAAGCCCGATCAAGGTCGGCTTCATCGGCTTCGTGCCGCCGCAGATCATGACCTGGGATGCGAAGAACCTCGAAGGCAAGGCACAGACCCGCGACATCATCGAAGCCGCCAAGGCCTGGGTGCCGGTCATGAAGGAAGAAGGCGCCGACGTCGTTATCGCGCTTTCCCATTCGGGTATAGACGGCGGGGGCCCGGGCGACCGTATGGAGAACGCGTCGCTCTATCTCGCCGGCGTTCCCGGCATCGACGCGATCTTCACCGGCCACCAGCATCTCGTTTTCCCGAACAGCAAGGATTTCGACGGGGTCAAGGGGGCCGATACCAAGAAGGGCACGCTGCAGGGCAAGCCCGCCGTCATGGGCGGTTTCTGGGGCTCGCATATGGGCCTGATCGACCTGCTCGTAGAAAAGGACGGCAAGGGTTGGAAAGTCGTGGACTTCACCTCCGAAGCCCGGCCGATCTACCACCGCGACGACGCCAAGAAGATCGTCGCCGACGTCAAGGACAAGCCGGAAATCATCGCGGCCGCCAAGGAGGAACATGAGGCGACGCTCGCCTATATCCGCCGCGCGGTCGGCAAGAGCTCGGCGCCGCTCTATTCCTATTTCGCGTTGGTCGCCGACGATCCGTCGGTGCAGATCGTCGCCAATGCGCAGACCTGGTACATCAAGGACATGCTGAAAGAGGGCCAGTACAAGGACATTCCCGTGCTCTCGGCCGCGGCACCCTTCAAGGCAGGCGGCCGCGGCGGTGCCGAGTATTTCACGGATGTCCCGGCAGGCGACATCGCCATCAAGAACGTCGCCGACCTCTATCTCTATCCGAATACCGTGCAGGCGGTGCTGATCACCGGAGCTCAGGTCAAGAACTGGCTCGAAATGTCGGCCGGGATGTTCAATCAGGTTGCGTCAGGCGCCAAGGACGCACCTCTCCTCAACAACGATTTCCCGTCCTACAATTACGACGTCATCGACGGCGTCACCTACCAGATCGACCTGTCGCAGCCGACCCGCTTCGACAAGGACGGCAAGCTCGTCAATGCCAACTCCAACCGCATCGTCGACCTCAAGTATAACGGCAAGCCGATCGATCCGGCCCAGAAATTCGTGGTGGCGACCAACAACTACCGCGCCGGCGGCGGCGGCAAGTTCCCGGAAATTGCCGGCGACAAGGTGATTTTCGTGGCCCCCGATACCAACCGCGACGTGATCGTCCGCTATATCGTCGAACAGGGCACGATCAACCCGTCCGCAGACGCCAACTGGTCGTTCAAGCCCCTGCCCGGCACAAGCGCGATCTTCGAGACCGGCCCCAAGGCCCGCCAGTTCGCTACCGCGGTCAAGGGTGCCAAGATCGAGGACGCCGGCGACGGCGAGAACGGTTTTGCCAAGTTCCGGCTCGTGCTGTAACGGCCAATATCACCTTTCGGCGACATTTGGACGGCAGCCTTGGCTGCCGTCTTTCTTTTCAACTGCATGAGGCAAGGCAATGCCAAAATTCTCCTTCCAGCAGGTCGACGTCTTCTCCAGCCAACCGATGCGCGGTAATCCGCTTGCTGTGGTGATCGGCGCCGATGGACTGAGCGACGCGCAGATGCAGTCCTTCGCCAACTGGACCAATCTCAGTGAAACGACATTCCTGCTCAAGCCGACCGATCCGAGGGCCAGCGACCGAGTGAGGATTTTCACACCGTCACAGGAACTGCCTTTCGCTGGTCATCCGACGCTTGGCAGTGCGCATGTCTGGCTCTCGCAGCAACGGACATCACTGACCGGCGACATCGTGCAGGAATGCGGCGCGGGCCTCGTCCGCATCCGCCGTGACGGCAACCGGCTTGCGTTTGCGGCGCCGCCGCTGATGCGCAGCGGCCCGGTGGATCCGGCGCTGGTGGAGCGGATCGCCAAGGCGCTCAGCCTGCCCACCAACCTGATCGAGGATTCCAACTGGTGCGAGAACGGCCCGGACTGGATCGGCGTCCGCCTGCCCTCGCGCGCCGATGTGCTGGCGGTCAAGCCGGACTATTCCGCTCTCGCCGGCAGCCGCGTCGGGCTCGTCGGGCGCTTCAATCCCGATCTTGACAGTAAGGACGCGCAATTCGAGGTGCGTGCCTTTACCCGCAACGGCTATGAGGATCCGGTCACCGGCAGTCTCAACGCCGGCCTTGCCCAATGGCTGATCGGATCCGGTGTCGCGCCGGAAAGCTACGTTGCGGCCCAGGGCACCGTGCTCGGTCGCGCCGGCCGGGTGTATGTCGACAAAGTCGGCGACGATATCTGGATCGGTGGAGACGTGGTCCCATGTATTCAGGGGACGCTGGAACTCTGAACCCATCGGAGATGCCATCGGCAGGGAAATTCCCGACCGATGGCTCACGATCGCGATTTGGACCGATACGGAATGGGCCGACCGACGGTTATGCCGCCGCTGCCCTGGCGAGATCGATCCGCGACAGCAGCAGCTTCAATTCAGCCGGCGGCTTCTGCTCGATGCGCCGGTATTCACGGCCGTCGCGGGTGCGCTGGACGAGACCGAAATCGAAGAGGTCGCGGCGCAACATCGCGGCATCGCCGAAGAGGTGCAGCGTGTTCAAGAGTTCGCTGATCTGACGTTCGGTGAACTCCCGGTCCGTCGGTATCTTCGACCACAGGAACCACAGGCAGAGTTCCTGCAGTCCGCGCTTGCCGGGCCAGCGCACCAGCCTGCCCTCTTCGTCGAAATGGCGCGCTGTCTTCAGCACCCGCGCCTCATCGGGCACCGGCATGTCGTCCAGCACCGGGCGCCACTCGGCGATGACGTCGGCTGTTTTGGCAACGGCGCGAAAATGCTGGTAGTTGCGGAAGCCCGCTGCGCGCGTCAGGAGATTGAGCATCTCCAGATGGCTCGGCTTGTGATCGAACCTGGCGATCCCGTCGCGGACGGATTTGGCGAAAGCCGACAGGTCGGCGATCTCCATGGGAAAGATGGATCTCGGCATGTCTTATCCTTAAACGTGCCATTCCCTAAAAATCAGGGTGTCGCTGGTCGCCGGCTTGTCGACTCTAGCACGGGACAAGTGCTGATCATCTTTGTCATGAGCAGGTTTAGCTTCCCTTTCGGGACGGCAACGCCTCGGTGAACTGCAGACCGTTGTACCGTTATAGCAGAGGTCGAAACGTCGTCAACTCGCAGCCGGTGACTGCCGATCGTTCTGCCGTTGTTGAGGGAATGCTTACCCTTCGCGGGCACAGCATTTGCTGGTAGAATCGATCCGAAATCGGCGGGAGGACGCACACGGATGCTCGAAAAGGCAAAGACCGTAGTAAGCTACGGAGACGAGCCAGGCCTGCGCTTCGTCCTTGTCCTCGACGGCCACGGCGGCTGCAGGACGATGAACATGTCCGAGGCCTGCAGCTGGAAGCCGGGCGACGGTATCGTCTGGATGCATTTCGAGCGCGATCACCCGGCGACCGCGGAATGGATAAATACCAATGGCGGCTTCGATCCGCTGGTGTCGGAGGCGCTTCTTGCGGAGGATTCCCGCCCGCGCGTCGAACCCGTGGGCGACGGACTGCTGATCATCCTACGGGGTGTCTGCGCCGCTCCGCCGGAAGAAGCAGAGAAAAACTCCGACGAGATCGATCTCGTGCCGCTGCATATCTGGGTAGACGAGCACCGGCTGGTGACATTGCGCGACAGCGGCCACTATATCACCGCGCTGCGCGATATCCGGCGGGCCCTCGATAACGGCAAGGGTCCCCGGCAGGCGGGAGAACTACTGGCGCTCGTCAGCGACAAGCTCGTCCGCGATCTGGAGCCGGTGCTCGACGACATGGACGAAGAGGTCGACGAACTCGACGAGCTGATTTTCAAGGGTGAAGCAAGCGAAGTCCGGCTGAGGCTCAAGCTGCTGCGCCGCCGTGCTGTACAGCTACGCCGCTATCTCGCACCGCAACGAGACGCGCTCAACAGGATCGAGCACGACGATGCGCCGTGGCTCAAGGAACGCGACAAACTCCGCTTTCGCGAGGTGATCGATAAGCTGATGCGGTTCATCGAGTATCTCGACGCGATCCGCGACCGCACCGGCATCCTTCATGACGACCTTTCGACGGTCATCGGCGAACGGATCGCCCGCAATTCCAACAGGCTTGCGGCCTTGGCTGCCCTTCTCCTGCCGCCGAGCGTCGTGGCGGGTCTCTTCGGCATGAATGTTGGTGGCATTCCCGGCGTTAACGACACCTGGGCTTTCCTGATCATCGTTGTGCTCGTCGTCGTTATTTCTGCGGGCACGCTGTGGATCCTCAAGCGCATCGACTGGCTTTGACCCCGCTTCGATGCGCCCCGGCCGGTAGAGCTGCGGCTATTCGGCGGCTTCAGGCATTCCTTCCCGAGGTTCGATGCCGAGCATCTGCTTGAAGTCGTCATGGCTCGGGCAGGTCGACAGCCGACGCTCCATGGCATCGACCAGCCACCGGCCTGCAGGCCCCAGAGGGTTTGCGGCCTTGCGCATGGCATAGAGCGGATATTGGCTTTGCTCATAGGCTTCGAGATCGAGCGCGACGAGAGTTCCGTCCATGATGTCCCTTCCGGCGACCGAAGCCGGCAAGCCGCCCCAGCCAAGACCACCCTTGATCAGCTGGTGCTTGGTGGCGATGTCGCTAACGCGCCATGTCTTGTAGGACAGGACATTGAAATCGCGGCCATTCGTCAGGCCGGACGTATCCGTGACGACCAGCTGGACTTCCTCGCGCACGTCCGCGAGCGTTAGGGGCCGACCGAACTTTGCAAGCGGATGTTCGGCAGCGGCGACCGGAATCATGAAGGAGTAGCCGATCTTTTCCATCACCACCGAATCCTCCTGCCGAAGGATCGATCCGCCTATGCCGACATCGGCCTTTCCGGATAGGACCATCTCCATGACCATGCCGAGTTCGCCAATATTGAGATTGAGCGCCACGCTCGGAAACCTCTCCCGGAACTCACGCAGCTCCGTCACAACGGCATCCGACGGTACCATCACGCTCAACGCCACCGACAGTTCTGCCTCCAGCCCCTGCTTGATGCTCTTGGCCCGGGCGCGCATCACCTGAAGGTCGGCGACGATGCGCCGGGCGTCAGTCAGCAGCGCCTTGCCCGCTTCGGTCAGCTTCGGCTGGCGGGCGCCGCTGCGCTCGAAAAGCGCCATTTCCAGCTGGGCTTCAAGATTGCCGATTGTATAGCTGACCACCGATTGCGCCCGGTTCAGCATCCGCGAAGCTGCGGAAAAACTGCCCGTTTCGGCAACCGCCAGAAACACCTGCAACTGATCGAGTGTGGGATTGGCATCCATGGTCGTCATCCAGATTTTCGATAGATAGCTTCGATATTATCTCAGTTTTATCGATGGGCGTCCACGCCTATCTATTCTCTCGAACACAGCGGATCCACCCGCTCCCCAATCCTTCTGCAGGCCCAAGACTGCAGATAAGATCTCCAGATAAGGAAAAGAAGCATGTCCTCGATCCTCCTCGTCACTTCCAGCCCGCGCGGCGACGACTCGCTCTCCAGCAAGGTCGCCCATGACCTCGCCAACGAACTGAGCGCCCGCGACAATGGCACGTCGGTCGTCCATCGCGATCTCGGTGCCAATCCGATCCCGCATCTCGACAGCGTCACCACGTCCGCCATCCGCAAGCCCGCAGCCGACCGCACCCCGGCAGAAGCTGCCGCCGCCGACTATTCCGACAAGCTGGTTGCCGAACTGATGGCTGCCGATACCGTGGTCATCGCCACCGGCCTCATCAACTTCAACATCTACTCGACGCTGAAGAGCTGGATCGACAACATCGCTCGCGCCGGCCAGACGTTCCGCTACACGGCCGAAGGCCCGGAAGGCCTCGCCAAGGGCAAGAAGATCTATATCGTGCTTGCATCCGGTGGCGTCTATTCCGAAGGCCCGGCCACCGGCATGAACCATGCCGTCCCGTACCTCACGACCATCCTCGGCTTCCTGGGTATGACGGATGTGGAAGTCATCTATGTCGAAGGCCTTGCCTTCGGCCCAGAGGCTGCTGAAAAGGCTATCGCCAGTGCCCAGCAGCGTAATCGGCAGCTCGCTCTCGCCGCTTAAGCCGTCCCTGCGCCTGACGGGACGAGCCTGCCAAGACGGCCGTGGACATTGTCCCGGCCGTCATTTTTTGCGCGATAGAGCCGCTCGTCGGCGCGTCCGAGCAGCGTATCGAGCGCATGTCCGTCCTCCGGGGCCGTCGCCACGCCGATCGAGACCGTCACGCATTGGCCGTCAGGGCGTATGACCGATCGGCAGATTGCAATGCGCAAGCGTTCTGCGATCGTCAGGGCGCCGTCGTGATCGGTATCGGGCAGGATCAGCACGAATTCCTCGCCCCCGAAACGGGAAAGATGGTCGCTCGGGCGTGAGCCTGCCTGCAGACAGAGCGCAATTTCCTTCAGCACCTCGTCACCCTTCAGATGGCCGAAGAGGTCGTTGACCTGTTTGAAATGATCCGCGTCGACGATGATCAGGCTGAGCCCTGTTCCGCGATCGAGGCAGCGGTGAATGAGTTTCGGAACATCTGCCTCCAGCCGGCCGCGATCGAAAAGACCGGTCAGCCCGTCGACGCCGCTCTTGGCAAGCAGGGCCTGGTAACGCTCGCGGAACGTCAGGTCGTTGAAGATATCGGTGATCTCGCGCGTCGATCTGGCGAGCCGCGGAATCTGCTCGATCTTGAGATAGACTGCAAAAAGCAGCGAATAGAGAACCACTGACAGCAGCTTGGCGTACCATCCGCCGAAGAAGACCGAAGGCGGCGCACCGAAGAGGATGTTCAGCGCCGCGTAAAAGCCGATCTGGTCGAAGGTCAGGATAGCTGCGCCGCTGATCGCGAAACGCAACACCACATTGCTGCGCAGCACCCGCCCCAGCCGCTCGTAGAGAAGGATGATGCCGATCGCGTCGACGTAGAGCAGCGCCGTGCCCCACACCATCAACCAGCCCATCTCGCTCAAGAACGCCAAGTCCGCGGCGCGGCCGCCCGGCAGCGCCACGACCTCATGCGCCTGTAGAATCTGGGCGATGCCGACGGTCAGGAGATTGCCGAGGAAAAGCCCGTAGATCGGCTGTCGGACGACTGCCGCATCCTCTTTCAGGTATAGGAGCAGGATCATCATCAGCTTGCCGGCAAAAAAGACCGATGAGCCGGGGGACACGGTGCCGAATGGAAGTTCGATGTAGAAGACCGCCGCCAGGTAGGTCTCCATGAAATGCATGACGCCGAGCGCCGCCAGAAATATGCCAAGGCCAAGATGGCGGCGGAAATGCAGGAAGGCGGTCATGACGGCGAAATAGATCACCGCTTCCAGAAGAAAGAGGGCGAGATTGAACACCTGCATTTCGATCTGCTTTACCCCCCGCAGGCATTATGCCGCTGTAACCGCTATCTTTTTACAAGCTCTCCACCCCTATGGGGATTATGGCCATTATGCATGACTATGCAATAACGGCTGGTAGGTTTCCCCTTCGAACGTCGGGTAATCCTGGATCTCCGGCAACTTCTTCGGCACGTTGCGGAGCTGGGTGGCGATTGCCGGATCGATCTCACGCGTGATCTCGCCTAGTTTCCGCGGCTTGCCGAGAAGATAGCCCTGCAGCTCGTCGCAGCCTGCATGAGCGAGGAACAGCGCCTGTTCGGTCGTCTCTACACCTTCCGCGACGACCTTCATACCAAGGCCGGTGCCGAGGTCTATAATGGTGCGTACGATGATCTGCGCGTTGTCGACCAGGTTCAGGTTGTTGACGAAACTACGGTCGATCTTGATCGTGTCGAACGGGTAGCGGCTGAGATAGCTCAGCGATGAATAACCGGTGCCGAAATCGTCGAGCGCGATGTGGAAGCCCATGCGCTTCAGATCGTTGAGGATCTGCACGGCGCGCTTGTCGTCCTCGATCAGCACGCTTTCGGTGATCTCGAGCTCGATCCGGTGCGGATCGGCACCGGTGGTCTTCAGCAGATCAGCGAGATCGGTGACGAAATCCGCATGGCGGAACTGCAGCGGGCTGACGTTGACGCTGATATGGCCATCGATACTGTCCAGGATCTTGCAGGCTTCGGCGAGCACCCAGGCACCGAGCCGGATGATCTTGCCGGAGGCTTCGGCGACCGGAATGAAATCGCCCGGACTGATCATGCCGCGCTTCGGATGGAACCAGCGCAGCAGCGCCTCGTAACCGATGATGAGGCCGCTTTCCGCCTCGACACGAGGCTGCAGATAGAGTTCGAATTCGCCCCGCTGCAAGGCGATTTCCAGATCGACTTCCAGCTCCCGGCGTTTCTCGATCAATTCGTTCATGCCCCGCTTGAACATGCGGCAGGCATTCCGGCCGGCGTTCTTGGCATGATAGAGTGCCACGTCGGCGCAGCCGATCAGCGCGTCC
The DNA here is from genome assembly GCF_023006505.1 of Neorhizobium sp. SHOUNA12A. Lineage (GTDB taxonomy): Bacteria > Pseudomonadota > Alphaproteobacteria > Rhizobiales > Rhizobiaceae > Neorhizobium. Next base: position 12,991 of record NZ_JALBGV010000072.1, read on the forward strand.
ACGTCTTTTGCATGTTCGGGGCAGAGCGCACCCCCGATGCTGACGCTGATATTGACCTGTTCACCGTGGCCGATATCGATCGGATCGGCCATCGCGGTCAGCAGCCGATCGCCGAAACTCTCAAGCTCGTCGGTATCGGATGTATGGGCGATGATGACGGCGAACTCGTCTCCACCGAGACGGGCGACGATATTGTCCGGCCCGGCTTCGGCGGCAAGGCGCGCGGCGGTTTCGCGGATCACCGCGTCGCCGGCCTGATGGCCATGGATGTCGTTGACGTCCTTGAAGCGATCGAGATCGACCATCAGGACGCCGCAACCCCTGCCGTTTCCGGCCTCATCCACAAGTTCGGTCAGCCGCTCGGAAAACAGCACCCGGTTCGGCAGCCCGGTCAGCGGATCGTGGAGAGCGAGGTAGCGCATGCGGCTCTCCGCCAGCTTGCGCTCCCTGAGGTCGACGAGGCAGCCGATACGGGCTTTTTCGCCGCGATAGAGGATGTCGCGGCCGCGCGCCTCGACGGGGATTTCCTCGCCGCTCGCCAGCGCCACGAGAATCTCATGGCTGTTGTCGTCGTTGAGTTTCATCATGTCGACGACGGGGATCGTCTCGCCATCATGCAGGAAGTCGAAGACGGAACGGCCGATGATTTCGAGAAGCGGCAGGCCGATCATCTTGCCGAGCTGCTCGTTGCCATCAACGATGATACCGTCCCGGTGGATCAGGATCGCCTCGAACGTGGCGTTCGCCAGCGCTGCAACGCGCTCGGATTCCTCGTTGTCGCGTCGGAGCTCGGTCAGTTCTCCCCGGCTGCGCTCCTCCTCCTCGACATTATCCATCAGCCGGTTGAAGAGGCCGGTCAGCTTTTCCGCCTCGTCGCCCTTGACCATGGGAAGGCGCTTGCGCAGGTCGGCATTGCCGCCGAGAAGATCGGCCATTGCATCCTCCACATGTCCGACGCCGAGGCGGGTTGCGTGTTCGGCAAGGTTCAGCCCGTCCTCTTCGTCCTTGGCCGAAACGCGGATGTGCATCAGCCGGTCGGCCGCCCAGAAGAAGGCGTAACCGAGACCGAAGGACCAGTAGAAATTGACGCCAACGCCGACCAGCTGCACGTGCAGCTGTGCCAGCCTGCCGCCAGCCGGAAGCTGATCGACCGGCGCGAGAAGCGCCAGGAGCAGGGTTCCGGCGACACCAGCAAAGGCATGCACACCGATGGCGCCGACCGCGTCGTCGATCTTGAGCGTTCTCTCGACGAAGGCGTTGCCGAAGATCGCCACTGCGCCGCCGATGGCACCGACCATCAGCGCGTTTGCCGGATCGAGGATATGGCAGCCGGCGGTCACCGCCACCAGCCCGCCGAGCATGCCGGAGTTCGACTTTTCGGGAAGGATGACGCCGTCCTGGTAGAATCCGATGACATAACCGACGCAGGTGCCCATGCCGCCGGCCAGCACCGTGTTCATGATGATCGGCGCTAACTGGTCGGACACGCCGAGCGTCGAACCGCCGTTGAAGCCGATCCAACCTATGAAGAGAAGCAGTGCGCCCGTGGTCGACAGGACGGGGCTATGGCCGGCGATCCTGACCGGCGTTCCGTCGGCATTGAACTTGCCGATGCGCGGGCCGATGACCATGCAGGCCGCAAGCGCCACCCAGCCGCCGGTCGAATGGACGACCGTGGAGCCGGCGAAATCGACAAAACCCATCTGCGACAGGAAGGCGGATGCGTTCGGGAACAGCGCGGCGCCCCAGACCCAATGCACGAAGACCGGATAGATCAGCCCCGACATGAACAGCGAGCCGAACACATAGGCCGGCAGCTTCATGCGCTCGGCAACGGCGCCCGACACGATCGTCGCGGCGGTGCCGCAGAACATCACCTGGAAGACGAAAAAGGCCGACTGCCAGCTGTCGAGATCCCGCAGGAAATAGAACTCGCTCTGCTTCCCGAACAGGAAACCGTTCGAACGGCTGAAAGCGATCATGAAGCCGACTGCGGCGAACGCGACGACGCCGAAGACGAAATCGAGAAGGTTCTTCTGCGCGACGTTGATCGAGTTCTTCGAGCGCACCATGCCGGCTTCGAGCAGAAGGAAACCGACCTGCATCATCATCACCAGTCCGGCGGCGACGAGCATCCATGTCATATCCAGTCGGGAAGCCTGTGAAAGGAGATCATCCGCGAAGGCAAAGCTTGGAATAAGGCCACCGGAAAGCCCGGAACCTATAAAGAGCATAAAATATGACCAGCGAGATCGCATTAAAAGTCGACCGCAGAAAAGACATCGGAACAGATGCTTCAAGCTATCGCTAATGATTTAATTTTGAGTGTGACTCACAATTTTTGCGATCACAATGCGGAACGCATGTCACGCAGAGCGCGACTTTTCCCCATCGGAAAACAGCGCCGGACCATTCTGGTCGATGATCTGCTGAGCCTTGCGGACGGTATATTCGACCGCGTCATCCATGGAGGTGAACACGTCAGCGCGGACGAAGGTGCGCACCAGCGTCTCACCGTTCACATCCTTCTCGATACGCCCTGCCAGCCGGAACTGCGAACCCTCGCGGATCGGCGCCGGATGGATGATGCAGCCGCTATGTTCGACCGGTTTTGCGGAAGCAGCAGGTGCTTCGGCAGCTTTGCCGCCGCCGGAAAACATCGAGAAAATATTAGACAGGAACGAAGCCATGGCGGCTGCCTAGCATATTCCCGCGCCGCCCGGAAGCAGGGCACCCAAGGAAAAGTCACAATCCAACGTCTTAGATCCACCCGCACGATTGAGGAGCCTGTCCGCATGAAATGGAAGATCGCCACAGCATTCCTCCTAGCGGTCATCGCCGCGCTTTGGATCGGCAATACCTCCCTGTTCTCCCGCTTTCCGACCGACAGGCCGCTCAGGATCATTGCCCATCGCGGGCAGCACCAACTTTTCGACGCCTCCCATGTCGAGAACGATACCTGCACCGCAAGCCTGATGCTGCCGCCGACGCATGCTTTTCTGGAGAATACCATTGCCGGCATGAAGGCCGCCTTCGATGCCGGCGCCGATGTGGTCGAACTCGACGTGCATCTGACGCCGGACAAACAATTCGCCGTCTTCCACGACTGGACGCTCGATTGCCGCACCGACGGCAAGGGCGTTACCGAACAGACGCCGATGCCGGTCCTGAAGACACTCGACATCGGCTACGGCTACACCGCCGACGGCGGCCGGACCTTTCCGTTTCGGGGCCAGGGCAAGGGCCTGATGCCGACTTTGACGGAAGTCTTCTCCGCCCTTCCGGATGGACGTTTCCTGATCAATTTCAAGAGCCGCCGCCGGGAAGAAGGTGAAGCTCTGGCAACGCTTCTCAAGACCGACCCCGGCGCGCGGGCAGCGGCGTTCGGCGTTTATGGCGGAAACGAGCCGACCGAAAAAGCGGTGGCGCTTGTCCCCGGCCTTCCCGGCTATTCCAACCGCACGGCCAAATCCTGCCTCCTCAACTACCTGGCGTTCGGCTGGAGCGGCCATGTGCCGGAAACCTGCCGCAATACCCTTGTCCCGGTCCCGGCCAATCTTGCCTTCCTGCTCTGGGGCTGGCCGGAGCGTTTCTACAACCGGATGCAGGCGGCCGGGTCGGACGTCGTGCTGATCGGCCCGTTCGAGGCTGGCGATGCCGGATCTTCCGGCATAGACGACCGGGATGCGTGGGATCTGGTGCCTTCAGGCTTTCCGGGCCTCGTCTGGACCAACGTGATCGAGAAGACACGGCCCGAGGTGGAGCGCCGCGGCTTCTGCGCCCTACCCTCCCGACCGCAGATCTGCGGTTAGGCCACTAATCTGCGCCAGATACACTTCCCGCCGTCACCAAGCCCGCCTATCATCTCCCCTGGGTTCGGAGGGAGCGCCGGATGCAGAGGAGATTGTTGTCATGGCGGACGGTCATTTATGTCTGCGCGATCCTGATCGCCGCCTTCGGAGTGCTGCTGATGTCCGGCCCGCGCATGCCCGCTGACGGTTTTCCCACTTTCGACAAAGCCCGCCTCGGCGCCGATATCGACGCGTATCTCGGCGCAAGCGAAAGCCGTTTTCCGGATATAAGGCCCGGCGCCGCCAAACACGTCGTCTGGGCCGATCCGGCGACGAAGGCAAAGACATCCGTTGCCATCGTCTACCTGCACGGTTTCTCAGCTTCGGCCGAGGAGATACGCCCACTGCCCGACCGTGTCGCGGCAGCGTTCGGCGCCAATCTCTATTTCACCCGGCTCGCCGGCCACGGCCGCAGCGGCGAAGCGATGGGCGAAGCAAGCCTTAAAGACTGGTTGGCGGATTTTTCCGAAAGTCTCGCGATCGGTGAAGCGCTTGGCAATCGCGTCATCGTCATCGGCACCTCGACCGGCGCCTCGCTTGCGACACTGGCGCTTGCCGATCCGAAGATCGCATCGCGCATCTCGGCGGCCGTGTTCGTATCGCCGAACTACGGCATCAACAGCTTTGCCGCATTTCTGCTGACGACACCGGTCGCGCCGCAGCTTTCAAAACTGCTGCTTGGTGAAAGCCGCAGCTTCACGCCCTATAACGACCGCCATGCCGCCCACTGGACGACGCGCTATCCGACAAAAGCCCTGCTGCCGATGGCAGCGCTGGTGAAACTCTCGGTCGAGAGCCCGGTCGAGCAGGTCAGGACGCCGGCGCTGTTTCTCTATTCGTCGCTCGATCAGGTCATCCGCCCCGACAAGGTACGCGAGGTTGCCGGCCGCTGGGGCGGGCCTCACGGGCTTTTCGATGTCGGCCAGACCGGCGATCCCGGCAATCACGTGATTGCCGGCGACATCATCTCGCCGGCGACCACCGCACCGCTTGCTGAGCGGACCGTGGCCTGGCTACAGACCGTGCTCAGATGACGAGGTTCGCCAGGATCTCGTTCTCGGTAATGTCCTGATAGCCCATGCCGGCGGCTTCGAAGCGTTCGAGCAGGCTAGCGAAGTTCTCCGGCCTTGCGGTTTCGATACCGATCAGGATCGAGCCGAAATTGCGTGCCGATTTCTTCAGATATTCGAACCGGGCGATGTCGTCTTCCGGCCCCAGAAGGTTGAGGAAGTCGCGCAGCGCGCCAGGGCGCTGGGCGAGCCGCAGGACAAAATATTTCTTGACGCCGGAATAGCGCATGGCGCGTTCCTTGACGTCCGGCAGGCGCTCGAAATCGAAATTGCCGCCCGAGACGACGCAGACCACCGTCTTGCCGGCCAGCTTTTCGCGTCCGAGCATTTCGAGCGCGGTGATCGACAGGGCGCCGGCCGGTTCCAGCACGACACCTTCGACATTGAGCATTTCGGTGATCGTCACGCAGATGGCGTTTTCCGGCACCAGCAGGACCTGATCCGCCGAAAAGCCCTTCAAAGCTTCGAAATTCAGGTCGCCGATCCGCGCCACCGCAGCACCGTCGACGAAATTGTCGAGCTTGGCGAGCGTGATCGGCTCGCCGGCTTCAAGGCTTTTCTTGAGGCTCGGCGCGCCCTCCGGCTCGGTGAAGAGAAAGTCTTCCCGCTTGACGATGTCCTTCAGATAACCCGTCGTTCCGGAGGAAAGCCCGCCGCCGCCGACCGGCAGGATGATCAGATCAGGTGTTACGCTGTCAGGCAGTTGTTCGAGCAGTTCGGCCGCAACCGTTGCCTGGCCCTCGATGATGTCGGCGTCATCGAAAGGCGGCACCATGACGCCGCCGGTCTCTTCCACGTGGGCGCGGGCTGCCGCATAGCACTGGTCGAAAATGTCGCCGATCAGCCGGATGGTGATGAAGGGGCCGCCGAACATGCGGGTCTTGTCGATCTTCTGCTGCGGCGTCGTCACCGGCATGAAGACCACGCCCGGCACTTCGAAATGGCGGCAGACGAAGGCGAACCCTTGCGCGTGATTGCCGGCCGAGGCGCAGACGAAAGTCTTGCCCTTGGCACCCGACGTGATCGCCTTGCGCAGGAAGTTGAAGGCGCCGCGGATCTTGTAGGAGCGGACAGGAGACAGGTCCTCGCGCTTCAGCCAGATTTCGGCACCATAACGGCGGCTGAGGTGCTCGTTCATCTGCAGCGGTGTCTCGGGAAAAATCTCCCGCATCGCAACTCTCGCGTCGTTCACGCCCGCTTTCGTCACGCCCGCCTTGGTCACGTCTGCCTTGGTCAACTCTGCCTCGGTCACATCGGCCATCCATTGAATTTCAAGAATGGTCCCGCTATGCCATAGGCTTACGGCTGAGACAAAGCTTCTTTCAGTTGCCGCGAAATTCGGGACAACCATTTTTGAACGCCAATCTTTTCCGGTCGGTCATCTACATGACGGCGCTCTGCGCACTCTACCTGTCGCTGGCAATGTTCCTGCCGGCTATGGTGGACCTCTATTACGGGCACCGCGACTGGCAGGTCTTCGCCATGTCCGGCTTCATGGTCGGCGGGCTTGCGGCGGCAGCGGCACTCGCGACCCATGGCCCCCCGCCGGTCTTCAACAAGCGGCTGGGTTTCCTGCTGGTCAACGTGTTGTGGGCGATGTTTTCGGTGGTGGGCGCGATCCCGCTTTTTCTTGCCGAACACGAACTCTCGTTTGCACAGGCGCTGTTCGAATCGATCTCCGGCATCACCACTACCGGCTCGACGGTGATCGTCGGGCTGGACACCATGCCGCCCGGTATCCTGCTCTGGCGCTCGCTGCTCTCCTGGCTCGGCGGCATCGGCATCGTCGGCCTCGGCCTTTTCGTGCTGCCGTTCTTGAAGGTCGGCGGCGCCTCGATCTTCAAGCTCGAATCGTCGGAGACCAACGACAAACCGTTCGCCCGGCTTGCGAGCTTCACCCGCGCCTTCCTGATCGTCTACGTGCTGCTGACGCTTGCCTGCACCGTCGCCTACGATCTTGCCGGCATGGACCATTTCGATGCGCTGAACCATGCGATGTCGACGATCGCCACGGCCGGTTTTTCGACGCACGACATGTCGTTTGCCTATTTCGACAACAGGGCGATCTTGCTCGTCGGGACCGTCTTCCTGGCGATCTGCAGCCTGCCGTTTTCGGTGCTGATCCTACTTGCCGTGCGAGGCCGCCTGGATACGCTGCGCGATCCGCAAATCCTGGTTTTCCTTGGTTATCTCTGCGTCATCTCGATCGCCGTTGCCGTCTACCATCACCTGAGGAATGGTATCGAACTCGATGACGCGCTGACCCATTCGTTCTTCAACATCACCTCGATCCTGTCGACCGGCGGCTTTGCAAGCGACGACTACACGCTCTGGGGACCATTCGCGGTGCTCGTCGCCTTCTTCGCCACCTTCATGGGCGGCTGCTCCGGTTCGACTGCCGGCGGCATCAAGGCCTACCGTTTCGTGGTGATGGTCAACGTCATCCGCGCCGGGCTCAACAAGCTCATCTATCCGAACGCGATCTATCCGGTGCGTTACGGCAGCCTGACGGTGGATGCGGAGACCCAGCGTGCAGTCTTCCTGTTCGTCAGCCTCTACATTTTCCTCTGGGTGGTCGGCAGCATCGGCATGACGCTGTTCGGCTACGATATCCTGACTGCCACATCCTCGGTCATCACCGCGCTGTCGAATGTCGGTCCCGGCATCGGTCCGATCGTCGGCCCCGTCGGCAACTTTTCCACAATCAGCGATCCGGCGCTCTATCTACTGTCGCTGATGATGCTGCTCGGGCGTCTCGAAATCCTGACCGTGCTGGTCCTGCTGACGCCGGTCTTCTGGCGGCACTAGCCCGGCACGCGCAGGAATTCGACCGGCCCGCCCGGCTCGTCATCGTCGAAGACGGCGCAGGTCAGCTCGCCACCGAACACGCAGCCGCTGTCGATATTGGTGCGATTGCCGATCGTCTGCGGATTGCCGGGAAGTGGCGTGTGGCCGTGGCAGAGATGCCGGCCCCAGAATTCGCCGTCGTCGTCGCTCGCAAATCGCTTCCAGATCAGGTCACGCTCCCGCTGCCCCTCGAGCGGCAACGTCTCGTCGACGCCAGCGTGCACGAAGATGCGATGCTCGTCGACATGCATCAGCGGACGATGCGCGCACCATGACAGCACCTCGGGCGGCACGTAACCGTCGAAGGAAACCATCGTCTCGCGGCCGCCATTGTCGATCCAGAGGATCTCGTCGTGCCCACCGTTCTGGTGGGCGCGGACCATCATGTCCTCATGATTGCCCTTGAGCGCCGTCCACCGCCATCCCTCCTTGCGCGGGCCCGCCATGACGAGGTCGAGCACACCGCGGCTCTTCGGCCCGCGATCGATATAGTCGCCGATGAACATCACATGCCCGCAAGGCGCATGGTCCTCCACCTGCGCAAGCAATTCCTTCAACTGCGCAAGACAGCCATGAATATCGCCGATCGCAAAGGTAAAGCCCAAAGCACACCTCCATCGAAGTGGATATCAAACGGTCTTCACGGAAAACGGTTGCAGGCAAGGTCAGGTTTGGTGCGGACGGCGGGGATCGAACCCGCATGACCAAAGGCCGAGAGATTTTAAGTCTCTTGCGTCTACCAGTTTCGCCACGTCCGCATGGGCGTCCTGTTTCTTGAACTTGCGCGACGCCGTCAAGCACCGAAATTGCGGAAGCGGTTCGCGGTCACGAAAAAAGCGAGACGGTCGGATGGCGGGACGCGAAAAGGGCGCGGAGATCTCTCGCCACGCCCTTTCGGAGATTATCGCAATTCGATCAGCCGGCGAGCTTGGCAGCCAGCTTGGCGACGTGGGCGCCCTGGTACTTGGCGCCTTCGAGTTCGATTTCCGAAGGCTGGCGCGAGCCGTCGCCGTTGGTGATCGTGCTGGCGCCGTAGGGGGAGCCGCCCTTGACTTCTTCCGTGCCCATCTGGCCGGCAAAGGCGTAGGGCAGGCCGACGACGGCCATGCCCTGGTGCAGGAAGGTGGGGATGAAGCCGAGGATGGTGGATTCCTGGCCGCCGTGCTGGGTGGCGGACGAAGTGAACACCGAGCCGATCTTGCCGACCAGCTTGCCCTGTGCCCAGAGGCCGCCTGTCTGATCCCAGAAATTGCGCATCTGCGAAGCGACCGTGCCGAAGCGGGTGCCGGCACCGACGATGATCGCATCGTATTCGGTGAGTTCGTCGACGGTTGCGATCGGAGCCTGCTGGTCCATCTTGTAATAGGAAGCCTTTGCGAGCTCGTCCGGAACCAGTTCCGGAACGCGCTTGACCGTCACGTCGGCGCCTGCCGACTTTGCGCCTTCCGCAACGGCATAGGCCATCTTTTCGATGTGGCCGTAAGCGGAATAATAAAGCACGAGAACCTTTGCCATGATCTTCTCCATTCGATGTCTGGTGTGTGAACAAGGCCGTCTGCGGCCAGAACCAGACCCATATGTAACGGCTTCACGGATCGGCGACAGCCCGTGCGAGGTCTACGCACTGTTCAATATTTGGAGACGATATTTCGCTTGCGGATCATAAATTCGTAACGGACCTCCTTTCTGCGCTCATCACGACAAAATCGCTTCTGCCTTGAAAAATTTGGGCTTAGGAGTGTGGCATTTACGGAGGAATTTCCATGTCCGAAGCGCCCCAGCCGTCCTTGATCGTCACCGCCGCCATGCTCGCCATCGGCGACGAACTTTTGTCCGGCCGGACGAAGGACAAGAATATCGGCCATCTCGCCGATCTGCTGACGCTTTCCGGCATCGACCTCAAGGAAGTGCGGATCGTCGCCGACGAGGAGGATGCGATCGTCGAGGCGCTGAATGCGCTGCGCGGCCGTTACGACTACGTCTTCACCTCGGGCGGCATCGGCCCGACCCATGACGACATCACCGCCGACGCGATTTCCAAGGCCTTTGGCGTGCCCTGCATCCACGATCCCGAAGCGATGAGGCTGCTTGCCGACATGTACAAGCGCCGGGAGATGGAATTCACCGAAGCCCGCCAGCGCATGGCCCGCATGCCTGAAGGCTCCAGGCATATCGCAAACCCGGTCTCGACCGCGCCGGGCTTCATCATCGGCAATGTCTACGTGATGGCCGGCGTGCCGCAGGTCTTCCAGGCGATGGTCGACAACGTGTTGCCGATGCTGCGCTCGGGCGCAAAGATGCTGTCGCGGGCGCTCCCCTGCCCCTATGGCGAAGGCGATATCGGCACGCTGCTGTCGGCCGTACAGAAAGCGCATCCGGAGACCAGCATCGGCTCCTATCCGAAATATGACGGGCAGCGGTTCTCGACCGAGATCGTGGTGCGCGCCCGCGACCCGCAGGTTCTCGATGCGGCTGCGCAAGCCGTGGCAGAGATGATCGCCGGCATCGACCGCGCCAAGATCGCCACCAATCCGACAGCCGACGCCTGACCTGCGGCACTCTGTTTCTTCATTGCCGGGGTACGCTCCTTGACCGGGATCAAGGTGCGACACACGTACTTATGAGACACTGGTTTCCAATTCCGTGGAACCAGTTGATGAGGAGACACAGCCATGGCCTACAAGACCATTCTAGCCGTTCTCGACACCCCTCAAAACGCCAGGCAGATCACCGATTTCGCGATAGCGCTCGCCGAACGGTTTTCCGCCCACCTGATCGGCGTGCATGCCGAAACGCTCGCCGCCGTGCCGCTGATTGCGCCGATGGAAATTCCAGATCCCGCCGCCGTGCAGATCCTTCAGGACGCCGCGCAGAAGGAAACCGCCGAGGTCGAGCGGATTTTCAAGGACCAGGCGTCTCGCGATGGTCTTTCCATCGAATGGCGCAGCTTCACGTCGTCGGCTGGTTACGGCTCCCATTCGGTGATGGATACCGCCCATGCGGTCGACCTGATCGTCGCGAGCCAGAGCGACCCGGCCCATGCCGATCATCGCGCCGATATCGAAACATTCCTCTTCGACAGCGGCCGGCCGATGCTGCTCATCCCCTACACGATGAAGGTGCCGCAGCCGATCAAACGGGTACTGGTCGCCTGGAACGGTTCGCGGGAGGCGGCGCGGGCGACCTTCGATTCGATGCCGTTCCTTAAAGCTGCCGAAAGCGTCGAGGTGTTCTGCGTCGATCCGAGCGACCGTGGCGGCCAGACGCCGGAAATGGCGGGCGCCGAGATCGCCGCAACCCTTGCCCGGCACGGCGTCAACGTAACACTGTCGACGCAGGGAAAGAGCGGCATCTCCGCCGCAGCGGCGATCGAGAACCATCTCTCGGAAGGCAGTGTCGATCTTCTGGTGATGGGCGGCTACGGCCATTCGCGCTGGTGGGAAATGCTGTTTGGCGGCGTTACCCGCAGTCTGCTCGATTCGATGACGGCGCTGACTTTGCTTTCCCGCTGACAAATCCTTGCGTCGACCGGGGAATTGCCGCTATTAGCGAGAGCCAACAATATGCTTTCGCAAATGGTGGCCAGCCCTATGTCTCTTCCCGAAAAAGCCTTCCCCGTTTCCTGGGACCAGTTCCACCGTGATGCCCGGGCACTTGCCTGGCGGCTCGCCGGCCTTGGCCGGGAATTCCGTGCCATCGTCTGCATCACCCGCGGCGGCCTTGTGCCGGCGGCGATCATTTCGCGCGAACTCAATATCCGCCTGATCGAGACGGTCTGCATCGCCTCCTACCACGACTACGTCAACCAGGGCGAAATGAACCTCCTGAAGGGGATCACGCCCGAACTGACGGTCGACGAAGGCGCCGGCGTCCTGGTCATCGACGACCTGACCGATACCGGCAAGACGGCGTCGGAAGTGCGCGCCATGCTGCCGAAGGCCCATTTCGCCTGTGTCTATGCAAAACCCTCCGGTGTGCCGACCATCGACACTTTCGTCACCGAAGTCAGCCAGGACACCTGGATCTATTTCCCTTGGGACATGGGCTTCACCTATCAGGAGCCAATCGCCAAGGGCGCCAAGGACTGATTCTTTCCGGCCCCTTTCAAAAATCTCGGTCCTTGTCACGAGCCCGCCCGGTTAAAAAACCGCGCGGGCTTGTCTATTACTAGTGGCCGCAGATTCTTGATGTGTCTCAATATGGTACGGCTCAGCCTTCAAAACCCTGCTGAACCGGGCTTCTGGCACCGGCCGCCGCTCACGAAATATTTCTCGGCTTCGTAACACAAGTTTCAGGCCATCCCTGCAACTGCCTGAGAATCCTCGGCTATTTCTTCATCCCCGTTATCCACAGCCAAGAACCACAATATCTTGTGGTTATAAAAGCGTTGCAATCTACGCCTTGACGAATCTCTCGGCTCGTTCGACAGTGCTCCTTACGTTGCGGCGGCGACTGGACCGGAATTACGAGGCCGGTTCTTCTTCGAGTTTGACGGGAAAAGATCACGCAGTCCGGCTATGAGGGGCGGGCTGCTATCAGGGTCTCCGTGCGTGCTCGATTTTCCGCTCCGAAACAACGGCTGGGACTGGCGGAAAGATTCTGTTAATACTATATGTAGTAGTGTTGCAGCCGTTATCACCACAACATACAGGTTGGCATCGAAAGATGATTCACCTGGGATCGGGAACATTCAACCGGCTGCGCGCGTCGAACGTGTGGGCTGGAGCGGCACATCTGCGCCTTATCATCAGGCGCCAACGGACGAGGATTTAAGGCAATGCGCATCGAACGTCGTTTCACCAAGCCGGAGACAGGTGCTTACGGGGAAATCGAATTCCGCAAGGGGATCAGCGAGATCCGCAATCCGGACGGCTCGATCGTCTTCCGGCTTGCCGATATCGACGTGCCGGCGCAGTTCTCCCAGGTTGCGACGGACGTTCTGGCGCAGAAGTATTTCCGCAAGGCCGGCGTTCCTAAGATCCTGAAAAAGGTCGAAGAGAATGACGTCCCCTCCTTCCTGTGGCGCTCTGTAGCTGACACGGAAGCGATGAAGGCACTGCCTAAGGAAGAGCAGTACGGTTCCGAAACCGACGCGCGCCAGGTCTTTTCGCGCCTTGCCGGCACCTGGACCTACTGGGGCTGGAAGGGCGGTTATTTCACCTCCGAAGAAGACGCGGCCGCCTTCATGGACGAGCTTGCCTACATGCTCGCAACCCAGCGCGTCGCCCCGAATTCCCCGCAGTGGTTCAACACCGGCCTGCATTGGGCCTATGGCATCGACGGCCCCGGCCAGGGCCATTTCTATGTCGACCCCTTCACGGCTAAGCTCACCAAGTCGAAGTCGGCCTATGAGCATCCGCAGCCGCATGCCTGCTTCATCCAGTCGGTCGAAGACGATCTCGTCAACGAGGGCGGCATCATGGACCTTTGGGTCCGCGAAGCCCGCCTCTTCAAATACGGCTCCGGCACCGGCTCCAACTTCTCGATGTTGCGCGGCGCAGGCGAAAAGCTGTCCGGCGGCGGCCGTTCGTCGGGCCTGATGAGCTTTCTCAAGATCGGCGACCGCGCTGCCGGCGCCATCAAGTCGGGCGGCACCACCCGCCGTGCGGCCAAGATGGTCGTCGTCGACATCGACCATCCCGATATCGAGGAATACATCAACTGGAAGGTCAAGGAAGAACAGAAGGTGGCGGCCCTCGTCACCGGCTCTAAGATCGTCTCCCGCCACCTGAAGGCCATCATGAAAGCCTGCCTGAACTGCGAAGGCGGCAGCGGCGACGATTGCTACGACCCGCTCAAGAACCCTGCCCTGAAGCGCGAGATCAAGGCCGCCAAGAAGGATCAGGTTCCGGAAAACTATATCGGCCGCGTCATCCAGTTCGCCCGCCTGGGCTACAAGGACCTGGAATTCAAGACCTATGACACGGACTGGGATTCGGAAGCCTATCTCACCGTCTCTGGCCAGAACTCCAACAACTCCGTCTCGCTCAAAGACGACTTTTTGCGCGCTGTCGAGCAGGATGGCGACTGGAACCTGACCGCCCGCAAGGACGGCCGGGTGATGAAGACGCTGAAGGCCAAGGATCTCTGGGAACAGATCTCCTACGCTGCCTGGGCGTCCGCCGATCCAGGCATCCATTTCAATACGACGATGAACGACTGGCACACCTCGCCGGCCGGCGGCCCGATCCGCGGCTCAAACCCGTGCTCGGAATACATGTTCCTCGACGACACGGCCTGCAACCTCGCCTCCATGAACCTGCTGCAGTTCAAGGACAAGGCGACCGCCCGCATCAACATCGCCGATTACGAACATGCGACGCGGCTGTGGACCGTCGTGCTCGAAATCTCGGTGATGATGGCGCAGTTCCCGTCGCGCCAGATCGCCGAACTTTCCTATCAGTACCGCACGCTCGGCCTCGGCTACGCCAATATCGGCGGCCTCCTAATGTCGACCGGCATCGCCTACGACTCTCCGGAAGGCCGCGCCATCGCCGGTTCGCTGACCGCGATCATGACCGGCATTTCCTATGCCACCTCGGCTGAAATCGCCTCCGAGCTCGGTCCCTTCCCCAACTTCGCTCCGAACCGCGACAGCATGCTGCGGGTCATCCGCAACCATCGCCGCGCCGCCCATGGCGAGACCTCCGGCTATGAGCAGCTGTCGGTCAACCCGGTGGCGCTGATCCATTCGGAAAATCCGGACCAGGATCTGGTCGCCCATGCCAAGGCTGCCTGGGACAAGGCGCTTGTCCTCGGCGAACAGCACGGCTACCGCAACGCGCAGGTCTCGGTTATCGCCCCGACCGGCACGATCGGCCTCGTGATGGATTGCGACACCACCGGCATCGAGCCCGATTTCGCGCTCGTCAAGTTCAAGAAGCTCGCCGGCGGCGGCTACTGGAAGATCATCAACCGCGCCGTTCCGGAAGCCCTGCGCACGCTCGGTTATTCGGAAAGCCAGATCGCCGAGATCGAGGCCTATGCCGTCGGCCACGGCAACCTCAACCAGGCCCCCGGCATCAACTCCGGCTCGCTGAAGGCCAAGGGCTTCACCGACGAGAAGATCGAAGCCATCAACGGCGCCACCAAGGCTGCCTTCGACATCAAGTTCGTCTTCAACCAGTGGACGCTTGGCGCCGACTTCCTGAAGGGCACGCTTGGAGTCACCGACGAGCAGCTCGCCGACGTGAGCTTCAACCTGCTCGAACATATCGGCTTCTCCAAGAAGGACATCGAAGCCGCCAACATCCATGTCTGCGGCGCGATGACGCTCGAAGGCGCGCCGTTCCTGAAGGCCGAACATCTGGCCGTCTTCGATTGCGCCAATCCCTGCGGCAAGATCGGCAAGCGTTATCTCTCGGTCGAAAGCCATATCCGCATGATGGCGGCTGCCCAGCCGTTCATCTCAGGTGCGATCTCCAAGACGATCAACATGCCGAACGATGCGACCGTCGAGGATTGCGGCTCCGCCTACATGCTGTCCTGGAAGCTCGGCGTAAAGGCGAACGCGCTTTATCGCGACGGCTCGAAGCTCTCCCAGCCGCTCAACTCGTCGCTGATTGCCGATGACGATGCGGAAGACGCCGTCGAGGAACTGCTGGCTCAGCCGGCGGCAGCCCAGGCGGTGACGATCACCGAAAAGATCGTCGAGCGGATCATCGAAAAGGTCGTCCGCAGCCAGGAAAAGCTGCCCGGCCGCCGCAAGGGTTATACCCAGAAGGCGAAGATCGGCGGGCACACGATCTTCCTGCGCACCGGCGAATACGACGACGGCCGTCTCGGCGAAATCTTCCTCGACATGAACAAGGAAGGCTCGGCCCTGCGCGCCTTCATCAACAACTTCGCGATCTCCGTCTCGCTCGGCCTGCAGTATGGCGTGCCGCTCGAGGAATATGTCGATGCCTTCACGTTCACCAAGTTCGAGCCGGCCGGCATCGTCACGGGCAATGACGCGATCAAGAACGCCACGTCCATCCTCGACTACGTGTTCCGGGAACTGGCGATCTCCTATCTCGGCCGCCATGACCTCGCACATGTCGACACGTCGGACTTCTCCAACACCGCGCTCGGCCGCGGCGTTTCGGAAGGCAAGGCGGATGTGGTCTCCAAGGGCCTGACCCGCGGTTACAAGCCGACGCTCGTCTCCGGCACCGGCGGCGACCGCCCGGCCGACATCAAGGGTGCGGCGACC
>NZ_JALBGV010000073.1 GCF_023006505.1 Neorhizobium sp. SHOUNA12A
CCCGGTCTTCAGCCCGGCGCGCCGCAGGACGCGGGAGAAATAGACGAGGTTGTCTGCAAGCCGCCCATCGCCGGGCCTCCCCGCGCCAAAGCCTCCAGCGCCGGCCTGAACCGGGGGCGCGATCATTCCGTCTTCGCTGAAACCAGCCACCATGATCCCTACCCTGCTGCCAGAAGTTCGGCCTTCACTTCGGAAAGCACCCGTTCGCCTTCTCCGCCTTTGATGCGGGCGATATCGTCCTGATATTTCAAGAGCGTGCCGAGCGTATCGGCGATCGTTTCCGGATCAAGCGCAATCCGGTCGAGCTCGGTCAGCGCCGTCGCCCAGTCGATGGTTTCGGCGACGCCGGGGTTCTTGAAGAGGTCCACCGTTCGCAGCTTCTGCACATAGGCGACCACCTGCCGCGACAGGGTTTCCGAGCATTGCGGCACCTTGCGGCGGATGATCTCCAGTTCCTGTGCCGCATCCGGATAATCGACCCAGTGATACAGGCAGCGCCGCTTCAGCGCGTCATGGATCTCGCGGGTGCGGTTGGTGGTGATGATGACGATCGGCGGCTCCTCGGCCTTGATCGTGCCAAGTTCGGGGATCGTCACCTGGAAGTCGGACAGCACTTCCAGGAGGAAGGCTTCGAAGGCTTCGTCGGTGCGGTCGAGCTCGTCGATCAGAAAGACCGGCGCCGGACCACCCGGCTGGCCAAGCGCCTGCAGCACCGGCCGGCGGATCAGGTGGCGTTCGGAAAACAGATCCGCCTCGATGCGCGAGCGATCCTTGACGCCCGATGCCTCCGAAAGCCGGATGTCCAGCATCTGGGCCGGATAGTTCCATTCGTAGACTGCCGAGGAGATATCGAGGCCTTCGTAACACTGCAGCCGGATCAGCGGCCGGTTCAAGGCCTTGGCCAGCGTCTTGGCGATCTCGGTCTTGCCGACCCCGGCTTCGCCTTCGAGGAAAAGCGGGCGTTTCATTTTCAGCGCCAGGAAAATCACCGTGCCGAGCGAGCGCCCTGCGAGATAATCCTCACCGCCTAAAAGCGCGATGGTTTCGTCAATCGAGGTCGGCAGAGCGCTTTTTGTTCCGTCAGGCATGACTACACCCTTTCAAACGGCGTTCTATAATGTGCGAAAGCCGCGATCCAGATAGATGAGCGAGGGGTTCGCCTCGCCGAAATGCATGGCCCTCACTTCGCCGAACATGACAAAATGGGTCGAAACCCGCTTGATGTCGGTCAACCGGCAATCGAAGCTGACGACGGCATCGGCAAGAACCGGGGCGCCGGTCACCAGTGTCTTCCAATCTCCGAGCGCGAACCGCTCGTCCGCCGGAACGCCGCTCAAGCCCGCAAATGCCGTCGCCAGCGCCTGATGATGCGCCGCCAGCGAATTCAAAGCAAAGATGCCACTCTTCTCGAAGATGGCATTGCTGACGTTGCTGCCGTTCAGGCAGACGAGCACGGTCGGCGGATTGTCCGAGACCGAACACGCTGCCGTCACCGTCACGCCGCGCCGGACGCCCTCGAATTCCGTCGTCACAACCTGGACATGGCCAGCGTACCGCGCCATGCCGTTTCGGTAGTGGACGGGATCGAGGAGAGGCTGGTCCGTCAAAGGCATCTCTTGAAAGGCATCCAGGGACTGCCGTCAGTCCTGCATTACTCTTCGAGATATGGTGGCAAAAACTCTTGATGTCCACCGGACTTGCGGCTTTTTACTTGCAAAAGCCGATTCTCTTTGACGGCTGCGACCAGAAGGCTAAATGTCACTTCGAAGAAGAATCCCAGGGAAAACATGACAGCACGACGTTTCATCATCGCCGGACTGCTGGCTTCGTTTCTCGGATGCGGATCGGCATCGGCGGCAGTGATCGGCGTCGTGGCGCCACGCTCCGGTCCCTACGCACCGCTAGGCACCCAGGTCTTTCAAGGCGCGCGCGCGGCAGCGGATGCGGCCGGCGATACGATCGTCGAGATCGACGAAAGCTGCGACGAGAACGGCGGAGCTGCCGCCGCCAAAAACCTCGCCGACGCAAAAGTGTCTGCCGCAATCGGCTTCCTCTGCGTCGAAACGCTGTCCACCGCATTGCCGCTGCTGAAGGCGGCCCAGATCCCGGCCATTACCATCTCTGTCCGCTCGAAGATCCTGATGGAAGACACGCTGCGCAATGGCTGGCCTTTCTTCCGCATGGCGCCGGCCGAAGGCGACGAGGCGGAAAAACTCTCCGAAACCATTCTCGGCATCTGGAAGGCAGAGCCGATCGCGCTGGTCGAAGACGGCACGATCTACGGCCGCGAGCTCGCCAGCGCCATCCGCCAGCGTCTCGAACCGATGGGCATCATGCCGATCTTCACCGACACCTTCCGGCCGGGCCAGGAGCAGCAGGTGGCGCTGGTGCGCCGTCTCGCCAAGGCGGGCGCAAGCCATGTGTTCGTCGGCGGCGACCGCAACGACATGGCGATCATTGCCCGCGACGGCGCTTCCGAAAACACTCCGCTCACCCTGCTTGGTGGCGATAACTTGCGTGCAGCAAACCGTCCGGTGCCGCTGCGCGACGGCGTTTTAGCCGTTGCCCTTCCGGATTATGCCGCCCTGCCTTCCGCGGCAGCAGCCGTCGCAGCCCTGCGCGCAAAAAATATCGACGCGACCGGCTACATGTTGCCCGCTTATGCCGCGACCGAGCTGGTTCATCAGGCGGTGACTGCGGCGGCCGGCCAACCTTTGGCTCAGACGATCGGCAGCCGTTCCTTCAATACGGTGATCGGCCCGATTGCCTTCGATCGCGGCCATGAACTGAAGGATAATCCGTTCCGCCTGCTCGAATGGCGTGGATCGACGTTCACCCTGTCGCGTCCGGCGACCGAGTGACGTTGTTCCCGTGACATCGCGATGTTAGAGGGACAGCCGACAACCGGAGATTTTCGACCCATGACCCTGGCCGCGCCCCTGCCGATCCGCATCGCCCCGTCCATTCTCGCTGCCGATTTTTCGAAGCTCGGCCAGGAAGTTCGCGACGCCGTCGAAGCGGGAGCCGAATGGGTCCATCTCGACGTGATGGACGGGCATTTCGTGCCGAACATCTCGTTCGGACCTGATGTGATCAAGTCGCTGAGGCCGTATACGACCGCCTTCTTCGACTGCCACCTGATGATCTCGCCCGCCGACCCTTACCTCGAAGCCTTTGCCAAGGCCGGATGCGACGGCATCACCGTACATGTCGAAGCGGGGCCACACCTGCACCGCTCGCTTCAGACGATCCGCTCGCTCGGCAAGAAGGTCGGCGTCACGCTCAACCCGGCAACACCGCTCTCGGCGATCGAGAACGTTCTCGACGACATCGACCTGATCCTGATCATGAGCGTCAATCCCGGCTTCGGGGGCCAGAAGTTCATCCCCGCGATGGTCGACAAGATTCGCGATGCCAGGACAATGATCGGCGGCCGGCCGATCGAGCTCGAAGTCGACGGCGGCATTACCGCCGAGACGATCGGCGCAGCAACCGCTGCGGGCGCCAATGTCTTTGTTGCAGGATCTGCGGTTTACAAAGGCGATGGAATCGCGGCCTATCGTGAGAATATCGCGCGGCTGAAAGCTGCGGCGGAGGACGGACGCAGATGATGTCAGGCTTGCGATCTTCGGTTCCGGCATTTGCGGCGATAATGTTCGCCGGTTCCACATCGGCTGCCGATATCGCAAGCGTCCGCCCGATCGGCTTTTCTTCCGACGGCGCCGTTTTCGCCTTCGAGGAATATGGCATCCAGGACGGATCCGGTTTCCCCTATGCCAATATCTTCGCGCTCGACCTCAACAAGGATACCTATCTGCCGGGTACGCCGTTCCGGGTCCGGCTGGAGGAGGACGGGGCGACGATCGCCAAGGCCCGCTGGCAGGTCCACAATGACGCAGATGTGATGGTCGAAACCCACGAGCTCGCCAATCATCCGGGTGAACTCGTCGCCTTCAATCCGATCACCGAGATCGGCACCGATCCGCATCAGCTCCGCTATCGCAGCGTGCCGGCCCTGCCTCCTGTCGGAGAAGCCAATACGCTTGTTCTCGAGGAGGTCCCCCAGCCTCTCGATCCGCAATGCGAGGGCATAGTCGAAAAGACGGTCTCGCTGCGCCTGCGCTTTACCGAGCGAAACGGAAAACCGGTCGACGACATGGTCCACGAAGACCAGCGCATTCCCGCCTCACGCGGCTGCGTCACCGGGTACCGGCTCGCCGGCGTCGTCACCGGTTCATCGCTCGAAGGTGCTCCGGTCGAAGTCGCGTTGGTCATGGTCCTCAGCGCCGGTTTCGAGGGCCAGAACGGACGCTGGATCGCCGTTCCGGTCAAAACGACGCCCTGATCTCGTTTGATCGGCCTCAAAAACTTGAGCTTCGCCGCGCTTCTTGCTACAGCGCAGCCGACACTCGTGAAGGAAACGACAAACCCATGATCTCCCGTTACTCGCGGCCCGAAATGGTGGCCATCTGGTCGCCCGAAACCAAGTTCCGCATCTGGTTCGAGATCGAGGCACATGCCTGCGATGCGCTTGCGGCGATCGGGGTGATCCCGAAATCGGCAGCGGAGACGATCTGGGAAAAGGGTGGCAGCGCCACATTCGATGTCGCGCGCATCGACGAGATCGAGGCCGTCACCAAGCATGACGTCATCGCCTTCCTGACCCATCTTGCCGAATTCGTCGGTCCGGATAGCCGCTTCATCCACCAGGGGATGACGTCTTCCGACGTGCTCGACACCTGCTTCAGCGTACAGCTGGTGCGCGCCACGGACCTGCTGCTTGCCGATATCGACAAGCTGCTCGAAGCGTTGAAGCGTCGCGCCTTCGAGCACAAGGATACGGTCACGATCGGCCGCAGCCACGGCATCCACGCGGAGCCGACGACGTTCGGGGTCAAGCTCGCCCAGGCCTATGCGGAATTCGACCGCAACAAGACGCGTCTGCTCGAAGCCCGCGACGAGATCGCCACCTGTGCGATTTCCGGCGCCGTCGGCACCTTTGCCAATATCGATCCGCGCGTCGAGGAACATGTCGCCGCCGCCATGGGCCTGAAGCCGGAACCGGTCTCGACCCAGGTCATTCCGCGCGACCGTCACGCCATGTATTTCGCGATATTAGGCGTCATCGCCTCATCGATCGAACGGCTGTCGATCGAAGTCCGCCACCTGCAGCGCACCGAAGTGCTCGAAGCGGAAGAGTTTTTCTCGCCGGGCCAGAAAGGCTCGTCGGCGATGCCGCACAAGCGCAATCCGGTGCTGACCGAAAACCTGACGGGCCTTGCCCGCATGGTACGCTCCTATGCCTTGCCGGCGATGGAGAATGTGGCGCTCTGGCACGAGCGTGACATTTCGCATTCCTCGGTCGAGCGCATGATCGGTCCGGACGCGACGGTGACGCTCGATTTCGCGCTGGCGCGCATGACCAGCGTGATCGACAAGCTGCTCGTCTACCCTGAGAACATGATGAAGAATATGAACAAGTTCCGTGGGCTTGTTCACTCGCAGCGGGTGCTGCTTGCCCTTACGCAAGCCGGCGTCTCTCGCGAAGACGCCTATCGCCTCGTGCAGCGCAACGCCATGAAGGTCTGGGAAGAAGGCAAGGATTTCCTCGAAGAGCTGCTGGCGGACCAGGAGGTCCGTGCCGCACTGTCCGAAGCGGACCTGCGCGAGAAATTCGACCTCGGCTATCACACCAAGCATGTCGACACGATCTTCCGCCGGGTTTTCGGCGAGGCTTGATCTTGACCCTCGGCGAACACAGATAGGCGCCATGAAGGCATCCGAAGCAGATATATTGATCGTCCCCGGCTACACCAATTCCGGGCCACATCACTGGCAGACCCGTTGGGAGCAGAAGCTGACAACGGCCCGCCGGGTCGAGCAGGACGAATGGTCAAAGCCGGTGCGCGAGGACTGGATTGCACGGGTCGCCGAAGAGGTGAACTGCGCGACGCGGCCCGTCGTCATCATCGCCCATTCGCTCGGCATCCCGACCGTCATTCACGCCATTCCGCTGTTCACGAAACCGGTGGCCGGCGCCTTTTTCGTGGCCCCGCCGGAAGTGGACAATCCGTCCATCCGGCCCAGGCACCTGCAGACCTTCGGGCCCTACCCGCGCGATCCGCTCCCCTTCCCGTCGCTGACGATTGCGAGCCGCAACGATCCGTTCGGCTCCTATGAACACGCGGACGACATCGCGTCCGCCTGGGGTTCGATGCTCGTCGATGCCGGAGAAGCTGGCCATATCAACCAGGATTCCGGCCACGGCCCCTGGCCCGAAGGCACAATGGTTTTTGCCCAGTTCCTCAGCCGCCTGAAGCCATAAAAACATGGTGCAATGGGCGGCGCCCCATAATTTCAGGGTGTGTCAATTCGAACAGCATTTTTAAGCCGGACTTAATTGACACTTGCTAAGGTGCCCGCTCGTTTTGTAGCGCCAGGCTGTGCCGATGCCGTCAAATGTTCTCTCGCGCCTATTGGACTCCGGCCTAGGAGACGAGATCGGCGTTCTTGAGACGGTGTTCCAGGCGGCCCCGTTTCCGATTGCCATCGTCGACCACGCCGCTACGCTGTTGTTTGCGAATGGCACATTCAGACGCGAATGGATGGGCGACGGCCGTCAGCCGGCGGCTTTGTCAGCCATCCTGCATCCGGGTGACCAGGACAGTTTCCATCGGACGATCCAGGGCCTGTCTCTCGATTCTCCCGCGGAACGCCTGGAACTGCGCGTCCCGGATCCGAACGGTTCGCAGCGATGGGTGGTAGCCACCTTCGCGCCGCTCGGCAAAAACCTAAAGGGTCAGATTCTCTCTGCGGTCCACCTGACCGACATCACCGATCAGAGACGGCAGGTCGAAGAGCTTATCGAACGTGAAAGCCGTTGGGACAACGCGCTTGTCAGCTCCGTCTCGGGGGTCTGGGATCACAATTATGCGACCGGCCAGAAATATTACTCGCCGGTGTGGCGGCAGATCCGCGGAATGTCACCGGAGGATCCACTGGCCGCCAGCACGAAGGAATGGCTGGAGCTCGTGCATCCGGACGACCACGACCATGTCATTCATGCCATCGAGCGGCAGAATGCCGGCGATCCGGCCTATGCCGTCTTCGACTATCGCGAACGCCACAAGCAAGGGCATTGGATCTGGATCGAATGCCGGGGTGCGTGCGTCGAATGGGACGCGAACGGCAAGGCGACCCGCGTCGTCGGCACGGACACGGATATCACCGCCCGCAAGGCCGCGGAGGAGACAACCGCACAGATGTCGCGACGGCTCGACATGGCCCTCGAAATATCCGGCATCGGCGTCTACGAATCCGATTTCTCCACCGGCGAGGTCGAGTGGGATGAGCGGATGTTCCGTATCTATGGGCTGGCAAAGAGCGAGGAAGTGAAGATCGGCGGGCTCTGGGAGAGCTTCCTGCACCCGGACGATGCCGCCCGGGTCCAGGCAAACGTTCTCGACAATATCGAGGAGGGCAAACGCTTTTTCGATGAATACCGCGTGATACTACGGGACGGCTCCGAACGTGTGATACGCACCCGCACCATGTCCTTCATCGACGGTAACGGTCACCAGAAGATGGTCGGCGCCAACTGGGATGTCACCGCCGATGTGACGCTCCACCGCGAACTAGAACGGGCAAAGACCCTTGCCGAGGCGCGCAACCGCGAACTCGAAGCCGCCCGCAGCAGCATCGAGCACAATGCGATGCACGACTACCTGACCGATCTGCCCAATCGGCGTTATCTCGACGAGATGCTGGATCGCATGGCGGCGGAATGCGCCCGCGACCGGCACGGCATCGCAATCCTGCATATCGACCTCGATCGCTTCAAGCAGATCAACGACACGCTCGGCCACAGCGCCGGCGACACGATGCTGAAGCATGTGGCGAAAGTTCTCAAAGGCACGATCCGCAAGGGAGATTTCGTCGCCCGTATCGGCGGCGACGAGTTCGTCATCCTGTCGAAATTCGAAGGTTCGCCACGCAAGCTCTCGCATCTGGCCGACCGCATCATCAAGGAACTGCGCAAGCCGGTGTCCTATGAGGGCCACGACTGCCGTTTCGGTGCCAGCATCGGTATCGCCTGCGATACGGGAGCGGATGTGGATGCGAGACAGCTTCTCCTGAACGCCGATATCGCGCTCTATCGGGCCAAGAACCGGGGCCGCAACCGGCATGAATTCTTCTCGGCCGATACCCAGAACGAGATCATCAGCACGAAGCGGATTTCAGACGAGATCCTTCTTGCTCTCGAGCGTGACGAATTCATTCCGTATTATCAGCTGCAGTTCGATGCGGCGACGCTGGAGATTTCCGGCGTGGAAACGCTGGCGCGGTGGATGCACCCGGAGCGGGGCATGCTGTCTCCGGACAAATTCCTCGAAATGGCCGAAGAGCTCGACGTCGTCTCGGTCATCGACGGAACCATACTCGACAAGGCGCTTGCCGATTTCCGCGATTGGCGCAGCAATGGCCTCTCGATCCCAAAACTCTCGGTCAACGTTTCATACCGGCGGCTGCACGATGCCTCGCTGCCACGCAAGCTCAAGAAGCTGAAGATCGAGCCGGGTACCGTATCCTTCGAGCTCCTGGAATCGATCTTCCTCGACGATTGCGACGACGATATCCTGAAGAACCTCGCCCGGATCAAGAAGCTCGGCATCGATATAGAGATTGACGACTTCGGCACCGGCCATGCGTCGATCATCAGCCTCCTCCGGCTCAATCCGCGTGCGCTGAAGATCGACCGCGCGCTCGTCCGTCTCGTCTCGCAGTCGCAAAAGCAACGCAAGATGGTCGAATCGATCATCGAGATCGGCAAATCGCTGAATATCGAGGTCGTCGCGGAAGGCGTCGAGACCACGGAACAGATTCGTATCCTGCGCGATCTCGGCTGCGATGTCCTGCAGGGTTATGCGCTCGCAAGGCCGATGCCGCGCAGCAGCATTCCGGATTTCATACTTTCGGGCCGTTGGCGCACGGGCGAAAGCACACAGCCCGACGGCCGCAAGCGACACGCCACGGACAACTGAGCCGGTCTTATCCACAGAAAGAGAAAGCTGCGCCCGACCGGACGCAGCTTCTATATCAGTCTGGTGAAATGCAGCTTACTGGTTCTCGATCTGATCGACCGCCTGAGCCAGAAGCTCCAGCATCTTGGAGCGGATATCCTGGTCCGAGATGGAAACGCCGGCGGCATCGAGATCGCTACGCAGCTTGCGGAAGACATCCTCGTCACCCGCTTCCTCGAAGTCGGCAACGACGACTTCCTTTGCGTAAGCTTCGGCATCCGTCTTGCCGAGCAGGCCGGCCGCCCAGAGACCTGCGAGCTTGTTGCGACGGGCAAGTGCCTTGAACTTCAATTCAAGATCCAGGGCAAACTTGTTTTCAAAGGCTTTTTCGCGATCGCTGAGGCCACTCATCTCGGGTCTCCCAAAGTGAACTTTTATGGAACCCCCTTAATCAAAAGACGAGCGAAGCGCAATCGGCGGTCTGTCGATTCCGACACTGGCGGACGCGGAATCCCGATACGAAATTGACGAATGGCAATTACATCACAGGAAAGCTTCGGCTTCGCGTAAAGAGCGGCTACCGCATCCAGCATCAGGTGCCCTCGCTTCCTTGGCCGCCCCGATCGGCAGGTTGTGCATCCAGGTCCATAGCTCGTCACCGGAAACGACGACACCGGCGGCGTCGAAATCATGACGCAATTGGGTGGCTATGTTCCTGCAGAGCTTTGCCGTCGAGGCGGAAAAACCTGATCCGAACCCGGCCCGCCTGTGTCGGCAATGCAAGCCGAGGCCCCTTAAGACCCCGGCGACGAGATTCCGCGCGAAACTGCGAGCTGCGGTCATAGGCAAATTTGCCGCAAACGCCCTTGGCGCCATCACGACGAAGGTGCACATCATGATCCCCTGTTTTCCCTGTTTATTGCCGCTCGTGGGATCCGGACATCCTAATTGCTAGAGCAAAACCTTTGAAAACCTGTGTAGTCTGGAGGTCAACGATTCTTGGTTACGCTTCGCCAACCCCTCGCCTACAAAGGTTTTGGAGGCCCGCATTGTGAAACCCGTTCTTTTCCGATAAGGGACCGCTCAAACATCATCCATTGCGTCCGGCAGGGCGCCAACAACGAGATAAAAATCATGAACCGTCGCCGCCGTATCTACGAAGGCAAGGCCAAGATCCTTTATGAAGGCCCTGAGCCCGGCACGCTGATCCAGTTCTTCAAGGACGATGCCACAGCCTTCAACAAAAAGAAGCACGGCGTCATCGACGGCAAGGGCGTCCTCAACAACCGCATTTCGGAATACCTCTTCACCCATCTGAACAAGATCGGCATCCCGACGCATTTCATCCGCCGGCTGAACATGCGCGAACAGCTGATCAAGGAAGTGGAGATGATTCCGCTCGAGATCGTGGTGCGCAACGTCGCCGCCGGCTCGCTCTCGACCCGCCTCGGCATCGAGGAAGGCATGGTCCTGCCGCGTTCGATCATCGAGTTCTACTACAAGTCCGATGCGCTCGCCGATCCGATGGTTTCCGAAGAGCACATCACCGCTTTCGGCTGGGCGAACCCTGCCGAGCTCGACGACATCATGGCGCTTGCCATCCGCGTCAACGACTTCCTCTCCGGTCTCTTCCTCGGCGTCGGCATCCAGCTCGTCGATTTCAAGATCGAATGCGGTCGCCTGTTCGAAGGCGACATGATGCGCATCATTCTCGCCGATGAGATTTCGCCGGACAGCTGCCGTCTCTGGGACATCGAGACCAAGGAAAAGATGGACAAGGACCGCTTCCGGCAGGATCTGGGCGGTCTGGTGGAAGCCTATTCGGAAGTGGCGCGCCGTCTCGGCATCATCAATGAAAACGAACCCGTCCGCGGCACCGGACCGGTTCTCGTCAAGTAATTCGGGGGTAGATCAGTGATCAAGGCACGCGTGACGGTCACGCTCAAAAACGGCGTTCTCGATCCGCAGGGCAAGGCCATCGAAGGTGCGCTCGGCAGTCTCGGCTTTTCCGGCGTCGGCCATGTCCGCCAGGGCAAGGTCTTCGACCTGGAGCTTGAGGGCGCCGACAAGGCGAAGGCCGAGGCGGACCTGAAAGCCATGTGCGACAAGCTGCTGGCAAACACTGTGATTGAGAACTATACTATCGCCCTCGACTGAAGGTTGCGGAGCGTGTGATGGCCGAGATCACGAATGAACTGATGTATGAGCTGCTGAAGCGCGTGCACGCCGATATTGCTGATCTGAAAGTCGACCAGCGCGAGCTTAAGGCCGAAATGAATGCGATGCGTGGTACCATGGTCTCCATGCATCAGGATATTCATAACATCTACATGACTTTGGAGAGGCACAGCCAGCGTCTCGACCGTATCGAAAACCGCCTCGAGCTGCGCGAGCTCGCCGAGGCCCAGGCAAGGTTTGAACCGCACCCATGAAATCCGCCGTCGTTCAGCTTCCCGGTCTCAATCGCGATCGCGACATGATCGCTGCCCTCACCAAGATTTCCGGCAAGGCGCCGATCACCATCTGGCAGACGGAGACCGACATTCCGGATGATGTCGACCTCATCGTCATTCCGGGCGGTTTTTCCTACGGCGACTACCTGCGCTGCGGAGCGATCGCGGCTCGCATGCCGGTCATGCAGGCGATCAGGGACAAGGCAGACAAGGGCGTCAAGGTACTCGGCGTCTGCAACGGGTTCCAGATCCTCGTTGAAGCCGGCATGCTGCCCGGCGCGCTGATGCGCAATTCCTCGCTGAAATTCGTCTGCAAGGAAGTGAAGCTCGAAGTGGTCAATGCCGACACGGACTTCACCCGGGCCTATGAAAAGGGCCAGGTGCTCCGTTGCCCGGTCGCCCATCACGACGGCAATTATTTCGTCGATGCGGAGACGTTATCGGGCATGGAAGATCGTGGCGAAATCGTCTTCCGTTATGCCGAAGGCACCAACCCGAACGGCTCGCTGAACGATATCGCCGGCGTCATGAACAGCCGCGGCAATGTGCTCGGCATGATGCCGCACCCGGAAAACCTGATCGAAGTCGCCCATGGCGGCAATGACGGGCGCGGAATTTTCGCCTCGGCGCTCGATGTCATCGCCGCGACCGCCTGAACCTTCATCTTATCCGGATCGATCCTAGAACGACCGAAACCACGTCAGGACGTTTTGATGCCGTTCTCCCATCGCCTGCCCGCCATGTCGTTTCTCGTGATCCTCGGCGTGGCGCTGTCCGCCTGCCAGCCGGGGCGTCCGGCGGCGGTGACGGCCAACCGCGCCGCGCTTCCGACCATGGAACGCGTGGCGCTGGCCGCCAATAGCTGCTGGTTCAAGTCGGGCGATGCGGTGTTCAAGCCCTACCGCCTGGCACCGGAACTCAATTCCTTCTCCGGCCGGCCGCGCATTCTCGCCGTACCGCGCAACAGCCCTGAGTCGCGTCCGATGCTGGTCGTCCAGGCGGAAGGCAACCCCGCCCGCCTCGACGCTTTCGGCCCGATGATCAATGGTCCCGATGGGGAGAGGATCAAGCGCGACGTCCTGCGCTGGGCCGGCGGCGCGACGGGCTGCTGATATTAACCATCTGTATTTACGCATTAATATGTAATCTGTTGCACGCCTGCACCGCCCTGTCCAAATCGTCACATTTTTTGGCCACAAGTGATAACACAGTGTGAACGGTGCTGGACGGCGTCAAAGTGCCATTGTACCACTTCGATCTGGAAGAGTGGGCGAGCGCACCGAGTGCGGATCGCACCTGTCGCCGGCATGGCGGCGCTTATGAGGGCGGTGTAATGAACAAGGCATTTTTCGCATCTGCAATCGGAGCCATCGTTTTGGCTTCGGGCATATCGTCCTCGGCATTTGCTCAGGAACGTCTGTTCGATGAAGTGCGAATCGGCGTCTCTGGTTCGATTCAGAGCGCGAGCACTTTCGAGAAGGGTGCCTTCCCGTCCGCTACCGTCTTCTTCGACCCCTTCGACCAGCGTCACGCCGAGAGCTTCATGGACCACATGCTGCGTCCGCGCGTCCATGTCGGCGCGATCGTGTCGACGGCAGGCGAAGCAAGCCAGGTGTTTGCCGGCTTCACCTGGACTGCACCGATCACCGACCGCATCTTCGTCGATCTCGGCTTCGGCGGCGCCTTCAACAACGGCAATCTCGACAAACCGAATGACGGTCCGAAGGTCGGCTGCCACGCGCTCTTCCACGAGTCGCTCGGCCTCGGTTACAACATCACCAACAACTGGCGGGTGCTGGCAACCGTCGAGCACTCCTCGAATGCCAACCTCTGCGACTATAATGCCGGCCTCTCCTATGCAGGCGTCGCCGTCGGCTACAAGTTCTGATCCAGATCGCGTATTTTCCAACTGAGGCGCCGGTTTTCCGGCGCTTTTTGTTTTCCGGCTCCGACACCGTAACGCTGCACAGCCGTATTTTCCTGTCGCGCCGCTTTGCGACTTAGGCTAAAGAGCGCCAAGAGCTTGGCCCTTCAATCCAGAGAAGATCATGACCATTCCGAACAGTATCGCGATCACTCCCGAACTCGTCGCCTCGCATGGCCTCAAGCCCGACGAATATCAGCGGATTCTCGATCTGATCGGACGCGAACCGACGTTCACGGAACTCGGCATCTTCTCGGCCATGTGGAACGAGCACTGCTCCTACAAATCCTCCAAGAAATGGCTGCGGACACTGCCGACCAAGGGACCGCGCGTCATCCAGGGTCCCGGCGAAAACGCCGGTGTGGTCGATATCGACGATGGCGATTGCGTCGTCTTCAAGATGGAGAGCCACAACCACCCGTCCTATATCGAGCCCTACCAGGGCGCGGCGACGGGCGTCGGCGGCATCCTGCGTGACGTGTTCACTATGGGCGCCCGGCCGATCGCGGCACTGAACGCGCTGCGCTTCGGGGCACCCGATCATCCGAAAACCAAACATCTCGTGTCTGGCGTCGTTGCCGGCGTCGGCGGTTACGGCAATTCCTTCGGTGTACCGACTGTCGGCGGCGAGGTTGAGTTCGATCCGCGCTACAACGGCAATATCCTGGTCAACGCGTTTGCGGCCGGGCTTGCCAAATCCAACGCCATCTTCTTGTCGGAGGCCAAGGGCGTCGGTCTGCCGGTCGTTTATCTCGGCGCCAAGACCGGCCGCGACGGTGTCGGCGGAGCCACGATGGCATCGGCCGAGTTCGACGAATCGATCGAGGAGAAACGCCCGACCGTCCAGGTCGGCGATCCCTTCACGGAAAAATGCCTGCTGGAAGCCTGCCTTGAACTGATGGCGACCGGCGCTGTCATCGCGATCCAGGATATGGGTGCCGCCGGCCTCACCTGTTCTGCTGTCGAAATGGGCGCCAAGGGCGATCTCGGCATCGAACTCGATCTCGACAAGGTGCCGGTGCGCGAAGACCGGATGACGGCCTACGAGATGATGCTGTCGGAAAGCCAGGAGCGCATGCTCATGGTGCTGCAGCCGGAGAAGGAAGACCAGGCCAAGGCGATCTTCGTCAAATGGGGCCTCGATTTTGCGATCGTCGGCAAGACCACCGACGACCTGCGCTTCCGTGTCCTGCATCAGGGCGAGGAAGTCGCCAACCTGCCGATCAAGGATCTTGGCGACCAGGCTCCGGAATACGATCGGCCGTGGGTCCAGTCGAATGTTCGTGCACCCCTGCCCGCCTCGCAGGTCGCGGCACCTGCGGATTATAACCAGGCGCTGCTGAAACTCGTCGGTTCGGCCAATCAGTCCAGTCGTCGCTGGGTCTGGGAACAGTATGACACGCTGATCCAGGGCAACTCGCTGCAGCGCCCGGGCGGCGATGCCGGCGTTGTGCGCGTCGAGAACCACCCGACCAAGGCGCTCGCTTTTTCCTCCGACGTTACGCCGCGTTATGTCGAGGCCGATCCGTTCGAGGGCGGCAAACAGGCGGTTGCCGAATGCTGGCGCAATATCGTCGCCACCGGCGCTGAGCCGCTCGCCGCCACCGACAACCTCAATTTCGGCAATCCGGAAAAACCTGAAATCATGGGCCAGCTCGTCGGCGCCATCAAGGGCATCGGAGAGGCCTGCAGGGCGTTGGATTTCCCGATCGTTTCCGGCAACGTCTCGCTCTACAACGAGACCAACGGCGTCGCGATCCTACCGACCCCGACGATTGCCGGCGTCGGTCTGCTGCCCGACTGGCAGAAGATGGCGAAGATCGGTTCTGCCAACGACGGCGACAAGCTGATCATGATCGGAACCGACGGCACCCATCTTGGCTCCTCGATCTATCTGCGCGACATTCTCGACACCAACGACGGTCCGCCGCCGGAAGTCGATCTGAAGGCCGAGCGCCGCAACGGCGATTTCGTCCGTTCGCTCATCCGCAACGGCCAGGTAACGGCCTGCCACGACATTTCCTCGGGCGGCCTGGTGATTGCGCTTGCCGAAATGGCGATGGCATCGGCCAAGGGTATGAAGGTCGGCATCAAGGAACAGCGCGGCCCGGCCCATGCGCTGCTATTCGGCGAAGACCAGGCCCGCTACGTGATCGCAGTGCCTGCCGATCTTGCCAATTTCGTGCAGGCCAGCGCCGAGAGCGCCGGCGTACCGTTCCGCCCCCTCGGTACCGTCGGGGGCGCCAGCCTGATCGTCGACGGCCTCATCGACATTGCGGTTCCGCAGCTTACGGACGCCCACGAAAGCTGGTTCCCAGCCTTCATGGCCTGACCCGTCCAGCCATTTCGATACCCAAGCCCGCGATTTCCAGATCGCGGTTTGTTTGCACAGGTGAACAAATTTGAAGCGCGGGGGATTGATGGACTCGGGCTGTCCCGGTAAGCGTTGCGGCTTTCTGAATTAGGAAAGTAAGCCCAAAAAAATGCTTATGCCGATTTTGACCTGGTTGAGGTCATCGGGCCCGACCTGGCACTACAAGCGCATCTGGCTCGATGCACTGATCATCACCCTTTGCCTGAACGTTCTGGCCTGGATGATTTTTTCGAAGATGGGAATGACCACCCACGACATCTTCGATGAAGACGGCCCCATCGAAGACATTCAGTCCGCGTCGCTTGCCGTCACCGCCCTTTTTGCCGTCATGGCGGCCTTGGGTACGCGGATATTGGCCCGCTTCGTCGCAATCACGACGGCCTGCATTTCCATCGTGTTCTTCATGCGCGAGATGCCACTATGCCGTGGAAGTATGACAATTTATTGTGTGTCGAAGACCTGGCTGCCGATTATTATCGGCGCAGCCGCTCTCATCCTGCTGATTGCGACGATCGTGTTCGAATATCGCCATAGAGGAGGCGTTCTCCGGGCCATTCATCCACGCCTTTCCTGGCCGCTGGCCCTGATTGCCGCCGCTCTCGGCATCAGCCAGTTGGCTGAACATTTCGATATCGTGGTGATGGAGGAGAGCTTCGAATCCTACGGCTTCATGATCCTGACCCTGAGTTCCATCTGGCTTTTTCGCTTCTCCCGGACCCAGCATCTTCCGCCGCTCAGAACCCGAGCCAAAGCCAGCCTCCACAAGGTGAAACACGTATTATTACACCATTGAGGCGGAGCCCTTCGATCCAGCTTTGACCGCAGAGCGGCTTTGAGGCAGTGTATCCTGACAAAAGGTTTCGCGGTTTTGAGTCCCGCGGAGAGAAAAGGGATGACATCATGGCTATGAGACCCGGTGAAATCGAAGACCTGATCAAGGCCGGCATTCCCGGTGCCAAGGTCACCATCCGGGATCTTGCCGGCGACGGCGACCACTATGCCGCGGAAGTGGTGGCGGAAGCCTTCCGGGGAAAGAGCCGGGTGCAGCAGCACCAGATGGTCTACGAGGCTCTGAAGGGCAATATGGGCAGCGTGCTGCATGCGCTGGCGTTACAGACCTCCGCTCCGGCGGAGTGAGGGATGTCAGTCCGGGCTAAGGTTCGAAGCCGGGGCTACGCGAAACAATAAGCGCATTCCGACGGACTATTCCGCTGGAATTCCCGATGCTGGATTGCTATTTAAGGCAGATCACGCAGCGCAGCGGCCCTTGAAACCGCATGTGAAAGGATAGGACATGAGCGGAATTACCGATTTTATCGCCAACGAAGTGAAGACCAACGACGTCGTTCTCTTCATGAAGGGCACCCCGCAGTTCCCGCAATGTGGTTTCTCCGGTCAGGTCGTGCAGATCCTCGACTATCTCGGCCTGGACTATAAGGGCGTCAACGTGCTCGCCGATGCGGAGATCCGCCAGGGCATCAAGGACTATTCCAACTGGCCGACCATTCCGCAGCTTTACGTCAAGGGCGAGTTCGTCGGCGGTTGCGATATCGTCCGCGAGATGTTCCAATCGGGCGAATTGCAGACTCATCTGCAGGAACAGGGCATCGGCGTTCGCGGCGCTGCCTGAGATTTTCCGGACTGCTGTCCGGGATATTTTAAACGATATTTTTCAAGGCGCCGCTCCCAACGGCGCCTTTCACGTTGTTTAGGAAACTGCTGTGACAAATCCTTCACAAACTGCCCCGGCCCGCCTGCGCGGCATGGGTCGGGTCGAGTTCATCGCGATGATGGCGATGCTGATGGCCATTAATTCGCTTGCCATCGACATCATGCTTCCCGGATTGCAGGAGATCGGCGCATCGCTTGGCGTTGTCAACGAAAACCATCGCCAGTATGTGGTTTCGGCCTATCTCTTTGGCCTCGGCGCCGCGCAGATCATCTATGGATCGATCTCCGACCGTTTCGGTCGCAGAAATCCGATGCTCTTCGGCCTCGGCCTCTATTTCGTCTGCGCGGTCGGCGCCGTCATCGCGCCATCATTCGGAGCGCTGTTGGCCCTTCGCTTCATCCAGGGCGCAGGAGCGGCCGCAACGCGAGTGATTTCCATCTCGATCGTGCGCGACGTATACGGCGGTCGCGCCATGGCGGAAGTCATGTCGCTGATCATGATGGTCTTCATGGTCGTGCCGGTCATCGCGCCGGCCACGGGCCAGGTGATCATGCTGTTCGGCAACTGGCACCTGATTTTCGTGTTCATGGCGGTCGCCTCGCTCTGTATCGGCTTCTGGATGTATTCGCGCCTTCCGGAAACGCTTGATCCGGCCGATGTGCGTCCCTTCACCATTTCGTCGATCCTGCACGCCTTCCAAATCGTTCTGACCAACCGCCTTGCCCTCTGTTACACGATTGCCAGCACATTCATTTTCGGCGCCATGTTCGGCTTCATCAACTCGGCCCAACAAATTTATGTCGGGATCTACGACGTCGGCGTCTGGTTCCCGCTGGTCTTCGCCTGCGTGGCGGTGTTCATGTCGGCGGCATCCTTCCTGAACGCCAGGTTTGTCGGGCGTTTCGGCATGCGGCGCCTTTCGCACGGCTCGCTGCTTGGCTTCATCAGCATCACATTCGTCTGGATGCTCGTGCAGATCTTCGGGCCTCAGCCCATGCCGCTCGTGATCTTCATCGCGTTTTTCGGGCTCTCGATGTTCCAGTTCGGCTGGATCGGCTCGAACTTCAATTCGCTCGCCATGGAGCCGCTTGGCCATGTCGCCGGGACGGCGTCCGCCGTGCTCGGCTTCATGAGCACAGTCGGCGGCGCGCTGATCGGCGTCGCGATCGGCCAGTCCTTCAACGGTACGGCACTGCCGCTGGTCGCAGGTTTCTTCACCGTCTCGATCATCGGGCTGATCTTCGTGCTGATCGGCGAAAAGGGAAAACTTTTCCAGCCGCACAATCCGAAGATCTGAGAAGCATTCAGCCTTTCGGGGGATGCCTCCCCCGGAAGGCACCATTTGTTCCCCACAAGACCGACTTCAGAAGAATTCGTCCAGCAGTCGAAACCATGCAAGACGGTCGCGGTCGATATCTCCGCCGTAGCGGATCAGGAAGATCTCGTCCCACGGACTGCCGAGGTTGTATCGGATACTGTGCTGGGCAAGCGCCAAATCCTGATAACGATCCGAGACGCCGAGCCGGCCGCAATCGACAAAGCCGGAAAAAATGCCGCGATCGGCAATGAGGTTCGGCAGGCAGGCATCACCATGGGCGACGACCATATCCTCGATCGCCGGCCGTCCCTTCTCGAGCCGGCGTATCAGATCCGCGATCGGGGTACCCAGCCGCTCCGCATCGAAATCATCTTCGTCCACCAGCCCAGCCTCGACGCGGGTTCGCGCTAACTCTATCCGTGCGACGACGCGGTGATCGAACGGGCACGATCCCGGTTCGAGCGAGTGCAATCTATGCAGGGCCTGTGCGACAATTTCGACGATGTCCTCCGGCGGCAGATTCGCTTCGGCCAGATTGGAGCCGGGCACCGCCGACAGGAGAAGCCAGTGGCGCGCCTCCTCGGTGATCTCATCAATGACGATGGGACACGGAATACCGCTTGTGCCGAGCCAGCGCAGCCGGGCAGCTTCACCGGGCAAATCCGCGAAGGGGCTCACCGCCTCCGTCTTGACGAAAAAAACCTCGCCATCCGCTGCCGTCAACCGATGGACCGAGGCAGCCGAGCGACCGATCATGATGTCCTGTACCGCATGACCGCCCAGCCGCTCCCGCCATGCCTCGGGGAGTTGCGAAAGAGAATGCACCATGCCCTCGCCTTCCCGTGTTGTCGGTCGTGTCGGTGATCAGCCGATGATCTCGTTGCGCAGCATCTGCCAGCTTTCCTTGTCGGTGGCGAGCAGCAGGCCGCCGTCGACATGGTGCGGCATGTAAGGGGAGCCGTCGAAGCGCGCGACATAACCGCCAGCCTCCGTGCCGATCAGAGTGCCGGCCAAATGGTCCCAGGGCATCAGCTTGTTGTAGAGCACGAACTGCACATGCCCGCCGGCGAACGTGCGGTATTCATGGGCCGAGCAGCGATAGTTGGCGAAGAACCGGACTTTGGCGAGATTGCCGAGGATCCGCTCCCGCTCGCCGCCGAAGAAATATCCGGGCGAGGCCATACCGATCATGGCTTCGATCGGCCGGGCGTCGGCGACCGAAAGCCGGATCGCCTCGCCGTCCGGACGCCGCAGGAACGCGCCGGCGCCCCTTTCCGCCATGACCCAGTCGTCGCCCATCGGATCGTAGATGATGCCGGCAACCGTCTCGCCCTTCCAGACGACGGAGGCCATGACGCCGAAGGCCGGAATGCCCGAGGCGAAGTTGAACGTGCCATCGACCGGATCGACGACCACCGCGAATTCCGCATCGGCAAGCTTGGCGAGCAGCGACGGATCGGCCGCCACCGATTCCTCACCGATGAAGAGCGCGCCGGGCGCGAAAGCTTCGAGTTCTCGGCGGATCATCCGCTCGGCGGCCTCGTCGGCCTCGGTCACCAGGTCGGACGGCTCGCTCTTGGAGCGGACGTCGCCGCTGCGCAGCCGCCGGAAACGCGGCAGGATTTCGGCCTTGGCGGCAAGGCGCAGAAGATCGGCAAGCTTCGTGATGTCGAGCGGAAGGGTCATGACAACGGTCTCTTGGAGGATTGGTGCGCGAAGGCTGGGTTCGGGAGGAATTCAGAGATTTTGAGCGGCTTGCAGGCCGGAAAAATCGAAGAGTTTCGGATCGAGCAGGTGCGACGGGTTCACATGGGCGAGCGCGCGCAACATTGTGTCCTTGCGGCCCGGCATCCGGGCCTCGATATCGGCAAGCATCGCCTTCATCGCATTGCGCTGCAGGCCATCCTGCGAGCCGCAGAGATCGCAAGGAATGATCGGGAACTGCATGGCGGCCGCGAATTTCGCCAGATCGTCCTCGGCGCAATAGGCGAGCGGCCTCAGCACCATCATGTCGTCTTCGTCGTTCAGGAGCTTTGCCGGCATGCTGGCGAGCCTGCCGCCATGGAAGAAGTTCATGAAGAAGGTTTCGAGGATATCTTCCCGGTGATGGCCGAGCACCAGAGCATTGCAGCCCTCCTCGCGGGCGATCCGGTAGAGGTTGCCGCGCCGCAGCCTGGAACAGAGCGAGCAATAGGTGGCGCCTTCCGGCACCTTTTCCTTCACGATCGAATAGGTATCGCGATATTCGATGCGGTGTTTTACGCCGATCGAGGCAAGATATTCCGGCAGAACGTGTTTGGGGAAGTTCGGTTGGCCCTGGTCGAGATTGCAGGCAATCAGCTCGACCGGCAGCAGGCCGCGCCATTGCAGATCCAGCAGCACGGCGAGCAGCGAATAAGAATCCTTGCCACCCGAAAGTCCGATCAGCCAACGCTTCTGGCCATTCAGCATGCCAAAATCGTCGAAAGCCTGGCGCACCTGCCGGAGCAGGCGCTTGCGCAGCTTGTTGAACGAGACGGAGCTCGGCGCATCCCTAAAGAGCGCCGGTACGAGGCGGTTTTCGACCTCGTCCAGTTCGTCGTCGATCTTGGCCGTCACGCCCATTGGTCTTCCTTTGAAACCGAAAAGCGGACTATGCCCGCTTCCGGTGTTTGTCGTCAGGCGCCGAGAGCGGCTGCCACCGCGTCGAGCGCCTCATTGGCCTTGGCGCCATCCGGTCCGCCGGCCTGGGCCATGTCAGGACGGCCGCCGCCGCCCTTGCCGCCAAGCGCCACGGACGCGACCCGGACCAGATCCACGGCGCTGAAGCGCTCGACCAGGTCAGGCGTCACCGCGACCACGGCGCTGGCCTTACCGTCTTCCGAAACACCGATCAGCGTGACGACGCCGGAGCCGAGGCTCGCCTTGCCTTCATCCGCCAGGCCCTTCAGGTCCTTGGCATCGATGCCGTTGAGCGCCTTGCCCATGAACTTGATGCCGCCGATCTCCCTGAAATCGCCGGCCGAACCACCCTGCCCGCCGCCCATCGCAAGCCGGCGCTTGGCATCCGCCAGTTCCTTCTCGAGCTTGCGGCGCTCGTCGATCAGCGCCTCGACGCGCGAAACCAATTCCGCCGGCTGCACCTTCAAGGCACCTGCCAGCGTCTTCACCCGCTCATCCTGCTCGGCAAGATAGAGACGCGCCGCCTCGCCCGTCACCGCCTCGACGCGGCGAACGCCGGCGCCGACGGCGCTTTCACCGAGAACGTGAACAAGGCCGATATCGCCGGTCGCATTGACATGGGTGCCGCCGCAGAGCTCGATCGAATAAGCCTTGCCGGCCTTCGGGCCTTCGATTGCCTTGCCCATCGCAACGACGCGAACTTCGTCGCCGTACTTTTCGCCGAACAGCGCCATGGCGCCTTCCGCGATCGCATCATCGACGCTCATCAACCGGGTCGTGACCGGCGCGTTCTGGAGGATGATGGCATTCGCCATGTCCTCGACCTTCTGCAATTCTTCGGCCGACATCGGCTTCGGATGCGAAACGTCGAAACGCAGGCGCTCGGGCGCGACAAGCGAACCCTTCTGGGCCACGTGCGTGCCAAGCACTTCGCGAAGTGCCTCATGCAGCAGATGGGTGGCCGAATGGTTGGAACGCAGGCGCGAGCGACGATCGTGATCGACCGTCAGCGCTGCGGCATCACCGACCTTCAACCTGCCCTCGGTCACGGTGGCGATGTGGACGAATACGCCCTCGCCCTTCTTCTGGGTATCCGAGACATTCAGCCTGGCGTTGTCGGTCGCAATCACGCCGGTATCGCCCATCTGGCCGCCGGATTCGCCGTAGAACGGCGTCTGGTTGACGACGATCTGGATCTGTTGGCCGGCGGACGCGCTGTCGACAGCCTTGCCGTCGCGGACGATCGCCTGCACCACGCCTTCAGCGGTTTCCGTGTCATATCCGAGGAATTCGGTCGCGCCGTGCTTTTCCTTGAGCTCGAACCAGATCGTTTCCGTCGCCTTGTCGCCGGAACCGGTCCAATGCGAGCGGGCTTCCGCCTTCTGGCGCTGCATGGCGTCGGTGAAACCGGAAATATCGACGCCGATTTCGCGGGCACGCAAAGCGTCCTGCGTCAGATCGAGCGGGAAACCGTAGGTGTCGTAGAGCTTGAAGGCGGTCTCGCCATCGAGCATATCGCCCTTGTGAAGCGTGTTCGTCGCATCCGACAGCAGCGAAAGGCCGCGCTCCAGCGTCTTGCGGAAGCGGTTTTCCTCGAGCTTCAGCGTTTCGGAAATCAGCGATTCGGCACGGACCAGTTCCGGATAGGCGCGGCCCATCTGCTGGATGAGCGCCGGCAGCAGCTTCCAGAGCAGCGGATCGCGGGCACCTAGCAACTGCGCGTGGCGCATGGCGCGGCGCATGATGCGGCGGAGCACGTAACCGCGGCCTTCGTTCGAGGGCAGCAC
Organism: Neorhizobium sp. SHOUNA12A; assembly: GCF_023006505.1. GTDB lineage: Bacteria > Pseudomonadota > Alphaproteobacteria > Rhizobiales > Rhizobiaceae > Neorhizobium. The sequence goes on from NZ_JALBGV010000073.1 coordinate 23,210, forward strand.
GCCATCGGCGATGAGGAATGCGGAGGACCGCAAATGGTCGGCGATGACGCGGTGGCTGCCGCGATGTTCGCCTTCCGCCTTGACGCCGGTCGCCTCTTCCGAGGCAGAGATCAGCGCTCGGAACAGGTCGATGTCGTAATTGTCGTGCTGGCCCTGCAGGACGGCTGCAACACGTTCCAGTCCCATGCCGGTGTCGATCGACGGGCGCGGCAGGTCGATCCGCTCTTCCTTCGTCACCTGCTCGTACTGCATGAAGACGAGGTTCCAGATCTCGATGAACCGGTCGCCATCCTCTTCCGGCGAACCGGGAGGGCCGCCCCAGATATGGTCGCCATGATCATAGAAGATTTCCGAGCACGGGCCGCAAGGACCGGTATCGCCCATCGCCCAGAAATTGTCGCTGGTCGGAATGCGGATGATCTTGTCGTCCGAAAGACCGGCGATCTTCTTCCAGAGGCCGAAAGCTTCGTCATCGGTGTGATAGACGGTCACCAGGAGCCGCTTGGCGTCGAGGCCGAATTCCTTGGTGATCAGGTTCCAGGCAAGCTCGATGGCATTCGCCTTGAAATAGTCGCCGAAGGAGAAATTGCCGAGCATTTCGAAGAAGGTATGGTGACGGGCGGTGTAACCGACATTATCGAGGTCGTTATGCTTGCCGCCGGCACGAACGCATTTCTGGGCGGTCGCCGCGGTCGAATAGGGGCGTTTCTCAAGACCAGTAAACACGTTCTTGAACTGAACCATGCCGGCATTGGTGAACATCAGTGTCGGATCGTTGCGCGGCACCAGCGGACTGGAGGACACGACCTCGTGTCCGTTCTTTCGGAAATAGTCGAGGAAGGTCGACCGGATTTCATTCACGCCGCTCATGCTACGCCCTTTTTACCGCCGGATGCGGTCCTATTATTCGAAAACCAGAGGCTTGTATCGCCCACACCCCCAACTGTCCAGCCGCCCCGCCGCCTCACCGAACGAGAAACCGGCCGCGCATCTTTCCATGCGCGACCGGTTCAAAATAATCCGCCGGAGAAATCTCCGAGTGCGGCGGAACCGCTTTACATATCCGCGGCCGCGTCGCCGTCGTCAGCGTCGGGACCGCCGTTCTGCAGGAAGCGGTCGGCAATAAGGCCGGCATTCTGGCGGAGCGACGTCTCGATTTCCCGGGCAAGTTCAGGATTGTCGCGCAGGAACGTCTTGGCGTTCTCACGGCCCTGGCCGAGGCGCTGGCTGTTATAGGAGAACCAGGCACCGGACTTCTCGACGATGCCGGCCTTGACGCCGAGATCGACGAGTTCGCCGGTCTTGGAAACGCCTTCGCCATACATGATGTCGAATTCGACCTGCTTGAAGGGAGGCGCCATCTTGTTCTTGACGACCTTGACGCGGGTCTGGTTGCCGACCACTTCCTCGCGTTCCTTGACCTGACCGATGCGGCGGATGTCGAGGCGAACCGAGGCGTAGAATTTCAGTGCATTGCCGCCGGTGGTGGTTTCCGGAGAACCGAACATCACGCCGATCTTCATGCGGATCTGGTTGATGAAGATCACCATCGTATTCGATTTGGAAATCGAAGCGGTGAGCTTGCGCAGCGCCTGGCTCATCAGGCGTGCCTGAAGGCCCGGCAGGCTGTCGCCCATCTCGCCCTCGATTTCGGCACGTGGCGTCAGAGCCGCAACCGAGTCGATAACGAGGACATCGACGGCACCGGAGCGAACCAGCGTGTCGGTGATTTCGAGCGCCTGCTCGCCGGTATCCGGCTGCGAGATCAGAAGGTTCTGCAGATCGACGCCAAGCTTGCGGGCATAGACCGGGTCGAGCGCATGTTCGGCGTCGACGAAGGCGCAGATGCCGCCCTTCTTCTGGGCTTCGGCAATCGTCTGCAACGCAAGCGTCGTCTTGCCGGAGCTTTCCGGACCGTAGATTTCAACGATGCGGCCCTTCGGCAGGCCGCCAATGCCAAGCGCGATATCGAGGCTGAGAGAGCCGGTGGAAACCGTCTCGATCTCGACAATGCTCTCGTTTGCACCGAGCTTCATGATCGATCCCTTACCGAAGGACCGTTCGATCTGCGACAATGCCGCTTCCAGCGCCTTACTCTTGTCCACGCCTTTATCCTCTACGAGCCGCAAACTATTCTGTGCCATCTGGTCCCACCTTTAGGTTATTGCCGCCGCGCACGCAATGAAGCAGCCGATAAAGGTGATGTACCTATTTTGTTCTCATTTGGCAAGGGTCGCCCAAGAGATTGAGTCAAAATAGGTATTTCGATTTCGTTCTCATGATGTTCACGCCCGCCGTGGGTTTGGAAAATTCCCGTTTGAAATCAAGGCTGCGCCGCAATTTGACGAGGGAATCGCGGCGTTTGAAATTTATGAGGGACGATCCGATTCTCACTCCGAATCGAGCATTTCCCGGACCGCCACGGCAAGCTGCTTCAGCGAGAAGGGCTTTGGCAGGAAGCCGAATTTCGCGTCGGCGGGCAGGTTGCGGGCAAACGCATCCTCCGCATAACCGGAAACGAAGATGAACTTCATGTCCGGATAGGTCTTGCGCAGTTCCGTCAAAAGCGTCGGCCCGTCCATTTCAGGCATGACGACGTCGGAGACGACGATATCCACCTGGCCCTGGAGCTCTTCCATGATGTCGAGCGCCTCAGTGCCGGAACCCGCTTCGTGCACGGTGTAGCCACGGGTTTCCAGCATGCGCTTGCCGCCTCGGCGGACGGCCTCCTCATCCTCCACGAGCAGGACAACTGCCGACTTTCCGGTGAGGTCGAGGTCGTCGGATGCAGGCGTCGACACGACAGGCGCAATAGCGGCCGGCGGCGCCTGCGTACCGGTTGCGGTAACGTCCTGGACGACGACGGGCGTTTCGGGAATGTGGCGTGGGAGGAACATGCGGAAACTCGTGCCGCGTCCGACTTCCGATTCGGGATAGATATAGCCGCCGGACTGTTTGATGATGCCATAGACCATCGAGAGGCCGAGGCCGGTCCCCTTGCCGACTTCCTTGGTGGTGAAGAACGGTTCGAAGATCTTGTCCATGATTTCGGGCGAAATGCCCGTGCCGGTGTCGGAAACCTCGACCATCACGAAGTCCTCGGCCGGCAGATCCGCCTGGTTGAAACCGCCCGCATCCTCGGCGGATACATTGCGGGTCTTGATCAGGATCGTGCCGCCCTGGGGCATGGCGTCGCGCGCGTTGACGCAGAGGTTGATCAGCACCTGCTCGAACTGCGACAGGTCGGTGCGCACCGGCCAAAGATCGCGGCCGTAATCCACTTCAAGCTTCACATTGGTGCCGGAAATCAGCCGGTCGACCAGCATGCGCAAGTCGCCGACGACGTCGGTGAGGTTCAGCACCGCCGGCCGCATGGTCTGCTTGCGAGAGAAGGCGAGCAGCTGGCGCACCAGCACGGCGGCGCGGTTGGCGTTGCGCTTGATCTCCATCAGGTCGGCAAAGCTCGCATCCGAGGGGCGCGCCTGCAGGAGGAGGTGGTCGGAGGACAGAAGAATCGCCGTCAGGACGTTGTTGAAGTCGTGGGCGATGCCGCCCGCCAGCGTGCCGACCGCATTGAGCTTCTGGGTCTGCGCCATCTGGGTTTCGAGCGCCTTCTGCTCCGTCGTCTCGACGGCATAGACGATCGCGGCCTCTTCAGGCGCTTCGTCGCTCTCGTCGATCACGGCATTCACGTAAAAGCGCACATAGCGGTTCTCGTCGCCGGGATGGCGCGAATCGATCGGCGCTATATCGCCCTGGCCGTCCTTGGCGGCGGCAATCGCCTGCATCAGATGCTGGCGGGAATTGTCGTGCACGATGCGGTCGAGTTCGATACCGGCATCCACGTCGTCGCGGGAGACGACGCCGGCAAACAGTTTGAGGAACGGCGCATTGATGCGCAGGATCCGGCCTTCGCCATCGACGGAGGCGATCGCCATCGGCGTATTGTTGAAGAAGCGCGTGAAGCGCATCGCGGAGGCGGACTGGTCGCCCTCGCCGCCCTTCGGCCGCGCCAGCACGATGGTGCGGCTTTCGCCCGGTGCGCCGTCGCGGGTGGCGCTGACATTGTGCACCAGCCGCACGGGCAGGCTCTGGCCGTTGGCGCGGCGCAGATCGAGATCGAGCGTCTCGGTGCGCTTCAGACCGGGCGCGGCCTGCACCGATTGGATCAGCGCCATGCCCTCGCCCGCCACCAGATCAGCAATCGTTACCGAGCGCGGCACGAACTTGGTCAGGTCGATGCCGAGCCATTCGGCAAGCGTGGCGTTCAGATAGAAGATCTCACCCTTCTTGCCGGCGGAGAAGAAACCGGCGGGCGCGTGGTCGAGATAGTCGATAGCGTTCTGCAGCTCGCGGAAGAACCGTTCCTGGTCGTCGCGCTCCGAGGTGATGTCGGTGATCTGCCAGATGTCGAGCTGGCCCTTGCGGCTGTCGGCGGGCGTCAGCAGCCGTGCCTTGAGACGGTACCAGTGGGCACCGGAACCATTGCCGGTCGTCCGTCCGATCGGCTGGAGAAGCCGGAACTCCTCATGGCCTTCCCGGCCCTCGCGCAGAGCCGTCGTCAGCCGGTAGAGCGCCTCAGTCGATTCGCGGGTCTTGGACAGAAGCGCTTCGAGCGACTGAACGTTGCTCGCCTTGGTCGCACCGGTCATCCGGCCATAGGCGGCATTGGCGTAAAGAATGCGGCCCTTGGCATCGGTGATCAGAATGCCGTCGGGATGGTTGGCGAGGAAACCGCGGGCCAATTCGTCGGAACGCGACTGCGGCATGACCTCGACGAGGCCGATGATCGACGACACCAGGAAGAAGATGCCGACCATGGCGAGAATGCCGAGCAGGCCGAGCACCAGCTCGTTGTCGAGCGCATGCTGGAACATCACGAAGCCGGCAGCCACGCCACAGAGAACGAGCGCCAGAAGAACGATTCGGACGATGGTGCCGCCACGCGTCCCTTTTTCCACCAGGGGCGCATCGTAGTTGCCGCTCTGCTGCAACTTCGTCATCAATTCCTCGCATTTCGACCGGCGCAGCGGCCATGAACATTCAGGGATCAGGAATCCCGCGATTCCTTATTAGCAAGTTGCTGGTTAAGCAAAAAGCTCTGCTGAGCCACAAAACCCGGGACAGTTTGGCGGAGTGACCTATCTTTGCTTTTCTGCGCTGTCTTTCAGCGCGCAACAGTGACAGTTAGCAGCTTGCTTCGGTAGGAAAAAAGTCGTTTTTTACCGCAGGGTTCATATGAGGAGTGGCAAGAGATGTTAGATGACCTGATGGGCGCCTATGGAGGCCGCCTGGTGATCGCAGTCGTCGGCGTCGGCATTGGGCTTCTTGTCCTCATCGGCGCGCTCTGGCTCATGCGCGGCCGCGCCGGCCCGTCCCCCTTCGTGCGCGGCGGCAAGAATCGCCAGCCGCGGCTTCAGGTGCTGGATGCAGCGGCCGTCGACGCGCGCCGTCGTCTGGTCCTCATCCGCCGCGACGGGGTCGAGCACCTGATCATGATCGGCGGGCCGACCGATATCGTCATCGAAAGCGGAATTTCCACGGCGGCACCCGCCGTGCCGGTGATCCCAGCAAGCGCGGCAAACCGCTTCCAGCCGCTTGACATGACGGCTCCCGGTCAAGCCGCACCCGCCATGGAAGCCCGGCCGGCTCCCGTCGCCGAACCCCGCCCTGCCCAGATCCCACGTCCCGCGGCTCCGGAAACGCGCATCGAGCCGGCACGGG
>NZ_JALBGV010000074.1 GCF_023006505.1 Neorhizobium sp. SHOUNA12A
AGGCCGTGCAGGCGACTGTCGCGCGGATCGATGCCGATCTGCGCGATTCCGAGCTCAAGGCCCCGCGCGACGGACGGGTGCAATATCTCGTGGCGCAGCCGGGCGAAGTGGTCGCCGCCGGCGGCCGCGTGCTCAACATCCTCGATGTCGGCGATGTCTACATGACGTTCTTCCTACCGACCGGGGAAGCCGGGCGCACCCCGATCGGCGGCGAGGCCCGGATCGTTCTCGACGCAGCCCCCCAATATGTCATTCCGGCCCGGATATCCTTCGTGTCCGATGTCGCGCAATTCACGCCGAAGACGGTGGAGACCGAGGAGGAACGACAGAAGCTGATGTTCCGCCTGCGGGCGCGCGTCTCTCCGGAACTGCTCCAGAAATATATCGCGCAGGTCAAGACCGGGTTGCCTGGCCGGACCTATGTGAAGCTCGATCCCGCCGCAGAGTGGCCGGCGGCGCTGTCACGGCCGATCACCCCATGAGCCCGGTGCAGCAGGCGAAGGGCATCCAGGTAGAACCTGCCTATGTGGCGCGGTTGACGGATGTCGGCCATTCCTACGGCAAAACGCGCGCCATCGACGGCATAAGTCTCGATTTGCCGTCCGGACGTATGATCGGCCTGATCGGCCCGGACGGGGTGGGCAAATCCTCGCTGCTTTCGCTGATCTCCGGCGCACGCCAGATCCAGACGGGCGAGGTCGAAGTGCTTGGCGGCGACATGCGCAGCGCCCGCCACCGCGATCGCACCTGCCCGGCCATCGCCTATATGCCGCAGGGGCTCGGCAAGAACCTCTATCCGACGTTATCGGTGTTCGAGAATGCCGATTTCTTTGCCCGCCTGTTCGGCCAGGGCCGCAAGGAGCGGGAATACCGCATCGCTAACCTTCTGAAACGCACCGGCCTGTCGGGCTTCGAGGACCGCCCCGCCGGCAAGCTTTCGGGCGGCATGAAACAGAAGCTCGGCCTTTGCTGCGCCCTCATTCACGATCCGGACCTTTTGATCCTCGACGAGCCGACGACCGGCGTCGACCCGCTGTCGCGCCGGCAGTTCTGGAGCCTCGTCGACGATATCCGGAGGGAGCGGCCGGAGATGAGCGTGATCGTCGCGACCGCCTATATGGAGGAAGCATCGCGCTTCGACTGGCTGGCGGCCATGGATGCCGGCAAGGTGCTCGCAACCGGAACGCCGCGCGAAATCCTTGCCCATACCGGCGCCGCCACGCTCGACGATGCCTTCATTGCGCTGATGCCGGAGGAGAGGCGCGCCACGCACAAGGTCATTCCGCTTCATCCCCCGGCAGATTTCGACGAGGCCGAATTTGCCATCGAGGCGGAAGGCCTGACGATGCGCTTCGGCGATTTCACGGCGGTGGACGATGTCAGCTTCCGCATCCGCCGCGGCGAGATCTTTGGTTTCCTCGGCTCGAACGGCTGCGGCAAGTCCACGACGATGAAGATGCTGACCGGCCTGCTGCCGGCGAGCGAAGGCACGGCGAAGTTGTTCGGCAAGACGGTCGACCCGAAGGACATGGATGTCCGCAGGCGCGTCGGCTACATGAGCCAGGCCTTTTCGCTCTATACGGAACTGACGGTCCGGCAGAACCTCGACCTGCATGCGCGGCTGTTTCAGCTGCCCGTCGATACGATCTCGGCCCGGATCGAGGAAATGGGCCGGCGTTTCGAGCTTGCGGAGGTCATGGACGCACTGCCGGACGGTTTGCCTCTCGGTGTCCGGCAGCGGCTTTCGCTGGCGGTGGCGCTGATCCATTCGCCGGAAGTGCTGATCCTCGACGAACCGACTTCGGGCGTAGACCCGATCGCCCGTGACCAGTTGTGGGCGGCGCTAATCGAGCTCTCCCGCAAAGACCATGTCACCATATTTATCTCCACCCATTTCATGAATGAAGCGGAGCGCTGCGACCGCATCTCGCTGATGCATGCCGGCAAGGTGCTGGTGAGCGATACGCCCGATGCGATCCGCAAAAGCCGCTATGCCACAACGCTGGAGGAAGCGTTCATCGCCTATCTCGAAGATGCGATCGGCGAGACGACTGCCTCATCCGCATCGGCACCCTCGACGGCAGACGACGGGCGCAAGTTCGCCGGAGCACGGCCGCACCGCTCCTTCGACCCGCTTCGCATCTGGAGCTATAGTCTTCGCGAGACGCTGGAGATCCGCCGCGATCCCATTCGGGCCACCCTGGCGCTAATCGGCAGCGTCATCCTGATGTTCGTGATCGGCTACGGCATCAACATGGACGTCAAGGACCTGACATTCGCGGTTCTCGACCGGGACGATACGGTCGCCAGCCGCGACTATACCGCCGACATCGCCGGTTCCCGCTATTTCGTCGAGCAGCCGCCACCCGGCGATTATGGCGACCTCGACCGGCGCATGCGCGAGGGCTCGCTGAAGCTGGCGATCGAGATTCCGGCCGGTTTTGCCGAACATGTCGCCCGCGGCCACGATGTTGAGATCGGGGCGTGGATCGACGGCGCCATGCCGCAGCGGGCGGAAACCACGCGCGGCTACGTGCAGGGCATGCACGCCCACTGGTTGGCGCAAAAGGCGCGCGAAATCTTCGGCGATGCCGCCAAGGGGCAGTTCTCGATCGAGACCCGCTTCCGCTACAATCCCGGCATCGAAAGCCTGGTGGCGATGGTCCCGGCCGTCATTCCGCTGCTGCTTCTGCTGATCCCGGCGATGCTCGCGGCGCTGTCAGTGGTGCGGGAAAAGGAACTCGGCTCGATCGTCAATTTCTACGTGACGCCGGTGACGCGGCTGGAATTCCTCATCGGCAAGCAGCTTCCCTACCTGGCGCTCGGCATGATGAACGCCGTGCTCCTGTGGCTGTTTGCGATCCTGGTGTTCCAGGTGCCGTTCACCGGCAGCTTAGCTGCCTTCACCGCGGCAGCACTTCTCTATGTCGCTTTCGCGACCGCCTTCGGCCTGCTCGTCTCGACTTTCATGTCGAGCCAGATCGCCGCAATCTTCGGGACGACGCTAATGACGATCATACCGGCGGTGCAGTTTGCCGGCATGATCGATCCGGTCTCCTCGCTGCAGGGCATCGGGGCGGTCATCGGCCAGATTTATCCCACGACCTATTTCAACATCATCTCGCGCGGCACCTTCTCGAAGGGCCTCGGCTTCGAAAACCTCTTCGGGGCTTTCCTGCCGCTCATTGTTGCCGGGCCGCTGCTGATTGCGGCGAGCGCCGTCTTTCTCAAGAAACAGGCACGGTGACGGATGCGGCTCGCCAATATCGTCCACCTCGGGATCAAGGAATTGCGCGGGCTGATGCGCGATCCGATATTGCTCGGACTGATCGTCTATTCCTTCACGATCGCCGTTTATACGGAAGCAAAAGCCGTTCCCGAAACATTGAACAATGCGCCGATCGCGATCGTCGACGAGGACAATTCGCCGCTCTCGCGCCAGATCGCCGACTCTTTCCTGCAGCCCTATTTCAAACCGCCGGCGATGATCACGGCGGGCGAGATGGATGCTCGCATGGATGCCGGCACCGACACGTTCGCACTCGATATTCCGCCGAACTTCCAGAGCGACCTGATCGCCGGCAAATCCCCCGTCGTCCAACTCAATGTCGATGCGACCCGCATGACCCAGGCGTTTTCTGGATCCGGCTATGTGCAGAATATCGTCTCGACCGAAGTCGCCGGTTTTGCCGCCGCGGATATCGACGGTCGAACGCCGACCGTGAACCTCGCATTACGCGCCCGGTTCAATCCCGAACTCAACCAGATGTGGTTCACCTCGGTGATGAACGTCATCAACAACGTCACCATGCTGGCGATCATCCTGACAGGCACCGCCCTCATCCGCGAGCGGGAGCACGGCACGGTCGAGCATCTTCTGGTGATGCCGCTGACGCCGTTCGAAATCATGGCTGCAAAAGTGTGGTCGATGGGGCTGGTGGTGTTCGTCGCCACCCTGCTTTCGCTGATCTTCGTGGTGCAGGGATTGCTGAAGGTTCCGGTCGAGGGATCGATCGTGCTGTTCATGGCGGGGGCGGCGCTCCATCTTCTCGCTGCAACCGCGATGGGGATCGCGCTCGCGACGCTTGCGGGCTCGATGCCGCAGTTCGGCCTGTTGCTGATGCTGGTGCTGCTGCCGCTGCAGATCCTCTCCGGCGCGACCACGCCCCGCGAAAGCATGCCGGAAGTGATCCAGACGATCATGCTCGCCGCGCCGAACACACATTTCATCCTGCTCGCCCAGGCGATCCTTTACCGCGGCGCCGGGTTCTCGGTGGTCTGGCCGCAATTTGCGTGGCTGCTCGTCATCGCGACGGTGTTGTTTGCCTTTTCGCTGCGCGGCTTCCGCAGGTCGTTGCGATAAAACCTACCTGAACATGCCGGTGCTTATTCCTGCTTCTGCCGGCGAAGAAACGGGAGTAGAATTACCGGGTCGATCAACGAGGAAGCTCGAAAATGGGAAAAGAGGCTCCTTCACCCGGAACGTCCGCCAAAGACATCGCCAAGGAGCAGGACGATTACCTGGAAGAGTCGCTCGAAGAGACTTTTCCGGCAAGCGATCCCATCGCGCCGGGTCATCCCCGAAAGCCGGAGAAACAGCCGGTTGCTCCCAAGCGCAAGTAAAAAACGGGCCGAAGTGCTCCTCGGCCCGCATTATCTGATGCTTAGTTCTTGCCGCCGGCCTTGCGGCCCTTGTCGGCCTTGCCCTTTGCGGAAGAGGTCTTGGCGTCATAGCCCTGGCCGTGGTTGGTGCCGCCGAGATGGCCGCCGCCGCTGGTATTGACGACCTGGCGCTGGGCTCTTTTTACCTGCTGTTCTGCATCTGTCTTTTTCATGGAAATTCTTTCGTTATTCGAAGAGAAAGGCCGAGAGGGGTCAGCCACCCGACTCGCTTCAACGGTCCGTGCCGGTACATCCGTGGTCAAAGACCGGAGTCGGTTTTGGCTTTAGGCGATCTGCAGGTTTTCAGCTGCATTCTTGCCGGTGCGGTTGTCCCGCACGACATCGAAGCTCACCTTCTGGCCTTCAGCCAGATAGGTCATTCCCGAACGTTCGACGGCCGAGATGTGGACGAACACGTCCGTCGATCCGTCGGCGGGCTGGATAAAGCCGAAGCCCTTGGAGGTGTTGAAAAATTTTACGATTCCGCTGCTCATGAAGATGATCCTTCCGATCGAACACAGGTCGCCGTCCGGCAAAATGCCAGCGACAAAAGAGATCGATTTTGAAAGGAAAGATCAGCTCGAACGCAAAAGGCGTGAAAACGAAGCTCGACAACCAATTTCGATGGTAACCCCTATCGGTCAACTATGTCTTGAGCAAGGCATTTCTCGCAACCCCGCACATTGCCTTTGGCGCAAGTCCGGCGCATGATGAGGACTTCAGCAGCTATATAAAGGGCGCTGCTGCTTCAGGATTTTCACGCCCTGGCCCCAATGAAAGGAGGACGTCATGTCTTCCGAATTCTCTCAGACCACCTCCCGCAACCTGGTCCGCGTCAGCGGCCCCGGATACCGGGAAAATATCGAACTTCACCAATTCAGTGAGCGTACGCAGCCAAGCGGAATGCTTGTCGGCGGTCGGGCAGACACGACGGGAGCAGCCATGATGCTTGCCCGTTTTGGCGATCATCCCGAGAAGAGCTTTGGGGCCGCAATATCGGCTTCTTTGAGCAAACACAGAGATACCGTAACACCGCAGCTTTGATAGTTCGGCTGGCAAAGGCAGGATTTCGCAGATCCGTCATTTCACGCTTTGCATGCCTGTCTGCCGAACAACGGTTTCACTCTCCACTATCCATCGCCGCCCAAGGAGGACAAAATGGCTAAAGGCCAGGTACGAAGTAACCGCGAAACTCGCAAACCGAAAAAAGACAAGACTGCAGCCGTGACGGCCGCGCCCGCAGGCGCACAGGTCAAGCTCGCCGGCAGCGGTCTCACCTTGGGCAAAAAGCCGAAATAATGTTTCGGGCAGGAGGCGCCGTACCACGGCGCCTCCGACGCCGGCCCCCTTCGAAATTCGCAGGCTCAAGCAGGCGACAGGGATGATTGCCATCCGGTCGCTGCTGGATCGTTTGCGTTTCGCTTTCTCGGGAAATGTGTTCTTCAACCATTCGCTCCCATCGGGCGCGGAGATGTGATCCTATTTCCAATCCCTGCGTCGGCGGAAAGCGTTGCCGGCTAGCGCAATCCGGGAGGCTTCTTCGAAACGCGGGTGGCGCGGATGCCACCAAGCCAAATCTCCGAACCCGTCAGCGGCGGTCCCTGGATCGGCATACCCCGGAAGATGGCATGCAGGCTCGATGCGTCGGGGCAGCTTTCTGCGGATTGTTCAGCCTGCGGCTGGTTGTTCGTCAGCATTTTCTCGAAATAAAGCTGGAAATTCGGATGCGAGGATCGTGAGGACATCGTGCCCCTCCTTGGTCGTCGGGGCTAGGGCTCGCATCGGGTCCCTCAGGCGGCTGCGCCCTTGCCAGTTGCAGCCGACCAGCCACGATGGGCCTCATTCCCGCCCATGGCAAGCACCGCCTATCCGTTTTGAGACAAGACTTGAAACTGACGCATTATTTCGCCATATATGATTCACGTTTTCAGCCTTTTCGGCTACCTGATCCTCCCGGCTCCGCCGGTTGCTTGGCGACACCCTTGATTTTGCGAACGTCGAACTCCGCCCCGTCGGCTGGAGAATTCTTGCGTTGGCCGTTGTCGCGTCCCGCAGTCTATCCTTTAAGGTTACATCAATGATCGATACCGTCCGTAATGCCGCCCAGAATCTGTTTCGCAAACCCGATGCAGAAGAAGGCTCCAATGCAGCCAAGCTGCAGGAATTTCGCCAGAGACAGGCGCTGAGAAGCCGGGAACTCAAGCTCGCGCAAAAGCAGGAGCGCCTCCAGAGGCGCGCGTCGCAATTGCAGCCGGCCTGACACGGATTGTTCCGACGAAGTTATTCGTTCGGATCATCCCCTCGCACATCTCCTCGACCACAAGGACACCAGCATGGCCGCCTTCAACTACAATGCCGGCGCGGGGCTCTACCCGTGCAAGAACTGGAAGAGAACGAGCAGGCTTGGCTACAAGAGGTTCGAAACCGTGGCCGAGGCCCTGCGTTTTGCAATCGAGGTCATGCCTGCATCGCTGTTGCGCGGGTCCATTCTCGAGGTCGAAGAAGCCCGGTTCGACAGCACGCAGATACAGAAACTCTACGACGCCGGTGAATATCCGCTGCAGCGTCGGGACCAGTGAGGTAACCCCTCTCGGGGTTCCTATGCAGCGTTCGGGATTATCGTAATTTACCGGGTGCGGCGGGTTTTTCCTATCGCCTTGGCATGGCGGCTGTTATAGCGGTGATCAAGCAGGGTTCGATGAAAGCCCCCCGCGCCAGCGCGTGCCGACCTTACTGCTCTTGGGGTGAATTGGATGACGATATTTTCCGTCCGGCATGTCACCTCCTATCGGTATACGAGGCCGGTGGAGTTCGGCGAACACAGGCTGATGTTCAGGCCGCGGGATAGTTTCGACCAGACTTTACTGAGTTCCCAGCTCAACGTTTATCCAAAGCCGGATTATGTCCGATGGATCCACGATGTCTTCGGCAATTGCGTCGCGCTGGTCGGAATATCGAAGGCGTCTTCCGAACTACGGTTCGAAACCAATATCCGCCTCGACCACACGCCGCAGGTGGCGATGGACTTCCAGATCGACGAAGAGGCACTCACCTATCCGTTCGTATACGATCCGGAAGAAGCCTTCGATCTGGAGAGGACGATCCAGCGCCACTATCCCGATCCCGAGGACCGGGTTGGCAAATGGGCACGGCAATTCGTCAGGGTCGGCCATGCCACCGAAACCGGCCATCTGCTGATGACCATGTGCTTCGCGCTCCACGAGGGTTTCATCTATGCCAGGCGCTCCGAACACGGGACGCAACCGCCGCTCGAAACCCTGCAGCTGCGCCGCGGCACCTGCCGCGATTTCGCACTGCTGATGATGGAAGCGGCGCGGTCGCTCGGCTTGGCGGCGCGTTTCGTGACCGGCTATATCTACGTGCCCGACCGCGACGGCTCGATAACGCTCGGCGGCGGATCGACCCACGCCTGGTGCCAGGTCTATCTTCCCGGCGCCGGGTGGGTAGAATTCGATCCCACCAACGGTATCGTCGGCAATCGCGACCTGATACGCGTGGGTGTCGCTCGCGATCCGCGACAGGCGATCCCGCTATCGGGAAGTTACGATGGCGACGATACCGATTTCGACAGCATGTCCGTGCAGGTTAACGTGACGACCGATGACCAAAGCGTGAAACTCCACGGGTAACCGGAACACCCGGATTATTCGAGCGTTGCCGCTGAACTGCCATTTCGGCCAGAGTTTCTCCATAGGGATACGATCATGAAGATACGCGCAGGGTTTCGCATAGGGTATGAATGCCAGCACGATACGGCGATGCTACTGGTTCTGAATATCCATCCCTCGCGTCGCGCGGACCTTTTGAGCGACCAAGTGCTGAGCTTCGACCGCCCGATCGAGGCCTGGAGCTATCTCGACAGCTTCGGAAACGCCTGCAGCCGGATCGTGGCCCCGCCGGGGCTGACGACGATCTCGACCGAATTCGAAATCTACGACGACGGCATGCCTGACCCGGTGCCGCAAAATGCCTTCCAGCACGACATCAAGGATCTGCCGGACGACGTGCTGGTCTTCCTGCTCGGCAGCCGCTACTGCGACACCGACCGCCTGGCGGATTTTGCCTGGAAGACATTTTCCGCGACGCCTCTCGGCTGGCCGCGGGTGCAGGCGATCCTCGATTTCGCCCACAACCACATCACTTTCAACTACCAGAACGCGGATCCGCTGCGGACAGCCTTTGGAGGCTTTACCGATCGCACAGGCGTCTGCCGCGATTTCGCGCATCTCGCCATCACGCTTTGCCGCTGCATGAACATTCCGGCGCGTTACTGCACCGGCTATCTCGGCGATATCGGCGTCCCGGTGGATATCAACCCGATGGATTTCAGCGCCTGGTTCCAGGTCTATCTCGGCGGGCGCTGGAATACCGTCGATGCCCGTCATAACAAACCCCGCATCGGGCGCATTCTGATGGCGACCGGGCGGGACGCGACGGACGTGGCGCTTTCGACCGCCTTCGGCCCGGCGATCCTGGCTTCTTTCCAGGTGACGACCGAAGAAATACCGGCCTCCGCCTAAATCTTCAAACTGCCGGCCCTTTGGCGCTCAAGCCCGAAAGGGGTACCGTTGATATTCTTCCGCCATCAACAAAAACCACTCATGGTTGCGCGTCGCATGATTTTCAAAACAAAAAGTTGACACTTCGGTCATGATGCATTAGGTAGGGGACATCGATACTTTGTTTGCCGATATTTGTTTTTGCTGCGCATCGCGCTTCTTGACGAACTTTCCCTCTCAAAAGTCGAAACACCCGCCGTGCGTCGCCCGGCGGATTATCAATGTTGCTATGAAAGGGTTCGTTATGGCCACTGGCACAGTTAAATGGTTCAATGCCACCAAGGGCTTCGGCTTCATTCAGCCTGACGACGGCAGCGCCGACGTCTTCGTTCACATCTCGGCCGTCGAACGCGCTGGCATGAGCTCGATTGTTGAAGGTCAGAAGCTCGGCTTTGAACTTGAGCGTGACCGCAAGTCGGGCAAGATGTCCGCAGGCCAGCTTCAGGCTGCCTAAAACTTTAGCCTCCCATGACCACGGATGTACCGGCATGGCGGCAAAAGATATGTGAAGGCCAGGCATATGTCTGGCCTTTTTCCGTTGAGGCATTTGGCTGACGCGAACATCCGCATAACTTCCCGTTAAGCGCGATATTCGTTTTCAACCGCCACATTCAAGATCTGACAAGGAAGATACATTGAGACACCCGAGCGACAACAGCTTTGCCGAGCGCCGCAAGACAGCGGCGGATGCCAAGCGAGAGCTTTTGGCGAAGTTTGCGTCCGCCCCCAAACCGACCGATCCCGCCGTGCAGGAACGACGCGCCGAACGCGAGGCCCTTGCCGCCGCGAGAGAAGCCCGCCGTGCCGAGCGCGAAGCGCTGAAGGCGGCGGAGAACGAACGCCAGCTGCAGGAAGCTGCCGCATTGGCCGCAGCCGCGGAAGCCCATGAAAAGGCCGCAGCCGAGGCCCAGCAAGCGGAAACCAACGCCCGGGTTGCCCGGGTCGTTGCCGATGAAGCCGCCCGCAAGGCGGAGCGCGATCGTCGTTACGCGGCACGCAAGGCCCGTCAGGGCTGATATTCGAGGCATGTGCCTGAAACCATGCAGGCACATCCCGCTTCGGGCCCGCCGCATGCCGAGGCAAAAAAGGTGGATCGATTTCCATGAACGCCAGAGCCTATGCGCCAGCGCCCGATACCGAAGACGATATCGGCGCGTGGCTGAAGATTCTTTCTAAATATCGGCAGCCGCGTTTCGGACGCAGCAGCTTCGAACTGCTTGTCACGGTGCTGCCGTTCGCCGTCCTCTGGGCCGGCGCCTATATTTCCGTATTCCTGGGTTTCCCGATCGGGCTGATCCTCGTCCTTCCCGCCGCCGCTTTTCTGCTGCGGCTGTTCATGATCCAGCACGATTGCGGGCACGGCTCGTTCTTCGCCCGTCGACGCCTGGACAACTGGACCGGACGCGTGCTGGGTGTCCTGACCCTGACGCCTTATGACTACTGGCGCCGGGCACATGCCGCCCACCATGCCTCGGCCGGCAACCTCGACGAACGCGGCGTCGGCGACATCACCACGCTGACGATCGCCGAATATCAGGCTCTTCCCTGGTCGCGCCGGCTCGCTTATCGCCTTTACCGCCATCCGCTGGTAATGTTCGGCATCGGACCCGCCTGGCTTTTCCTCTTCAAGCAGCGCCTGCCCTTTGGAATGATGGGTTCCGGCGCCCTGCCCTGGATTTCCACGATGGCGACCAATCTCGCGATCGCTGTTCTTGCGGCCTTGATGATATGGGCGATCGGGCTCGTGCCCTTTCTGCTGGTCCACCTGCCGATCGTGCTGATCGCAGGGGCCGCCGGCGTCTGGCTTTTCTACGTTCAGCACCAGTTCGAGGAGACCCATTGGTCGAAGACCGAGGACTGGCAGTTTCCGGAGGCCGCCCTTCACGGCGCCTCCCATTACGACCTGCCGCTGGTGCTTCGCTGGCTGACCGGCAATATCGGCATCCACCACGTCCATCACCTTTCGAGCAGGATACCCTACTACCGGCTGCCCGAAGTGTTGCGCGATCACCCCGAACTGGCCGGCATCGGCCGCATAACGCTTTGGCAGAGCATCCAATGCGTCAAACTCGTGCTCTGGGACGAAAAGAGCCGAAAGCTCCTGTCGTTTCGCGATGCCGCCAAGGCGGCGAAGACTTCTTAACCGCTGCAATCGGCGAGGCTGAAACCACCGCCTGAGCACCGATGCACAAAGACTACCTCCCTACCGATCAAGGACTGTACATTGAGCACGACCGAGAACACCAAAACGACCACCGCCCCGACGCCGGCGGCGCATGCGCTGACTGTCGAGCTGACGCCGACCCAGGTCAGGGGCCTCAAGCTGGCGAAGGATGGTGACCTGTTCCCGCAGGAAGCCAAGAAGTGGACGCATCTGAACGCGGTCGTGACTTACGCGCGGAACGACCGGTTCAAGGAACGGCCGCAGAAGATCAAGTTCCTGACGACGACGACGCTGAACGAACTGCGGGAACACGGCCTTCTGCGTGTCCTCAACGAGGACGTCTCGGTGGAAGAATCGGCGCATGGAATCACCATGGCCGGCAAGATATGGCTTCTGAAGAACAAATAACCGATATGCGGTCATACCGTGCGATATGCAGCAGCCGGATCAAGTGAAATACGGCTGCAGCAGATCTCTCTTCTCTTGAGGAGCAGAGAGAAATACCCTTGTATTTGTCCGTTTTCGACCCATATTAGCCGCAGGTAGCAGATTCAGAACGGGCGCTGCGATCAAGGGCGCGAGCCCTGGCCCCAAGGAGGAGGACGGCATGTCTTCCATCAGGCGAATCCAACCTTCTTCCCAGACAGGCCCGCAATTACACCGGGCGGGCTATGCACACCTGTTCCGCATCGCGGTGCCGGCTGTTTGCATGGCATTCATTCTCTTCATCCTGCTTCGCGACCTATTCTGACCTGGCGACCTATTCTGACCTGGCAATGCGCATCATCAGAAACCCGGAACGCCGCCCCCAGAGAACGCGTTCCATCTCGAATTGAAACCGTCATGACCCTGATATTTCCGAATAGAAGCCGCAGTTTCGACGAAGCGCGCAAGGTCGTTCGCTTCCTGGGCTATGACGGCATGTTCGAAGTCAGGTTTTTCGTGGAAGCCGAAGCACTCGCCAGCAGAACGGCGACAGGCATGTCGGAGAACGATTACCTCCAGGCCTTTGATGCGGCCAGATCCAGCATCCAGGATGCTGCCATGAGGGCATATCGCCCCAATCGCGGCACGACCTATACGCTGACGGCGGCCGATCTCGGCTAATTCGGATGGAAATCTGATCGCCTACCGAGAGGCGGCCCGCTGCCTTCGAGGCTCCGGGCGCTCAACGCGGTCAATGAACCGTGGCCCGGTCAGTGCCCATATCATAGACCAATCCATCGTCCCAAGGTCCCGCGTCCCTGAGTGTATCGAGGCTGCCCCAGTCTCTCGATGCGGAGGACCAGAAATGGACCTTCTCACACCCGTCCAGTTTTGCCCTTAGCTTGGCGAACTCGAAAAGATGTCTTGCAACGCGCTGGTCATCGAGAAGGCTGACGGATGCAAAGAGAGGGATTTCGAGCTGGCGCCCGTAGACCAGGTGCTCGCGGGTGAAGACGTGGCAAAGGCCGCGAACATACCCTTGCGCATCCGTCACCGCCAGCCAATCACGGCGCAATGAGGCCGAAGCGGTCAGCCGCTTCCATCGCTGCAGATCCAGCCCTGACATGACCAGCTGGACGACCGCGTAAGCACGATAGACATCCGCAGCGTTGAGGACACCCACGTCGTAATCCATCTCCATATCCTCGCTCCAGGAAGGCCCATGCAGATCGCCGGGCCGGCTCTCCAAACTCTATTTCTGAGTGCTATCGGCGCCCTGAACATTGACGCGCATCAACGGGCGCAGGGCTGAACCATCGGCCCGCGCTTGCGCTGGGTCAATGAAGCGGCCCGCGTCAGAGATAATCGTTGCGGCATTCATGCTTCCCACAACAAGGAGACGAACATGACGCGAACGATGAAAGCCGCTGTCGTGCACCAATTCGGCAAGCCACTTGCGATCGAATGCGTCCCGGTGCCCGTGCCGGGTCCAGGCGAAATCCTCGTCAAGGTCATGGCCTGCGGCGTCTGCCACACCGACCTTCACGCCGCCGATGGCGACTGGCCCGTCAAGCCCAACCCGCCGTTCATCCCCGGACATGAGGCGGCCGGCATCGTCGTCGAGCTCGGCCCGGGTGTCACAGGATTGAAAGAAGGCGACGCCGTCGGCGTTGCCTGGCTGCACGACGCATGCCTTGCCTGCGAATATTGCGAGACCGGCTGGGAGACGCTTTGCGAGCACCAGCACAATACCGGCTATAGCTGCAATGGCGGCTTTGCCGAATATGTCGTCGCCTCTGCTGCGTTCGTAGCAAAACTGCCGCAGAATGTCGATTTCGCGGCAATCTCGCCGATCCTCTGCGCCGGCGTGACCACCTACAAAGGCCTCAAGGAGACCGAAGCGAGGCCCGGCGAATGGGTGGCGATTTCCGGCATCGGCGGGCTCGGCCACGTCGCAATTCAATATGCCAAGGCGATGGGTTTTCATGTGGTAGCACTCGACGTCAGTGCCGATAAGCTGGAACTTGCCCGCAGCCTCGGCGCCGACCTGGTGGTGGATGCCCGCAGGCTTACCGCTGTCGAAGAGGTTATCAGTGCGACCGGCGGCGGCGCTCACGGCGTTCTGGTGACAGCCGTCTCGCCTCCCGCCTTTTCCCAGGCGCTCCGCATGGCGAGGCGCAAAGGAACGGTCAGCCTGGTCGGCTTGCCGCCCGGCGAGTTCCCGACGCCGATCTTCGATGTCGTGCTGAAACGCATCACCGTTCGCGGCTCGATCGTCGGGACACGACGCGATCTCGACGAGGCGATCGCCTTTGCCACGGAAGGCAAGGTCAAGGCGGAGATCCACAAGGCGCCGCTCGAAGAGATCAACGACATCTTCGCGCGCCTGAAGGACGGCAAGATTGACGGGCGCATGGTGCTGGATTTTTCGTAAACACCCTTGTGATCATTCAGCGTCGGGCGACACACGCCCGGCGCTGAAATCATTCGTGCAGGATCGCGGCGGCAACCGCATCAGGCTCTTTCGACGCATCGAGATGCCGCCAGGTTATATCCGTGGGCTTGCGGGCCAATTGCCCGGACAGCACGTCGGTGGTGGCATCCGAGGGGCCTCCTGCCCGTTCGCGGACCCGCTGCCGGAGCAGTTCCGGATCTGCCTCAAGCCAGATGCCCTGAAAGCCTGCCCCGGACTTTGCAGCCGCAGCTTCCATGAGGTGCCGGTTGTCCGGATCGTCGAAGACCGCGTCGGCGACGACCGATCCTCCCTGAGCCAGGATCAGTTCCGCATGCCTCGCCATCTCGTGATAGACCTTCCTCGATACGTCGGGTTGATAGGCCGAGATCGGAAGTCTTGTCTCGGCCGAGACGCCATGCAGGGCTTTCCGGATACGATCGCTTTCGACGATCCTCGCTCCCGGCGGCGCGCCGACCTTGGCGGCCAAGCAATCCGCGACCGTCGTCTTGCCGGAACCGCTGAGGCCGCCGATCGCGATCAGGCGCGGCGATTTTTCCCTCAGAAGACCATGGGCGAGATCGAAATAGGACTTCGCCTCCTGCGCCAGCCTCGCGGCATCCTGGGCGGGCTCTTCTGCCTGGGTCGCCGTCACATGCGCGCGGACCGCGGCCCTGATCGCCATCAGGAACGGCAGGAGGCAGAACCCGTCCTCGTCGTCGGTTTCATCGAGATAGCGGTTCATCACCAGATTGGCGAGATCGGGGAAACCGCGGTGCCAGAGATCCATCAGCAGAAAGGCAAGGTCATAGAGGACATCGACGGTGGCGATCCCGAGATTGAATTCGATGCAGTCGAACAGGCAAGGCTTGCCGCCCAGCAGGCAGATATTGCGCAAGTGAAGATCGCCATGGCAACGGCGGACCTTGCCTGCCAGCGCACGCCGGTCGAGAAGTTCGCTATGCCGCACGAGCCGGGACCGGAAGATCTCGCTGAGTTTCGCCACCTCTCCCGCACCGAAGACATGGCTGGTCGCAAACCCGGCATCGTTGATGTCGAGGACAGCCTCGACATTGGCCGCCCCGCCTCCTTTCGAAACAGCCGGTGCACGGCGATGATAGAACGCTATCATCCGGGCGGTCTGCGTCATCAGCTCCTGCGTCAGATGGCCAGCGATCGCCATCCGGTCGAAGAGCTGGCCCTGTTCGAACCGGGTCATTTCGACGACGGCATCGACGAGCGGCCCGTCGCCGTCGAACTCCAAAGTGCCGGCGTCCGAACGGGTGATCCGCCGCGCGCCGATATAGAGACCGGGAGCAGTCTCGCTGTTCAGCGCGACTTCCTTGCGGCAGGCATCCTCACGGATCGCGGCGGTCGAAAAATCGATATAGGGAAGTTTGAGCGCCTTCTTCAGCTTGTAGACCCGGTCGCCAACGAGGAAAATCAATGAGATATGCGTCTCCATCCGCTCGACGGGGACTGCGAGCCCATAGGATGCCGGGTTGGCCAGAAAGGCTGCCGTCTTGCTCTGATCTTCTGTCATCATAGCTGCACCTTATGCTGAACGGCACCGGCCCGACAGTCCACGGATCGCGGCGTCGGCACATTGAGCTGTGTCAAGGAAAGCGGCCCCGTTCCGGGCGACACAGGTCATCGTAGGCGCCCCCTCATGCGCTCTCAGCGAGAGGAACAGGTCGATTCCCGTGGACATCATGCTCAGACATCACGGCCGTTACGAGGCCATCATCCGCCAAGCGATTTCGCTGCCGGCGATGCGGACGGCGGTCGTGCATCCATGTTCGACCGAGACTCTGCGCTCTGCCGTGGAACTCAAGGAACAGGGCCTTCTCGATCCGATCCTGGTCGGCCCGGAGCACAAGATCAGGGCCATCGCGGACGCCGCCGAACTTTCGCTTGCCGGCATCGACATCGAGCCTGTCGAGCACAGCCATGCGGCGGCCGACCGCAGCGTCGAACTTGCCTCGACGGCCAAGGTCGCTGCCCTGATGAAAGGCAGCCTGCACAGCGACGAACTGCTTTCGGCCGTGATTGCACCGGCGTCGAAACTGAAGACCGGGCGGCGCATGAGCCATGTCTACGTCATGGACATTCCGGCCTATGACAAGCTGCTGATCGTCACCGACGCGGCAATCAACATCCAGCCGGACCTCGATCAGAAGCGCGACATCTGCCAGAATGCTGTCGATCTCATGCACCTTCTCGGCGTCGCAAAGCCGCTTGTGGCGGTGCTGGCCGCCGTCGAGACCGTCAACAGCAAGATGCCCTCGACGCTGGACGCGGCGGCTTTGACCGTCATGGCGGCGCGCGGGCAGATCGAAGGGGCGGTCGTCGACGGTCCGCTCGCCTTCGACAATGCAATCAGCGTCGAGGCCGCGCAGGCAAAATGTATCGCCTCTCCGGTCGCCGGCCGGGCGGATATCCTGCTGGTTCCCGATCTCGAAGCCGGCAATATGCTCGCCAAGCAGCTCATTTATTTCGCCGGTGCAGACGCCGCAGGACTGGTCCTCGGCGCCCGGGTTCCTATCATACTGACAAGCCGCGCAGACCCGGCCAAGGTTCGAACCGCGTCGGCCGCTCTTGCGAGGCTCACTGCTGCGAAACGACTTGAAGCAAGGATGCCTCTATGACGGACAACCTTCTCCTGACGTTCAATGCCGGCTCTTCGACGGTGAAGATCGGCATCTTCAAAGTGGACGGCGACAGGCCCGAACGGATCGGCAAGGCACTCGTCGATTTTGGAACCTACCCGCTGACGCTGCATCTGAAGGAAGGCCCGGAACAGTTCGAGCTGCCGCTGAAGGGCGAGGCCGGCGGCGATCTGGCCGAGCTGATGGACGAGGTATTCCGGGAACTCAACAAGCATTTCGACCTGAACGCCGTCACGTCCGCCGGCCACCGGATCGTCCATGGCGGCGACGTCTTCGACGGCCCGGTGGAACTGACGGCCGAGACGATTGCCAAGGTCCAGTCGTTGACGGAACTGGCGCCGCTTCACCAGCCGCAGGCGCTACGGATGATCAGGGCCATCAGGCACCTGCGGCCGGCGCTTTTCCAGACCGGCTCCTTCGACACCACCTTCCATGCCACGCAGGCGGATCTCGTACGGCGTCTCGCCATCCCCCGCGCCTATCACGACCAAGGCATCAAACGGTACGGCTTCCACGGACTTTCCTACCGGTATGTGGCTGGTGCACTCGTCCGGGAGGCCCCGGACATCGCGAACGGCAAAGTCGTCATCGCCCATCTCGGCAGCGGCGCCAGCCTCTGCGCCATCGAGAACGGAGAGAGCCGCGATTCCAGCATGGGATTTTCGACGCTCGACGGCATTCCGATGGCGACGAGGCCGGGCTGGCTCGATCCCGGCGTGGTGCTGCATTTCCTGGGTCCGCTCGGGAAATCGGTCGAGGAGGTGGAGGACATGCTCTACCACAAGTCCGGCCTGCTCGGCGTCTCGGGCCTCAGCGGCGATACCCGCGAACTGATCGCGGACGGCGGCAGCCAGGCCCAGGAGGCAATCGATCTTTTCGCGCTCAGGATCGCCGGCGAGGTCGGAAGGCTTGCCTCGACGGTCGGCGGTCTCGATGCGCTGGTCTTCACCGCCGGCATCGGGGAGAACCAGCCGGAGGTCCGGAAGCGCATCGCCGAACGCCTGCTCTGGCTCGGCGTCGAACTGGATACGGCGGCAAACCACAGCAACGCCCTGAAGATCAGCACGCCCGCGGCCCGCGTCGCGGTTTATGTCATCCCGACCGACGAGGAACGGATGATCGCCGAGGAATGCCTCGCCATCCTCAATTCGCAGCCTTGATCCATGTCATGAGCCCGGGTGGAAACCCGCGGTAGATGTGGTCGACCTATCGAAGGAGAATGAGATGCAACTCAAGACCATCGAGCCGGAAAACCATGAGACGACGGCGGAGGAACTGGCGCTCATCGACCGCTACTGGCGGGCGGCGAACTATCTCTCCGTCGGACAGATCTATCTGCTCGACAATCCGCTCCTCAAGGAGCCGCTGAAGCCGGAGCATATCAAGCCGCGGCTGCTCGGCCACTGGGGCACGACGCCGGGCCTCAACTTCATCTACGCGCATCTCAACCGGATCATCCGCAACCGTGATCTCAGCATGATCTATGTCTGCGGTCCCGGCCATGGGGGGCCGGGCATGGTCGCCAGCACCTATCTCGAAGGCACCTATAGCGAGATTTATCCCGAGATCGGCGAGGATGCGGCCGGCATGCGAAAGCTGTTCCGGCAGTTCTCCTTCCCCGGCGGCATTCCGAGCCACGCGGCACCGGAAACGCCCGGCTCCATCCATGAAGGCGGCGAACTTGGCTATGCGCTGGTGCACGCCTTCGGCGCGGCCTTCGACAATCCGGATCTGGTGGTCGCCTGCGTCGTCGGCGATGGCGAGGCCGAAACCGGTCCGCTTGCCGCAAGCTGGCATTCGAACAAGTTCCTCAACCCCGCCCGCGACGGTGCCGTGCTGCCGATCCTGCATCTCAACGGCTACAAGATCGCCAACCCGACGCTGCTCGGCCGCATGGCTGACGAGGATATCGACCATCTTTTCCGCGGCTACGGCTACGAACCGTTCTTCGTGGAGGGCCACGAGCCGGAGAAGATGCACCGGCAGATGGCTTCGACCTTCGACGCCGTCTTCGATCGCATCCGCACGATCCAGGCTCAGGCGCGCGAAGGCAAGGCACCAGATACCTGCCCACGCTGGCCGATGATCGTGCTGCGCAGCCCGAAAGGCTGGACCGGCCCGAAAGAAGTCGACGGCAAGAAGGTCGAAGGTTTCTGGCGCGCCCATCAGGTGCCGGTCTCGGGCTGCCGCGAGGATGACGGTCACCGCAAGATCCTCGAGGACTGGATGCGGAGCTACGACCCGGAAGACCTTTTCGACGGCAATGGGCGCCTGAAGGAGGAATTGCGCGCGCTCTCGCCCCGGGGAGAACGCCGCATGGGGGCTAACCCGCGTGCCAATGGCGGCCTCATTCGCAAGGAACTCGTCGTGCCCGACATCCGCAACTATGCGGTGCCCGTCAACACGCCGGGTGCCGAGATGGTCCAGACGACGGAAATCCTCGGCAAATATCTGCGCGACGTGATGAAGCTCAACGACATTAATTCCAATTTCCGGATCTTCGGCCCCGACGAAACGGAATCGAACCGGCTCGGCAATGTCTTCGAGGCCACCTCCCGCGTCTGGATGGAGCGGATCGAGCCCTACGACGTGCACCTGTCGCGCGACGGCCGGGTGATGGAGGTGCTTTCCGAGCATCTCTGCCAGGGCTGGCTGGAAGGTTATCTGCTGACCGGCCGGCACGGTTTCTTCTCATGCTACGAGGCCTTCATCCACATCGTCGACTCGATGTTCAACCAGCATGCCAAGTGGCTGAAGGTGTCGCGCGAACTGCCGTGGCGGAAGCCCGTTTCCTCCCTCAACTATCTGCTGACCTCGCATGTCTGGCGGCAGGACCATAATGGCTTTTCCCACCAGGACCCCGGCTTCGTCGACCTCGTCGCCAACAAGAAGGCGGATATCGTGCGCATCTACCTGCCGCCGGATGCCAATACGCTTCTATGGATCGGCGACCACTGCCTGAAGACATGGGACCGCGTCAACGTCATCGTCGCCGGCAAACAGCCGGAGCCGCAATGGCTGACGATGGACGAGGCGATCCGGCATTGCGAAGCCGGCATCGGCATCTGGGACTGGGCAGGCAACGAGAGCGGCGCGGTCGAGCCGGACGTGGTGATGGCCTGCGCCGGCGACGTGCCGACCCTGGAGACGCTTGCGGCAGTCTCCCTGTTGCGCGAAGCGATCCCCGACTTGAGGATCCGCGTCGTCAATGTCGTCGACCTGCTCGCCCTGCAATCTCAGGACCAGCATCCGCACGGACTGCCGGACGAGGAATTCGACCGGCTGTTCACCACCGACCGGCCGGTGATCTTCGCCTATCACGGCTATCCCTACCTCATCCACCGGCTGACCTACAAACGCACCAATCACCAGAACATCCATGTGCGCGGCTTCATCGAGGAAGGCACGACGACAACGCCCTTCGACATGACGGTGCTGAACGAACTCGACCGGTTCCACCTCGCTATCGAGGCAATCGCGCGCGTTCCCGGACTGAAGGAAAAGGCGGCTGATGTGGTCGACATGCTGAAGAGCAAGCTTGGCGAGCACACGCGTTATGTCCGCGAACATGGCGAGGACATGCCGGAAATCCAGAAATGGAAATGGCCGGCGCGCTGATGCCGTATCCGCGAAGGTCCTAGCCTCCGGGCCAGGGCCTTCACCCAGGTCGGGAAACTCGACGCGAGATCACGTTTCGGTGTTTCCCGGCGATGTGTGTAACCAACCGCACGCCTCTTCCGTAATCATGCAGGAAAGCAGATTATGGACCGGGAGGTTCCGCCATGATGAACAGACGTATATTCCTGGCCGGCAGCGCGCTGACGCTGGCCGTAGTCCCTCTGGCCGCGAGCATCCGCTCGACGTTCGCGGCGGTCGGAAACAGTTTCCCCGTGACCCATACGGCCGACGAGTGGCGCAAGCTTTTGACGCCGGAGCAGTACAATATCCTGCGCGAGGAAGGCACCGAATATCCCGGCAGCAGCGCGCTCCTCAATGAACACCGCAAGGGCACGTTCGCCTGCGTCGGCTGTGACCAGGCGCTTTTCTCGTCGGAGACGAAATTCGAAAGTGGCACCGGCTGGCCGAGCTTCTGGGCACCTCTCAAGGACGCCGTCGGCACGGTGAGCGACACGACGCTCGGCATGGTCCGCGTCGCGGTTCATTGCGCCCGTTGTGGTGGCCATCTCGGCCATGTCTTCGACGACGGACCGAAGCCGACCGGTCTGCGCTACTGCATGAATGGCGCAGTCATGAAATTCCGTGCCGTATCGGCCTGATCCGCCGCCCTATCCTTCATTCACTTCGGTTGAGGAGACCGCCATGAAAAACAGAACGAAAACACCCTATACCCTCACCGCCTTTGCCGGCACTGCGCTGGTTTTGGCAGGCCTGATGTTTGGCGCGACCAGCAGCGCTACGGCCGAGGAAGGAATTGCCATCCCCGCTCCCGCGATCGACCAGGCGGGGAGCACGGCTGCGACCGAAACCGCCATCTTTGCCGGCGGCTGTTTCTGGGGTGTCCAGGGCGTGTTCCAGCATGTCGAAGGCGTCAAGAACGCCGTCTCCGGATATGCCGGCGGCGCCAAGGATACCGCCGCCTACGAGACGGTCGGTTACGGCAAGACGGGCCATGCGGAATCGGTCCGGGTAACCTTCGACCCGAAAAAGGTCACCTACGGGCACCTGCTGCAGATCTATTTCTCGGTCGCGCATGATCCGACCCAGCTCAACCGCCAGGGGCCGGATACCGGAACGCAGTATCGCTCGACGGTCTTCCCGACCAGCGAGGATCAGGCCCGCGTCGCCAAGGCCTATATCGACCAGCTCAACAAGGCCAAAATCTTCCATGCGGCGATTGCCACGACCATCGAGCCGGGCAAGGCCTTCTATCCGGCGGAAGCCTACCATCAGGACTTCCTGACCCAGAACCCGACCTATCCCTATATCGTCTATAACGACCTGCCGAAGATCGAGAACCTGAAGAAGCTGTTCCCGAGCGACTACCGCGACAAACCGGTCCTGGTCGCGCAGGCCGGTATCGGCAACTGAACGCATTTCAGGAAACCCGTAACATACGGCTCCCGTACTGCTTTAGCCCAAACGATATCGCCGCCCGTCCGGCGATATCGGCCGTCTCGAAGGCCTCAGCCTTCCTGCGCCGCCTCGGTGCGCCGTGCAACACCCGGAACGCAGAGGCAGGCGACGATGATGAGCGCAGTGATCAGGAACATCGCGATGAAGGTCATGTGCAGCGCGTGCTGGAGCGCAGACCTGATAGGCGAACCGGCCGCAAGTCCGCCGCCGACGCCCTGCAGCAGATCGCGCAACTGATCGGACGTGATCGGCCCCGTAATGGAATTGGCAAGCCCGTAGGTCAGGACGGCGCCGAGAAGCGCTGCGCCGAGCGTGCTGCCGAGATTGCGGGAAAAGACGTTGGAGGCGGTCGCGCTGCCGCGTTCGGACCAGCCGACATTGTCCTGGATGATCACCAGGCCGGAGATATTGAGCAGGCCCATGCCGAAGCCCATCAGCAGCGAGCCGGCGCCTGCCTGGACGGGTGAACTTTCCGGCGTCAGCAACACCAGGAGAAACGCCCCGACCGGAACGAAGAGGCTGCCGGCGATCATCAGCGGCCGCAGTCCGAAGCGCGGGAACATCCGCGAGGCGAAGGTCCCGCCGCTCGGCCAGCCGACCAGCAGCATGGTCAGCGTGAAACCGGCCACCAGCGGCGAGCGGTTGAGCACCGTCTGCACGTACATCGGCAGGAAGGTCGTCAGCCCCATGATCGCCATGCTGGAGAGAAAGACCGCCGTATTGGCAAAAGCGATCGGCCGCTTCAGCCAGAGTTCCAGAGAAACCATCGGAGCCGATGCGCGCCGCTCCTGCCAGATGAACAGCAGGAAGCTGACGAGGAAGATCGCCAGCGAAACGAACAGATAGCCGGTGGCACCTTCGGTTTCGGTGAGCGCGATCATCAGCGCGGAAATGGCCACGGCGAAGAGGCCTGCCCCCAGAAAGTCAATTGATGCCGTCCGGGTCTGCTTTTCTTCGTGCAGGTACACGATGAAGCCAATCGCCGACATGATACCGATCGGCACGTTGATCCAAAACACCCAGGCCCAAGGCAGGCTGTGGACGATGATGCTGCCGAGCAACGGCCCGACGACCGCAGAAAGCGCCCAGACGCTGGCCAGATATCCCTGGACCTTGCCACGTTCCGCCCCCGGATAAAGATCACCGACGACCGTCATGATGACCGGCTGGATCGCACCGGCACCGATGCCCTGCAACAGCCTAAAGGCGATCATCGACGGCATCGACCAGGCAAAACCTGCCAGAACGGAGGCGATCAGGAAGATTGCCGTACCGAACAGAATAATCGGCTTGCGACCGTAGATGTCGGAAAGCTTGCCGAACACCACGGTCATAGCGGTCTGTGCCAGCAGGAAGGAGGAGAAGACCCAGCTATAGAGGTTCAATTGACCGAGTTGGGCGGCGATCTGCGGCATGGCCGTCGAGACGATCGTCGCCTCGATTGCGATCATCGCCATACTTGCCATGACGGCCGCAATGACGAGCGCCCGGTTCGAGCTTGGATTGGTCATGGGTTCACCTGGGAACGCCGCGGGGCGAACACGATAGGGATGGATGTTCGGCGGTCAAACGGCCGTCGGTGGGGGATGTTTCTTAGTATTCCCCTCCGGGCCGACGTCAAGCGCGAAATCTGGCATTTATCAAGGATATAACGGGCCCATGAACGTGGCAGGCGGTCAGACGGACTTGATTTCCGGCCGGACGGTGGTCCTGGCCGCCTCGTCCCCGCCAGCCGCGACCTGATTGCGACCGCTGTTTTTCGCCCGGTAGAGCGCATGGTCGGCGCGCTCGAACAGTTCCGCGGTCGTCAGCTTGGCGCCTGCTGCGGGATAGAAGGTCGCGGTGCCTATGCTGATCGTCACATGCCCCCAGGGAAGGTTCTTCTCATGCGGTAATTGAAGGCCGGCGACGCGCTGGCGGATGTTTTCCGCCGCCTTCAACGCACCGGCGCCATTCGTATCCGGCAACAGGACCGCAAGTTCCTCGCCGCCATAACGGGCGGCAAGATCCTTCGACCGACGGATCGAACCGCGCACGACAGTGGCAATCGCTCGCAGACAGTCGTCGCCGGAGGCGTGGCCATAGGTATCGTTGAACAGCTTGAAGTGGTCCGCGTCGATCATCAGAAGAGAGAGCGGCGCGTATTGCTGTGCCGCCTGCAACACCATGTCCTCGAAATGGATATTGAAGGAGCGGCGATTGGCGAGTTGGGTAAGTTCGTCGGTATTGGCGAGCGCATCCAGCTCTTCCTGGAGGCTCTTCTGACGCGTGACGTCGCGTGTGACGGCAACAATGCGAATATCGGTACCGCCGGTGCCGCCCGGCAGCCTGTTCAAAGTGGTCTCGAGCCAGATCTGCTTGCCGTCGGCCCGTTTGCGCCGGACGATCATATTTTCCCTGGTCGACCCTTCCCGCAGCCGGGCCATGACCTCGGTGACGGCACCGTGATCGTCCTCATGCAGGTTCTCGAGAATATGAGTGCCAAGCATCGCCTCGGCGTCGACACCGAGTATCTCCCTGACCGATGGCGAGAGATATTCCCTGATCCCATGGCCGTTGAAGCGCTGGATCAGGTCGCCCGAACCTTCCGCAAGCAGCCGGAATTCCGCTTCGCGCGCCACCAGCAGTGCTTCGCTCGCCCGCCGCAACATCACCTGGCGCCGCCAGCGCCAGACCAGGAAGCCGGTGATCGCCACCAGGATAAGGCAGGCGACCCATCGTATCCGCGCGCCCTTCATCCAGGTTGCCAGCGCTTCGGACTGAGATACCGCAGCAAGTCCGACCAGGCCGCTGCGCTCGCTCTGATAAAAGCCGCCTATGCGTTGCAGGCCATCAATCGGAGAGACGTAGTGATAGGAGCCGGAACGCCGTTGGCGGAGATGGTCCGTGAACAGATCGTAGGACGAGATGCTCGATCCAAGCAGCGTCTGGAGGAATGGCGCCCGCGCCAGCACGACGCCGTCGCGGCGAACCAACAGGAACGAGCCCTCGCTGCCCAGGCTGAAGCCCTGAAAGAAGTTGGTCAATTCGGTGAGGATGAATGCCGCCAGCGCAACGCCGCCGAAACTTCCGTCCGAATTGCTGATCCTCTGCGTGACCGGCAATATCCACTGACCGTTCAACTTGTTCTTCAACGGCCTGCCCAATACGGGCTCGCGCGTGTCTGAGGATTGGTGGAATACAAAATACTCCCTATCCGAAAAATTCATGCCGCTGGCGTCGATCGAAGACGATGTCGCGACCATTCTGCCATCGGCATCGAAGACGGCGAGGGCGTCGAGCCAAGGGGTGGTCTCGACCTGTCGTTTCATCACCTGGGTGATCTTTGCCGGCATGTCCACCACGTCGCGTTCCTGCTCGATGCGGGTGATCAGGGCCGCCAGCGGAAACCTCGCCATGTCGACCGTGTCGTCGGCATGCTGCACCAGCGCCTTGGCCGTCTGGGCCAGGCCCGCCTCGATGCCGGCGACCTGGGACCTCCAGCTGGAATATTCTCCCCAGGCGATCAGGCCGACGAAGCCGGAGACGGCAAATGCAACGGCAGCAAACGTCCTGGCGGGCAGGAATTTGATTGCACCTATCATCTCTCTCTCCCAAACCGACGCAACAGGGCGCCCCAGGAGTTGCGATCCGCCGGTCGAGGACATTAGGAAGAAGTCGTTTACGTTCGCCTAAACCAACTCACCCGCATTTTAGTCATGGATTTGCTGGGCAAAGACGCGAATGAACGTCCTGGACGCCGGCAGCTCGCCGAATGGCTGCAGCCACCTCCTCCTCACGCACGCGCCGCGCGATGCAGGACAGAATATTCAAGTGGTCCGAACGGTTCTGCGGATTGAGAAGCAGGAATACGAGATCGACCGGCTCGTCGTCCACCGCCTCGAAATCGACTGGCTTCGCCAGCCGCGCGAAAAGGCAGAAATGCCGATCGAGGCCCTGCACGTTTGCATGCGGAATGGCAATGCCGGCACCGATCCCTGTCGAACCCAGGGTTTCGCGGTTGGTCAGCACCCGGACGATCTCGCCGGCATCGAGCCCCAGCCTTTCGGCGGCCAGCGCGGCGAGTTGCCGGATCAGGATCGCCTTCGACGGCGGCGCCAGATCCAGCACGATATTCTCCGGCGGGAGATAATCCCGAAGTTTCATGGGGGTCATGTCCATTGATGAAAATAGCAGCGCCTATTGGCCTTCCTGCAGCCGATAACCGACGCCGGTTTCGGTCAGGATATATTGCGGCTGATCGGGCGCTTTCTCGATCTTCTGGCGAAGCTGGCGCACATAGACGCGCAGGTATTGCACGTCGGTCAGGCCGTCCCAGACATGTTCGAGGAGGAACCGGTGGGTCAGGACCTTGCCCGCATGCTGCACCAGGATACGCAGGATGTCGTATTCCTTCGGCGACAGCTTGATCTCCTTGTCGGCGACCTTGACGATGCGCTTGACGAGGTCGACGGAAAGCTCACCCGTCTGGAAAACGGGTTTTTCGCCCTGTGTCTGCAGTCGGTGGCGCAGCGCCACGCGGATGCGGGCGACGAGTTCGTTCATGCCGAAGGGTTTCGCCACATAGTCGTCGGCGCCGAGTTCGAGCGCCTTGACGATGCCGGCCTCGTCGGTGCGACTGGAGAGGATGACGATCGGCAGATCCAGCCCCTCGCCCCGCCATCTGGCCAGCAGATCGTGACCCGGCATATCCGGCAGGCCGAGATCGAGGATGATCAGGTCCGGCTTTTCTGATCTTACGAGATCGATCGCGACCTTGGCATTCATCGCCTCGCTGACGGCATAGCCCTGGGTGGAGAGGCCCACGCGCAAGAGCTTGCGGATCGGCGGCTCGTCATCGACGATCAGGACGCGCACCGCGGTATTGGTCATTCCTGTTCTCCCATAATGGGCATTTCAGTCGGCACCGGCATCCGGACCGTGAAGATCGCACCCGGGCGATCGGACCGGTTGGACGCCCGGATTGTACCGCCCATGGCCTCGATGAAGCCGCGGCAGATGGAAAGGCCAAGCCCCGTGCCGGCCCGCACATGGTCACCCTTCCGCACCCGATAGAAACTGTCGAAGATGCGCTCCAGATCGTCGGGCGGGATGCCCGGTCCTTCATCTATCACCGAGATAAGGATTGAACCGCCATCCTGCCAGCCACGGATATCGATGACCGTGTCTTCGGGCGCGTACTTGGCGGCATTGTCGATGAGGTTGAACAGGACCTGCTCGAACAGAACCGGATCGACCTTCAGCATCGGCATGTCGGCGGGAATGCGGACATTGAGCTTGTGGGCTGAGACAATCTTCGCGGTCCGGCTCAAGGCCGTGCCAACGATATCGCCGGCGAAATGAAAGGCGTAGTTCGGCTCCATGGCGCCGGAGCCGATGCGGGTCATATCGAGCAGGTTGGAGATGAAACGGTTCAGCCGCTCCGATTCGTCGACGACGCTGGTCAGCAGTTCGGCACGCGCTTCTTCCGGAATGTCGGCGCCAAAATCCTTGAGCGTGCCCGCCGACCCCATGATCGCGGCAAGCGGCGTCTTCAGGTCGTGCGAGATCGAAGTGAGCAGCGCGGTGCGCAGGCGGTCGGTCTCGGCGGCGAGCTTGGCCTTGTCGACGTCGGAGACAAGCTGGATGCGCTCGATCGCCAGCGCCGCCTGATCTGTCAGCGCATCGAACAACCGCTGCTGTTCAGGGGTGAGCAACGGTCCCTGCTTATCGTTGTCGAGACCGATGACACCGACAGCTTCGCGGCCGGTGCGCATCGGCAGGTAAAGACGTTTGGCTCCCGGCAGCGTGTCGGCGGCGCGGCCGGCCGGGCGATTATGCTCCCAGGCCCATTTGGCGGCGGCGATATCCGCATCCACCAGCGTGTCGTCCGGCGGGTAACCGGCTTTGACGGCGATCGAGCCGTTTTCCGGCAGCAGGATGACCACCCGGACCTTCAGCATCGAGGCTATCTGGAAGGCGGTCGCCCAGAGCACATCGTCCAGCGTGCCGGTACCGGCCAGTTTCTTCGAGAAGAGATAGAGGTCTTCGGTGGTGCGCGCCCGCTGGCGGGCCGCCGCCGCCTGGCGCTGCACGGCCGCCGTCAGGTTTGAAGCAACGACCGCGACGCCAAGATAGAAGAACAGCGCCACCAGGCTTTCCGGATCCCGGACCGTAAACGTGTAGCGCGGTTCGAGAAAAAAGAAGTTGAAGGAGAGCGCCCCGGCCACCGAGGCGAACAGG
>NZ_JALBGV010000075.1 GCF_023006505.1 Neorhizobium sp. SHOUNA12A
AGCCGGTGCCAAGGTCGTGCTCGGCGCCCGCCGCACCGACCGGCTGGAAGCGCTGGCTGAAGAGATCGCCGCCAATGGCGGCACCGTCCGCATCCGCCGGCTCGACGTCACCGATCGGCAGGACTTTCAGGCCTTCACCGAATTCGCGCTGGCCGAATTCGGCCGCATCGACGTCATCGTCAACAATGCCGGCCTGATGCCGCTGTCGCTGATGTCGTCGCTCAAGGTCGAGGAATGGGATCGGATGATCGACGTGAACATCCGCGGCGTGCTCTATGGCATCGCCGCCGTCCTGCCGGTCATGAACGGTCAG
Organism: Neorhizobium sp. SHOUNA12A; assembly: GCF_023006505.1. Taxonomy (GTDB): domain Bacteria; phylum Pseudomonadota; class Alphaproteobacteria; order Rhizobiales; family Rhizobiaceae; genus Neorhizobium. The sequence continues at coordinate 314 of NZ_JALBGV010000075.1, forward strand.
GGCTTTGGCCAGATCATCAACATCTCGTCCGTCGGTGGCCTCGGCGTGGTGCCGACCGCGGCAGTCTATTGCGCCACCAAATACGCGGTGCGGGCGATCTCCGACGGACTGCGCCAGGAGAACGACAGGATCCGCGTCACCTGCGTCTATCCGGGCGTCGTGGAATCCGAGCTTGCCGGCACGATCACCGACCCGGTCGCGGCGGATGCGATGAAGACCTATCGCAGCGTCGCCCTGACGCCCGATGCGATCGGCCGCGCCATCCTGCATGTCATCGACCAGCCGGAAGATGTGGATACCAACGAGATCGTCGTGCGCCCGACCCGCACCCTGTAACCAGGCTCCAGGATGCGGTGGGGATTTACCGCACCGCATCATACTCTGCTTGCAAAACGCCGCGCCTCAGCCGAAAGTGCACAATTGACGGTCTCTCCTCAAAAGGTGCTAGAAATTAGGCATGGCAGCGCGGCAACGCATCATTCCCGTTCGGCGTGAATACAATCGTTGGGTCGCCAACCAGACGCTGGAGGACTACGCCCTCCGTTTCACCGCCAAGAGCGCCCGCCGGTTTTCCTCCAGCCGCATTTCCCAGACCGCCATCGGCGCCATCTCCTTTCTGGCGCTGGAGGCGATCGGCGGCACGATCACCCTCTCCTACGGCACCACCAACGCAATTTTCGCGATCATCGCGGCTGCCGTCGCCATGCTGGCGATCGGCTGGCCGATCAGCCGTTACGCGATCCGCCACGGCGTCGATATCGACCTCCTGACCCGTGGCGCAAGCTTCGGTTATATCGGCTCGACCATCACCTCGCTGATCTATGCGAGCTTCACGTTCATGCTGTTTGCGATCGAGGCGTCGATCATGACCGGCGCGCTGGATCTCGCCTTCGGCATTCCGCCCTGGATCGGCTACATCATCAGCGCCGTGGTGGTCATCCCGCTGGTCATCTACGGCGTGCAGCTCATCTCTCGCTTCCAGCTGATCACCCAGCCGTTCTGGATCGTGCTGAACATCCTGCCCTTCGTGTTCATCGCCTTCATGGACTGGCAGAAGTTCGATCTCTGGCGTGCCTTTGCCGGTATCGGCCATTCGAACGCCCAGGTCGGCGGACCAGCCCCGTTCAACCTGGTCGAGTTCGGCGCGGCCTCCGCAGTCATCCTCGCTTTGATGCCGCAGATCGGCGAGCAGGTCGACTTCCTGCGCTTCCTGCCGCCGGAGGGCCTCGACAAGTGGCGTCACCGGTTCGCCGTCTTCCTCGCCGGCCCCGGCTGGGTGGTGGTCGGCGTGCCGAAGCTCCTGGCAGGCTCGTTCCTCGCTGTCCTGACGCTCTCGACCGCCGTGCCGATCCGCGAGGCGGCAGACCCGGCGCATATGTATTTTGCGGCCTTCGGCTACATGATCCCCAACGATACGGCCGCGCTGCTGCTGATGGCAGCCTTCGTGGTCGTCTCGCAGTTGAAGATCAACGTGATGAACGCCTATGCGGGCTCGCTCGCCTGGTCGAACTTCTTCTCGCGCCTCACCCACAGCCATCCAGGCCGTGTCGTCTGGCTGGTGTTCAACGTGGTGATCGCGCTGCTTTTGATGGAGCTCGGCATCTACCGGCTGCTCGAAGCGACGCTCGGCATCTTCTCGATCATCGCCATGGCCTGGCTCTGCACCATCTCGGCCGATCTCATCATCAACAAGCCGCTCGGCCTGTCGCCCGAAGGTATCGAGTTCAAGCGCGCCCATCTCTACGACATCAACCCGGTGGGCTTAGGCTCGATGTTCGGCTCGGCGGCGATAGCGCTCGCCGCCCATTTCGGCCTGTTCGGCCCGTTGATGACCTCGCTCGCCACCTATGTGACGCTGATCGCCTTCCTGATTTCGCCGGCGCTCGCCTTTGCGACCAAGGGCAAATTTTACCTCGCCCGAAAACCGCGCCAGAGCTGGAAGACGGTCGGCTCGATCACCTGTTCCATCTGCGAACACCCGTTCGAGCACGAGGACATGGCGTGGTGCCCCGCCTATGCCGCGCCGATCTGCTCGCTCTGCTGCTCGCTCGATAGCCGCTGTCACGACATGTGCAAGCCGCATGCGCGGCTGAACACCCAGGTTGGCGCGGTCGCTCGCTCCTTCCTGCCGGAAAGCGTCATCACCCGGCTGACGACGCGCCTCGGGCGTTATGCCACCACGGCGGTATTTTCGATCTCGATGATCGGCGCGATCCTCGGCATGATCGCCTACCAGGTCAGCCATGCAACCCCCGTCAACGCCGAGGTCATCTATGGCACGGTGCTGATCGTCTTTTTCGTCTTCGCGATCATCGCCGGCATCGTTTCCTGGTTCTATGTGCTCGCCCATGACAGCCGGGTGGTGGCGGAAGAGGAATCCTCCCGCCAGAACACGCTGCTCTTGAAGGAAATCGCCGCCCACAAGAAGACCGACGCGGCACTTCAAGACGCCAAGGAAACCGCCGAGGCCGCCAATCGCGCCAAGAGCCGTTACGTCGTCGGCCTTTCCCACGAGCTGCGCACACCGCTCAACGCCGTGCTCGGTTACGCCCAGATCCTCGAGCGCGACGAGACCATCCCCGCCCCGCGCCAGTCGGCAATCAAGGTCATCAAGCGCTCCGCCGACCATCTGTCTGGCCTGATCGACGGGCTGCTCGACATTTCCAAGATCGAGGCGGGCCGGCTGCAGGTCTATTCCAACGAGATCAACATCCAGGATTTTCTCGACCAGATCGTCGAGATGTTCGGCCTACAGGCACAGGCCAAGGGTCTGACCTTCGAGCACGAGCGCGCCCGCGCCCTGCCGCAATATGTCCGCACCGACGAGAAGCGGCTGCGCCAGATCCTCGTCAATCTTCTCTCGAACGCGATTAAGTTTACCGACGACGGCACGGTGAAATTCGACATCGCCTATCGCAGCCAGGTCGCTACCTTCACCGTCTCCGATACCGGCCGGGGCATTGCGGAAAAGGATCTCGGCCGCATCTACGAACCCTTCCAGCGCGGCGAGGCGGAAAGCATCAGGCCGATGCCCGGCCTCGGTCTCGGCCTCACCATCACCCAGTTGCTGACCAATACGCTCGGCGGCGAGATCGCGGTCGCCAGCACCAAGGGCGAAGGCTCGATCTTCAAGGTGCGACTGATGCTGTCCGCCATCGAGCGGCCCAACACGACACCGGCGGCGGAAAAGAAGATCGTCTCCTATACAGGCCCGCGCCGCACAATCGTCATCGTCGACGACAACGAGGACCACCGCGACCTGATGCGCGAGGTGCTGGTGCCGATGGATTTCGTCGTGCTGACCGCCAATAGCGGGCCGGACTGCCTGACGCTGATCGAGGGGGTGACGCCGGACCTCTTCCTGGTCGATATTTCGATGCCCGGCATGAGCGGCTGGCAACTCGTCTCCCGGCTGCGCGAGATCGGCCAGGTGGCCCCGATCGTCATGCTCTCGGCCAACATCGGCGACGGTATCGCGACGCATTCCGGCGACGAGGGCCATAACGACGCGATCGCCAAACCGGTCGACATCCGCAGGCTTGCCGACAAGCTCGCCGCCCATCTCGGCCTCGTCTGGATCTACGAGAACGAAACGGTGGTTCCGGCGGTCGTTGGCCCGAAAAAGCCGATCAAAAGTCCGGGGACGAACCATGTCCAGGACCTTTTGCGGCTCGGCGAAATCGGCTACGTCCGCGGTATCGAAGCGAAACTCGCCGATCTCGCCCGGGAGGAGGAACACCGCCCCTTCACGGAAGAACTCGGCGCCTACGTGCAGGCCTTCGACCTCGCCGGTTATATGAAATTCCTGAGCCGCCTTGAGGCAGAAAGGACGAGTGATGGCTGAAACTGCTCTGCCGCGCGATATCGTCCTTCTCGTGGACGACAGTCCCGAAACGCTGGGCTTCCTGACCGAAGCGCTCGAAAAATCCGGCTTTTCGGTGCTGATCGCCACCGCCGGCCAGTCGGCGCTCAACATCGTCGAGCGCATCACCCCGGACCTCATCCTGCTCGACGCCGTGATGCCCGGCATGGACGGTTTCGAGACCTGCCGCAAGCTGAAGACCAATGGCGCCGTTGCGCAAGTACCGGTCATCTTCATGACGGGCCTCACCGAGACCGAACATGTGGTCAACGCGCTCGATTCCGGCGGCGTCGACTATCTGACCAAACCGATCAACATCGACGAACTGCGCGCCCGCATCCGGGTGCACCTTTCCAATGCCCGTTCGGCCCAGAGCGCCCGCGTGGCGCTCGACGCCGCCGGCCGCCATCTGCTGGCGGTCAAGGCGAGTGGAGCGATCCACTGGTCGACCCCCCAGGCGACACGGCTGATCAACGCGGCCACCAACAGCGACGATGGGCTCGACATCGTTTCCCGCCGGATTTCCACCTGGATGGCCGAGCGTGACAAGCCCGGTTTTGCCCGCGACGCCGCCTTCGCCCTCGTCCAGAACGGCCAGGCGAGCCTACAGTTCTCCTTCCTCGGCGCGATCGGCGCCGACGAACATCTCTTCCGCCTGACGGCCGCCAACAAACGCCCCGACGACGAAGTGCTGCGCCAGCATTTCCCGGTGACCCAGCGCGAATCCGAAGTGCTGCTGTGGATCGCCAAGGGCAAATCGAACCGCGACATCGGCGACATCCTCGGCCTCTCGGCACGCACGGTGAACAAGCATCTGGAACAGATCTATGTGAAGCTCGGCGTCGAAAACCGCGCATCGGCCGCCGTTAAGGCCGCTCATGTCCTGCATGGCGAGGAGCGGTCAGCGTAGCCGACAACGATCCGGCGAACCGTTTCGAGCGACGAACAAGCTTCTCTGCGTGGCGACGACAGACGCTTCGCTGCAGTCAGGCTTTTTTGAAAAACTTGTTGATGACCAGACCAACGACGATCTGAACAACAAGCCCGGAAATACCGCCCCCGACCAGCTGACCAGCGAGCGCCGCAAAATCGACGCCTCCAGCCGCCGCGCCGCCGGCTCCAAGAAGCGAGCCGAGGATTGAACCACCGCCAACTCCACCGACCGCGCCGGCTATGATATTTCCGATCTGACCGAGATCGGCATCCTTCAGGATTTTCCCACCCGCGGCCCCGCCGACGGCACCGCCAATGACCTGGGCAATAATGGCACTCAGATCCATAACATCACCTCTCCTCAAATTGGATTATCCAGGCTTAGGACCTGTTGAATTCATCCAATCCAAGTGACGGATTTCGTACCCGGTTAGGAGGGGAAATGCAGGAAATGCTCGCACATTTTCAAATCTTCCCGACGCAGTCTTGGCGCGAAACCCGTCTCGTCCTTCGGGTTCGGCTGAATTTAACAGGCCCTGACCCTTGATATGTCAGATAGTGGAGATTTCCAAGTCCGGAATTCAGCTGCCAGTTTAGTGAGACTCCGACGTGCCGCCTATAAGTGCTCCCAAACGCAAAGAAGCCCGGTTTTTGACCGGGCTCCCTTCTAAGATACGGTTGCCGATAACGGCTCAGCCCTGCGGGAAGTAGCTGTACTTGCCGTCCGGACCCTTCTTCCATTCGTACATGATATAGCCCGGAATCTTCGGGTCGCCCTTTGCGTCGAAGGCAATGTCGCCGAGAACGGTCTTGAACGGACCCTTTGCATGCAGCGTCTTGGCAACGGCTTCGGCGTCGTCGGCCTTGCCGGTTGCCTTGATGCCGGCAGCGATGACCTGCACGGCTGCGTAGGAATACAGCGTGTAGGCTTCCGGGTTGAAGCCGGCTGCCTTGAACTTGGCAACCAGGTCCTTGTTGGCCGGGTTCAGCGTCGGATCGGGGCCGAAGGTGTTGAGCGTGCCTGCGACGGCGTCGCCGGCGATCGAAGCCAGTTCGTTGGAGACGATACCGTCACCCGAAACGAGCGTGGCCTTGAGGCCCTGGTCCTTGGCCTGGCGGATGATCAGGCCGGCTTCGGTGTGGAGACCGCCCCAGTAGATGATCGAGACGCCGGCTTCCTTCATCTTGGAGATGAGAGCCGAGAAGTCCTTGTCGCCGACGTTGACGCCTTCGCGGATGACTTCCTTGAGGCCCTTGGCGTTCATTGCCTTCTTGGTCTCATCGGCAAGGCCCTGGCCGTAAGGCGTCTTGTCGTCGATGATGGCGATCTTCGCGCCCTTGAACTTGTCGGCGAGATAAGCGCCGGCAACACCACCCTGCTGGTCGTCACGACCGCAGGTACGGAAGACGTTCCACAGGCCACGCTCGGTGAAGACCGGGTTGGTCGCAGCCGGGGTGATTTCCAGCATGCCGTTTTCGGCATAGACTTCCTTGGAAGCCGGAATGGACACGCCGGAGTTGAAGTGGCCAACCACGTACTTGACGCCGTCGGATGCAAACTTGTTGGCAACCGAGATGCCCTGCTTGGGGTCCGATACGTCGTCGCCGAGGACGATCTTGATCTTTTCGCCGTTGATGCCGCCGGCGGCATTGATGTCGGCTGCTGCCTGTTCGGCACCCTTCTGGAGCTGCGCACCGAAGGCGGCGTTCGGACCCGTGAGCGGACCGCCGACGCCAATAACGATGTCGGCCCATGCGCTACCGCTGAAGGCGACCATGGCCGTCAGCGCAACCGCGGAAAGAAGAGACTTCTTCATCGAGTTACTCCCAATTTTTTAGGTGAGCTGATTTTTCGAGACCGGACGCAATACCCACCATCACTGCGCCGGAAATGTTCCACTCTAGGTTACTTATGATTTCAACCCGAGCTAATCTGAGGACAGAAAAGTGCGGCTGTCAATCTTTCTTCTTGAAGGAGAAAGCCGAAGTCGGCTCGTAGAGCCAATAGTAATTCTGCACCATCTGGCGTGTCCGGCGAATGCGGAATCCGGCGCCCGAAAAGACGAGCAGGACGATCACGTCGAGGACGTAGTAGAACGGGCTGATGAACGGCCCCTGGAACAGCGCATAGTGCAGAAAACGCATCGCCACGCCGAGTAGCAGCGTATAGACCACCACCGTCGGATAGCCGTTCCAGCCCTCGGCGGCGGCCTTGCCCGACCGCCAGGCAGTCCAGAAACCGATCATCAGCACGAGGAAACGCAAGAGGTAACGCACGCCGCTGTCGCTTTCGAAAAACAGTCCCTGCATCCTAAATTCCTCCGGTCGTCAAAAGTACAACCTTTGCGATCAATGCCGTCCACCTTCAAGGTAAGCGGCGCGCACTTCCGGATTGGCGAGAAGTTCTTTTCCGGAACCGCTCATCGTCACCTTGCCGTTGACCATCACATAACCGCGGTCGGAGAGCTTCAAAGCCGCGAACGCGTTCTGCTCGACGAGGAAGACGGTCAGGCCCTCTTCCTTGTTCAGCTTCTTGATCGCCTCGAAAATGCCCTTGACGATCAGCGGCGCCAGGCCCAGCGAAGGTTCGTCGAGCAGGAGCAGCTTCGGCCGGGCCATCAGCGCGCGCCCTATCGACAGCATCTGCTGTTCACCGCCCGAAAGCGTGCCTCCGCGCTGGCTCTGGCGTTCCTTGAGGCGCGGGAAGAGCGTGAAGATCTTCTCGACGTCCTCGTTGAAATATTTGAGGTTGTCGAGGCCGGCCCCCATCTGCAGGTTCTCGTAGACGGTCATGCGCGGAAAGATCCGCCGGCCTTCGGGAGACTGGGCGATGCGGCGCCGCGCGATCAAATGCGTCGGCAGCTTGGTGATGTCCTCGCCGTCGAAAATGATCGAGCCGGCTCGGGCCTGCGGGCTGCCGCAGATGGTCATCATCAGCGTCGACTTGCCGGCACCGTTGGCACCGATAAGGCTGACGATCTCGCCCTTGTTGACTTCGACATCGACGCCTGCGAGTGCACGGATATTGCCGTAATAAGTCTCGACAGCCTCGACTTTCAGAAGGTTCTCGGCCGCCATCAGTGATTGCCCCCCTCGAGTTCTACCGCAATCACCTCTTCCACCTCGTCATCCTCGACGCCGAGATACGCGGCGATCACTCGTGGGTCGTTCTTCACATGGTCCGGCGAACCGTCGGAAATCTTCTGGCCGTATTCCAGCACCACGACATGGTCGGAAATCTCCATGACCACCGACATGTCGTGCTCGATCAGCAGGATCGACGCACCCTCGTCACGGATCTGATGCAGGAGCGTGTTGAGAGCCGCCGATTCGCGCGGGTTGAGGCCGGCCGCCGGCTCGTCGAGGCACAGCAGTTCCGGATTGGTGCACATCGCACGAGCGATTTCGAGCCGCCGCTGAGCGCCATAGGGAAGATCGCCGGCGGGATCGTCGGCGCGATCGGTCAGATCGGCCTTGTCGAGCCAGTACTTCGCCTTTTCGATCGAGGCATCGACGGCCCTGCTATAGGCCGGCAGGCCGAGAAGCCCGAGGATCGTGTAGCCCGATGCCTTCATCAAGGCATTGTGCTGCGCGACCAGCAGGTTTTCGAGCACCGTCAGGCCCGAGAACAGGCGGATGTTCTGGAACGTGCGGGCGACGCCGGCCAGTTTGGGGATCTCGAAGTCGCGCAGGCGTTCCAGCAGGTATTCCTTGCCGTCCCTGCGCTGCAGGGTGAGCATGCCCATGGTCGGTTTGTAGAAGCCGGTGATGCAGTTGAACACCGTCGTCTTGCCGGCGCCGTTCGGGCCGATCAGCGCGGTGATCTCGCCGCGCCGCACTTCCAGCGACAGATCGTTGATGGCCATCAGGCCGCCGAACTTCATCGACAGATGCTCGACCTTGAGGATCGTATCGCCAGCAATGCCACTCGTCATAGTCGTCGTTCCGGGAGCCATCAGCCGTGGCCCTCCTTGGTAAAGCTTCCTGAAACCGCCCGGCGCTCCTTGAGGAAGGCCGTCGGTTCTCGCGATCCGACGAAGCCGCGCGGCTTGAACAGCATGACGATGATCATCGCCAGACCGAAGAGCAGCATGCGGTAGAGTTCAGGGGTGAAGTCCGGTCCGAACACGGCCTTGAGGAAGGACATCTCGCGCAGCACCTCGGTACCGCCCACCATCACCACCGCGGCGATGGCAATGCCGGTCAGCGAGCCCATGCCGCCGAGAACGACGATTGCCAGGATCACGGCCGATTCCAGGAAGACGAAGCTTTCCGGCGACACGAAGCCCTGGCGGGTGGCGAAGAAGGAGCCAGCCACCCCTCCGAACATCGCGCCGGTCGCAAAGGCGGTCAGCTTGGTGGTGACGGTATTGATGCCGAGCGAACGGCAGGCGATCTCGTCCTCGCGCAACGCTTCCCAGGCCCGGCCGATCGGCATGCGCCGAAGCCGGATGGTGACGTAGGCGGTGAGCATGCAGAGCGCCAGGATGATGTAGAACAGGAATATCTTGTAATAGACCGAGGAAGCCGACAGGCCCCACGCCTTGACGAAACTGTTCGCGCTGCCGGTATCGAAGGACCAGATGCCGAAGAACGAAGCCTTGGCGATACCCGAAATCCCGAATGTTCCCTTGGTCACGTCGGTCCAATTGATCAGCACCAGGCGGATGATTTCACCGAAGGCGAGCGTCACGATGGCGAGATAGTCGCCCCTCAGCCTCAGAACCGGGAAGCCGAGAATGATCCCCCAGAGTGCTGCAAGAATGCCCGACATCGGCAAGAGCAGCCAGAAGGACAGGCCGAAATAGGAGGACAGCAGCGCATAGGAATAGGCGCCGACCGCATAGAAGGCGACATAACCGAGGTCGAGCAGTCCGGCAAGGCCGACGACGATGTTCAGGCCCCAGGCGAGCATCACGTAGATGAGGATCTGGATGCCGAAATTGTCGACATATTTCAGCGAGCCCTGCTTGCCGACGATCAGCAGCGACAGGAAGGGATAGACCAGCAGGAAAACCAGCGCGATCTTGAGGAAATGCCTGTGGAAGAAGCTCTTGTTCTCGGAAATCTCGAGAACTCCACTCTTTGCCTTGGCGAGCTTGCGACGGTCGACATGCGGCTTGATGAAGCCGACAGTCAGGAAGCGGCCGACCGCAGCAACAGCCACGAAGATCGCCAGCAGACCCCAGCGGGTGCGCCAGACGAGCGCGTTGTTGATGTCCTGATAGGTCTCGATGCCGACGAACAGCAGGAACATGAAAAAGGCGATGACGCCGGCGAACAGTCCTTCCCGTACCGCCTTGGCAAGCACGTTCGGGTGACCGGTTTCGGTGGAAGCTGTCATGTTACACCTTCTCCACTTCCGGCCGGCCGAGAATGCCGGTCGGCTTGAAGATCAGCACGAAAGCGAGGATCGCAAACGTGGCGACGTCCTTGTAGGCGATGGAGAAATAGGCCGACCACAGCGACTCGATGAGGCCGATCAGAAGCCCGCCGAGAACAGCACCCGGCAACGACCCGATGCCGCCGAGAACCGCTGCGGTGAACGCCTTGACGCCTGGGATGAAGCCGTCGTTGAACGAGGCGACGCCATAATACATCAGATACATGCCACCGGCGACCGCCGCGAGCGCTGCACCCATGATGAAGGTGATCGAGATCGTCCGGTCGACATCAACGCCGAGCAGCGCCGCCATCTTGCGGTCCTGCTCGGTCGCCCGCTGGGCGCGGCCGAGCGGCGTCTTGTTGACGATGTACCAGAAGGCGAACAGCAGCACCGCCGTGATGATGACGATGAGCACCTGCTTCAGCGAGATGGTGATGCCGCCGATATGGAAGACGTCGGTCACCATCGGCGGGATCGGCTTGTTGCGCGGGCCCTGCGTCACCTGGATGAAGTTGGACAGCACGATCGACATGCCGATCGCGGTGATCAGCGGCGCAAGCCGGAATGAACCGCGCAACGGCCGGTAAGCGACCCGCTCGATCGTCCAGTTCCACAACCCCGTCATCAGCATGCCGACGAGTAACATCAGCAGCAGAAGCAACGCCACCGGAATGCCGGCGAAGAAGGAGGTTGCGATCAGGAAGACGATGAGAGCGGCAAAGCCGCCAAGCATGAAAATATCGCCATGGGCGAAGTTGATCATGCCGATGATGCCATAAACCATCGTATAGCCGATTGCGACAAGGCCATAGATGGATCCAAGAGTCAGCCCGTTGATGAGCTGCTGGATAAAATACTCCATATATTTTCCCCTGGATGCGATCCCGGAAGGGTCGCATCTCGTTTATTTGCCCCTTGCGGGTTCTTACGTTCTTTGGCGCATTCCATAACGTTTTCGTAAGGAATGGGAAGACAAAAAGCCGCGAGACCGACAAAATCGCAGCACTTCTCAACAATCTGGCAACACAAAGATCAGAAATTCCAAAAAACCGGCAGCTTCTGTCGAAAAATTAGCCAAGGCGCCCGGTTTTCGAAATTAAAGATCGTCCCGCGGTTAACGTTAAATTCAGATTCGACCCTCGCCCTGCAGGCTCGGCGCTCAGTCCACGAAGCCGCGGGTCAGTGCATGCTCGCGGCCCATCTCCATCAGCTCCTCGAAAACCGATCCGGCAAGCGAGCGCGGCACGATGATCTCGAACGTGTCGGCACCGGTGCGCGCGACATTTACCTCAGCGTGGCAGCACAATATCGCGGCGGAATGCCCCTCCTCGAACACCTCCGGATGCAGATCGATCGCCACGCATTTGGCCAGTATCTTTCGCACGCTCGGGCCGGAGATTTCCATCAAGACCCGGCCGTCGCTCTGGTCGACCACGGATGCGCCCGCGATTTCGGACAGCATGCCGGCGACCGTCTCGGCCCCGACCGTCCGCGACACGGCAAGCCATTCGGACGGGCTGCAGAAGCGCGGCGCCACATCCGGAGCATTCCACAGGGCCTCGGCGACGGCGGCCTCCTGGCCTGCATGGGCGAGAACGGTGAAGATTACCGCCCGACGAATAATGGAGAGGTGGTTCGGATTGGGGTCCGTCTCGAAACCGGAAATATGATCCTCGAGGACATGCCGGTGGAGAAGGTTGATCGACATTAAGCAGCCCTCAGAGATGCAGTTTGCTGTTTTCGGGATCGACGAAGACTGGCGGACAGACTTCGCTGAGCACTTCCGAACCGCGCAACCCGTCCCAGACCATGATCCGTTCGCCGATCCGCTCGCGCCCGGATTTCAGCATGGCGAGCGCGATGAAATGCCCGAGCGTTGGCGAAAAACAAGCCGACGAGACAAAGCCCTGGTCGTTGGCGAGGGAGGGCTTTGCACCATCCTTCAGGAGATGCGCACCGGCCTTGATCTCCTTGTCGGCCTCGACCGGCTTCAGACCCACGAGCTGCAGCCGGTCGGCCGCCGTCAACCCGAATCGCGTGGAGAGCCGCTTGCCGATGAAATCCGGCTTCTGCATCGCCATCATCCGGCCGAGCCCGACATCGTCCGCCGTGGTGCGGCCATCGAGCTCGCTATGGGTGACATGCCCCTTCTCGACGCGCAGCACGTTGAGCGCCTCGACGCCATAAGCGCAGATCCCTTCCTCATGCCCTGCATCCATGACCGCATCGGCAACGGCCTCGCCGTAGCCGGCCGGAACCGCAAGCTCGTAGGCGAGCTCGCCCGAGAAGGAGATGCGGAAAAGGCGGGCCTTCAGGCCGCCGCGGAGCGTCACGTCCCGGGCAGCCAGGAAGGGGAAGGCCGCGTCGGAAATATCGTCCTGCACCACGCGGCTCATGATGATTCGCGCCTTCGGCCCGGCAAGCGACATCTGCGCCCATTGATCCGTCGAGGAGACGAAGCGCACGTCGAGTTCCGGCCAGAAGGTCTGCGCCGAGAATTCCAGATGTGCGAGCACGTCCGCGGCATAGGCCGTCGTCGTGGTCATGACATAGTGGTTTTCGGAAAGCCGGCTCGCTGTTCCGTCGTCGAAGACGATACCGTCCTCGCGCAGCATCAGCCCGTAGCGGGCCCTTCCGACAGGCAGCTTGAGAAAGCCGTTCGAATAGATGCGGTCGAGGAATTCCGCCGCCCCTGCGCCAAAGATCTCGATCTTGCCGAGGGTGGAGACGTCGCAGAGCCCCGCGTTGGAGCGGACGTTCAGGACCTCGCGATCGACGCTCTCCCGCCAGGTCTTTTCGCCCTCCCGCGGGAACCAGGCGGAACGGTACCAGAGGCCTGAGTCCACGAAGGTCGCACCATTCTTCCGCGCCCAGTTATGCAGCGGCGAGGTGCGCACCGGAGCCGCATGTTCGGCCCGCGCAGTGCCGGCGAGAGCGCCGAACGAGACCGGTGTGTAGAACGGCCGGAATGTGGTGGTGCCGATCTCGGCAGGCGACACCCCGCGCATGCCGGCGACGATTCCGGCCGCGTTGACGTTGCCGAGCTTGCCCTGGTCGGTCGCCATGCCGGCGGTCGTGTAACGCTTGGTGTGCTCGATATGGCGAAAACCTTCCCGCTGGGCGAGGCCGAGATCGCCGACATGCACATCGTTCTGGAAATCGACGAAAGCCTTGTCCCGGGCACCCGGCACGTACCAGAGCGGCACGAAGGACGGATCGTATTCGCCCTCGACCTCGGGCGTTTCAAGCGCGCCCACCAGCCTGCCCAGCGCCTCGAGTGCGGCATGCGCCTTGGCCGAACCGTCCTTCAGACAATCCCCGATCGACGCATGACCGGCAGCCGAACCCGCAGCCAAGAAAGCGCCGCCGACGTCAGGCGGCAGAAATGCCTGCTTCTCGTCCGACCACACCGGCTTGGCGCCGCGCTGGCACATCAGATGCACGATCGGCGACCAGCCGCCCGACATCGCCAACGCATCGCAGCCAATCACCTCCTCGAAGCCGGAACGCTCGGCAATCAGCCCCTCGATTCGGTGGCGCCCCTTGGTAGCGATGACCGAGCCGTTGCGGATGACCCTCACGCTTTCCGGCACCGGATCGGCCGATTGCGGCCGCGCATCGATGATGGCGGTGACGTCGACGCCCTGCGCTAAGAGATCGGCCGCGGTGCGGTACCCGGAGCCGCCATTGGTGAAGACGGCGACCTTGCCGCCGACAGCGACGCCGTAGCGGTTGAGATAGGTGCGGGCAGCCCCTGCCGTCACCACGCCCGGCTTGTCGTTACCGCCGAAGACGAGCGGCCGTTCCTCCGCTCCAGTGGCGAGGATCGCCTGCTTGGCGACGACGCGCCACAGCCGCTCCATCGGCAGGTCCGGCGATGGCGAGGCCACGTGTTTCTGCACCCGCTCGACGGCACCGAACACCATGTCGTCATACCAGCCGAACACGGTCGTACGCGGCATCAGAGTGACATTCGGCAGCGACGCCAGTTCCGCGACGATATCAGCCGCGAATTCCGCAGCCGGCCGCCCGTCGACCGCCGCGCTTTCCGACAGCAGCGAACCGCCCAGCCGAAACCCCTCGTCCGCCAGAACAACCCGCACCCCTGCCCGGCCCGCCGCAAGCGCCGCCATGAGACCGGTCGGGCCCGCGCCGATCACCAGCAGGTCGCAATGCGCCCAGGACTTTTCGTAACGGTCCGGATCAGCCTGCATCGTGGCCTTGCCGAGCCCGGCGGCGCGACGGATCAGCGGCTCGTACAGCTTTTCCCAAAGCACGCCCGGCCACATGAAGGTCTTGTAGTAGAAACCGGCGCCGAGGAACGGCGAGAAGAGATCGTTCACCGCGCCGAAATCGTGTTTCAGCGACGGCCAGCGGTTCTGGCTTGCGGCGGCAAGGCCGTTATAGAGCTCGACCACCGTCGCACGGGCATTCGGCTCGGCCCGCGCGCCGGACCCGATCGTCATCAGCGCGTTGGGCTCGGCGGAGCCTGCCGTCACCACGCCGCGCGGGCGATGGTACTTGAAGCTGCGGGCGATCAGCATCTGATCGTTGGCAAGCAGCGCCGAGGCGAGCGTATCGCCCTCGAACCCCTTGTAGGTCTGGCCGTCGAAGGTGAAGCTGAGCGACTGGCCGCGATTGATCGCGCCGCCGGACCCGAGACGATAGGAGGTCATTCGGCAGCTCCCGCCCACTTGAATTCCGAAGCGTCGGTCACGCCGAAAACCTCATGGGTGAGGTTGTCGCGCTCGACCACCAGAAAACGGCGGCAGCCGGCGATATGGTGCCAATATTCCTGGTATCGGCCCTTCGGATTGTCCCTCACATAGACATAAGCGTGCCAGACCTCGTCCTTGGCGGTCGGTGAAGGGCGTTTCGGCGCGGCGGCCCCGCGGATCGAAAACTCTTCCTTGGGTCTGGTGCCGCAATGCGGACAGGTGATCAGGCTTGCCATGGGGGATCTTGCTCAGTGGAGGTTCGGCTGAGGGCCGCGGCCCGCTTCGTCGATCGTGTAGCCGCGCTCGAACCGGTCGAGCCGCATGAAGCGGGTGACGTGATGCGTCTCGTTTTTGGCGATCAGGTGGGCAAAACAGAAACCGGAGGCCGGCGTCGCCTTAAAGCCGCCGTAACACCAGCCGCAGTTCAGATAGAGATTGTCGATCGGCGTGCGATCGATGATCGGCGATCCGTCCATCGACATGTCCATGACACCGCCCCAGCTTCTCAAGACCTTGGCGCGCGACAGGCCGGGGATCAGCGACACACCCTCCTCCATCGTGTGCTCGACCGTCTGCAGATTGCCACGCTGCGCATAGGAGGAATAGAAATCGATCTCGGCGCCGAACACCAGCCCGCCCTTGTCCGACTGCGATATATAGAAATGGCCGGCGCCATAGGTGATCACATGGTCGACGACGGGCTTCAGCCCTTCCGAAACGAAGGCCTGCAGCACATGCGACTCGATCGGCAGTTCGAGATCGGCCATCCGCCCGACGGTGGTCGTATTGCCGGCTGCTGCGAGCGCCAGTTTGTTGCAGCCGATGAAGCCCCTGGTCGTCTCGACACCGGTGACGAGACCGTTCTCGCGGCGGATACCCGTCACCTCGCAATGCTGGATCAGGTCGACGCCGCGGGCGTCCGCCCCACGGCCGTAACCCCAGGCGACCGCATCATGCCGCACCGTGCCGGCGCGCTTCTGGTAGAGAGCGCCCATGATCGGGAAACGGGCGTGGTCGAAATTGAGATAGGGCGCTTTTCTGCGCACCTGCTCGCGGTCGAGCAGTTCGGCGTCAACGCCATGGATACGCATGCCGTTGCCCCTGCGGGCATAGGCGTCCCGCTGGCCGTCGGAATGGAAGAGGTTGAGCATGCCGCGCTGCGAGACCATGGCATTGTAGTTGAAATCCCGCTCCAGCCCTTCCCAGAGCTTCAGCGAGAACTCGTAGAACGGGTTGTTGCCTTCGAGCAGATAGTTGGAGCGGATGATCGTCGTGTTGCGCCCGACATTGCCGGAGCCGAGATAGCCCTTTTCAAGCACCGCGACATTGGTAATGCCGAATTCCTTGGCGAGATAGTAGGCGGTCGCAAGCCCGTGCCCGCCGCCGCCGACAATGATGACGTCGTAATGCGGTTTCGGCTGCGGTTCGCGCCAGGCCGGCTTCCACATCCGGTTGCCGGACAGCGCTTCCTTGAAGATCGAATAGGCCGAATAACGCATGCTTTTCCCTGTCTCTCGCCGCGCTCACATTCGCATATGCGAGAGAAAGGACAAGCGCAATCAGGACATCCAGAAGCCTGCATGCGGCGAAACGCCCATCCGTTGCTTCAAAGGCACGCAGTGTTGAAGCGGGTACGTTTCAGCAGGTCCCTGTCAGGCTTTTCAAAGGCTTGGCCGCCTCCGCCTCCCCGTCTCTGCGATAGGCCTTAGACTCCCGGGCGACCGAATGGAGACAGCCATGGCCGACACGACCGCGAACCTGAACATGCCTTTCATCCTGCCCTCGCAGGCCCAGAAACACGTGACGCACAACGAGTCGCTGCTGCGGCTCGACGCGCTGGTGCATCTGACGATCACCGAGGAACTCGAGAACCCGCCCGGCGCACCCGCCGAGGGCGCCTGTTATCTGGTCGCGACCGCGCCGACCGGCGCCTGGGCCGGTAAGACGGGACACATTGCCTCCTGGCAGGATGGCTATTGGGCATTTACAGAGCCACGTGTCGGCTGGCGCGCCTGGTTTGCCGCTTCCCAAAGGCTGAAAGTATTTTCCGGCACGCTCTGGCAGGACATCCCCCTGCCCGCGACCGGCCGCCTCGACGAACTCGGCATCAATGCGACGCCCGACAGCACCAACCGGCTTGTGCTCGCCTCGCCGGCAAGCCTGTTCAACCACGCCGGCAACGGTCACCAGATCAAGGTCAACAAGGCCGCCTCGACCGACACGGCCTCGCTGCTCTTCCAGTCGAACTGGACGGGTTATGCGGAAATGGGCCTGGCCGGCGACACCGAGTTCTCCGTCAAGGTCAGCGACGGGACGACCTGGAAAACGGGCCTATCGATCTCGCCCGGCGGCCATGTTTCGCAACCGAACCAGCCGGCCGCCCGCGCTTACCGCACCGGCACCAGTTTCGCTCCGACCGCCGGCCAGCAGAGCGGCTTCACCACCTTCACCCTCGCACACGGCGGCCTTTCGCTGGGCACCGCGGTTGCCGGCGGCGGCAACCGGGTCGTCGTGCCAGCTGACGGCCTGTACCTCGTCGCCCTCAATGTCGCGGTCCTGTCGTCGTCCGGCCATGCGACCAGCCTGATGCAGAATGCAACGCAGCCGCTTATTCTGTTGAACGGCATCGCCGGTGGAGCACAAATGCAGTCCGCAACGGGAATCTTTTCCTTTTCCGCCGGAGATTACCTGACACTCGGGCATGCAGGAACCGCACAACTGGAATTGGGCGCCGGAAAAACAGAGCTATCCTTGGCAATGCTGTCATAACAGCAAATTCTAAAGTTCTTTTCATTCTTAACGCCAGGTTAACTTGGCTGATGACTCATCTCGGGAGGTGTTCTATTAAAGGCCACCGCTGCCTTCGAGGCTCGGGGGTAGAGCACGGGTGGCTGGTTTTGAGTGTTCCTGATCTGCATGACGACGCCGCCGACAGGTCGAGCGCCAGGCGGCGTGGCGAGCCGCCGCCAACTCGCATTTGGCAATCCATCGCACCACCTAAATCCTGCCCTGGATCCACCCGCCTTGCATCCAGCGGCAGCCGTCGGGTGCAACTCGCGGCAAAGCGCGCAATCGACATCGGCGTCTCGCTTTCGGCACTGGTCCTGCTCCTGCCGCTGATGCTGGTCGTCGCGCTGGCGATCCGCATCGACAGCGACGGCCCGGTGCTTTTCACACAGACGCGCTGGGGCAAGGACGGCTGCAGGTTCCGGGTCTACAAGTTCCGCTCCATGCGCACCGACCTCGGCGACGCGAAGGGGATCGCCCAGACGGTGCGCGACGATCCGCGCATCACCCGTGTCGGCGCTCTCATCCGCAAGGCCAATATCGACGAACTGCCCCAGCTTCTGAACGTCCTGAAAGGCGACATGTCGCTGGTCGGACCGCGTTGTCACGCGATCGACATGCTCGCTGCCGGCATTCCTTACGAGAACCTGGTTGCAGATTATCATCGCCGCCATTCGATGCGACCCGGCATGACCGGCCTGGCACAGATGCGCGGTCTTCGCGGACCAACGGATCGCCCCGGCAAGGCGCGCGCCCGTATCGCATGCGACCTCCATTACATCGACAATTTCTCTATTTTGCTCGACCTGCGTATCATGTTCGGCACGCTGCTCGCCGAATTTCGTGGCGGCGAAGGTTTCTGATCGCCGCCTTCGCCGGGGCTGCCCAACCATCGAAACACCGCCTTTTCAGCGGCCGGGAAGCCTTTTTCGTCCTGCCTTGGGACACGCAATGCGATTGTTGCCACAGTGGGAACAAATGCTGCGGCCTGTTTAGTCAAATATTAAAACTGGGCGGCTAGGCTCACCGACGTGGTCTTGCGTTGTGTAGAGAGTCCAATGACCGAAATGATACGTCCCCGAGTAAAATATGTCATCGGCCCCGATGGCAGCCCCTTGACGATCGCCGATCTTCCGCCGGCCAATACGCGCCGCTGGGTCATCCGGCGAAAGGCAGAGGTGGTAGCCGCGGTTCGCGGCGGCCTGTTGAGCTTGGAAGAAGCCTGCGAGCGTTACACGCTCACCGTCGAGGAATTCCTGTCCTGGCAGTCCTCCATCAACGATCACGGCCTGGCCGGCCTGCGCACCACGCGCATTCAGCAATATCGTCACTGACGCCGAATTCGCGGGTGCCAAGCCCGCACCGGAAAACAAAAGGTGCCGCTGCAATGGATGCAGCGGCACCTTTCGGTTTCTAAAAATCGGTCAGTTCTGCCCCGATCCGATCCGGGACAATGACGGCAGCAGTCCGGCGATGATGGCCGAGGCGGCGTAGAACCAGAGGCCCGGCTGCGAGACCGCAACAGCCAGGCCGCTGCTCTTCGCGGCGAAGACGACGATCGCCACCAGCATCACGTCCATCATCGACCATTTCGAGAGATGCGGCATCGCGCGGCGGAAAAATCCCCCCTCCGCCGACCGTCCGGACAGCTGCACCGCTAATCCCAAAAGCTTGACGATCGGAAAAACGATCGAAAACAGCCCGACCACCATCGACAATGCCACATCTCCCTCTTGGAACAGTGCCGCGACGAGTGCCAGCAGAGACGGAGTCTCGGTGAAGAAATAGAGCCGCTCAAAACGGATGATCGGCAGGAAGAGCCCGAGCGCCAGAAAGATCGTGGCCAGCGCCAGAAGAAGCGGCCGCAGCCAGTTCATCGCTTTCTCCGTTGACGATGTGTCAGCCTTGGGCAGGCAGTTTAAGCTATTTCCCTCCGGCCCTCCCCGTATTACACCATCGGCGAACGGACAGAAGCAGGACAATCATGAATATCACCGATGAAGAGACGCGGTCGGGCGGCCGCTACGTGGCCGAGGTCGAAGGTCATTATGCGGAAATGACCTATTCGCGCGCCTCCCCGGAACTTATCATCGTCGACCATACCGGAGTTCCCGACGAACTTCGCGGCAAAGGGGTCGGCCAGGCGCTGGCGTTGCATGCAGTGGAAGAAGCCCGCAAGGGTGGCTGGAAGATCATCCCGCTCTGCCCGTTCTTCAAGGCCCAGGCGGAACGACACCCCGACTGGCAGGATATTCTTCGTTAACGTGGGATGCCGAACCCGAATCACAGACGTTAACGGAAAACAAAAAACGGAAATGGGGCCCGGCACCGCGGCACCGCCCCAGATTATGACATTCCGTCGTTGATGCCGCCCGACTAAGCGCGGGCGCGCATTCCGCCATCGCGCTCTTCGAGCGCCGAGGCCTTGGCAAATTCCGCTTCCGCTTCCTCAAGCGCCAGTTCTGCGCTTTCCTCCTGGACCTTCAGCTCGCGAATCGACACCTGAAGGTTGTCCGCGCGCTGGCGGGCCGCCTTTGCGAAAGTCGGATAAGCGAAGTGATTCCGGTCGGTAATCCCGGATTTCTTCTCTTCCAGAGTGATCTGATGCTCGAGCTCTTTAGACATTCTCTCAAATTCGGCCATCATCATCTGCAACTGCTGCAGTTGACGACGCTTTTCGGTGACCTGAAAACTTTTCAGGCGAACCAGGCTGTCACGCGACTTCATACGCAATACTCCGTGGATAGCGAGACCCAGGCCCGTGTATCCGGATTGGTACACTCCGGATCAAAAAATTCCCGCGACGTTAATAAATTAAGCTTCGCGTTAACCTTTCGTTTACGGGCATCATTAATGATAAACCGGATCGTTTAAGGGTCGGTAAATGCCAGGGCCTAAATTGGCCGCGACAATGTATGAGTCGAATGAATCACTTAGCGGAATTTCCTCATCCGCTGATTCAGTCCTGGTGATGACCAATCTTAAAGGGAAATCAGGTTGCTACTAATTTTGCTTAACGAAATCATGAACCTTGCCAGGTTGAATCATAATTTGTTAACCATTTAGTGGCAGCTTCCAAATCAGGCTCAGTCTGGATCCGTATCGAGTAAGGGGGCAAAGATACCTTACGCGGCGGTAAAGGGGAAAAATATGCGGGTTCTACTCATCGAAGATGACAGCGCGACTGCCCAGAGCATCGAGCTGATGCTGAAATCGGAAAGCTTTAACGTCTATACGACCGACCTCGGTGAGGAAGGTGTCGATCTCGGCAAGCTTTACGACTATGATATCATTCTCCTCGACCTCAACCTGCCCGACATGTCGGGCTACGAAGTGCTTCGCACTCTGAGGCTTTCGAAGGTCAAAACACCGATCCTCATCCTGTCCGGCATGGCCGGCATCGAAGACAAGGTCCGTGGTCTCGGTTTCGGCGCCGATGACTATATGACCAAGCCCTTCCATAAGGATGAACTGGTCGCTCGCATCCACGCGATCGTCCGCCGTTCCAAGGGTCATGCACAGTCGATCATCATCACCGGCGAACTGATCGTCAATCTCGACGCCAAGACCGTCGAAGTCGGCGGCCAGCGCGTTCACCTGACGGGCAAGGAATACCAGATGCTGGAGCTCCTTTCGCTCCGCAAGGGTACCACGCTCACCAAGGAAATGTTCCTGAACCACCTTTACGGCGGCATGGACGAGCCGGAACTGAAGATCATCGACGTTTTCATCTGCAAGCTGCGCAAGAAGCTTGCCAATGCCGCCGGCGGCGCAAATTACATCGAAACCGTCTGGGGCCGTGGCTACGTGCTGCGTGAACCTGAGGCGGAATACGCCGAAACCGCCTGAGCTGCCTTGAAAATCCCCTTTCGAAACGTCCGCCTGGCTTGCCCGGCGGGCGTTTTGTTTTGAGCCTGCTTGCGGACCTCAAACGAAAAGCGGCGGCCATGTGGGCTGCCCTGGGTCGAGCGGATGTAGATGTATCGGCTTGTGGATCAGGCCGCCTGTGCCAGGGCCGAGAAGACCGACGTCAGGATCTTGCGATCGAAAGGCTTCAGCAGGAAATCGTCCGCACCGGCGCGCTTGCCGGCCATCATCTTCTTCAGGTCCGCCTCTATGACGCAATAGAAGATGCGGATGCTCTTGCCGTTCGGCATCGCCCGGATGGTGCCGATGAGTTCGAGCGCGCCCTCCAGGCCAGCGTCGACGATCAGGAAATTGGGAAGCTCGGCATTGCAGCGCGTCACCGCCGCGCGCGCGGTGTCGGCCTCGACGACGAGAAAGCCCAGTTCCGACAGGATCCGCTTGCCGACCGTCCGTACGATGTCCGATCCGTCGGCGATCATTAAACGCTGCATCGTGTTCCCCTGACGCTGAACCCGCTCTGGTTCCAAGCGTCTATCATTAGGAGGATGGCACTAATGAATGGTTACCCTTGGGCAGCAATCAACCGGAGATCGTCTCAGGCAGCCACAGTTTCGGCGATGAAGACGATCTTGTCTTCCGAAACCACGTGCCTCAGCTCCATGCCGGACTCTTCCGCAAGCAGTACCGTGTAATAGGGCTGGATCGAATGGGCATCGATCGGCTCTTCAAGCGTGCCGCTGGCGATTTCGACGAACTTGGCCGGCACGCGCATCATCCGTCCCTTGATGGTGAGGATGAATTTCGCGTCGTATTCCGGATTTTCCAGCGTCACGTCCATCGAGCCGCCGCGAGGAATGCCCGCATACGCGACAAGGAAAAGGTTGAGGAGCAGCTTGACCCGGTTCTTGGCGATGATAGCCCGCGGGCCGTTCCAGGTGACCTCGGTCTTCTTTTCGGCGATGGCGAAATCCTTGGCGGCCTTTTCGGCCTCGCCGGTGTCGATCGAGGCGCCGACCGAGCCGGAAGCACCGAATGCGAGGCGGGCAAACTTGAGGCGCACAGAGGCGTTGAGGGCCGAGGTGCGGATGAGGTCGAACGCGTCGCCGTCGGCGGCACCTTCGTCGAGAAGCTCAAGGCCGTTGTTGATCGCGCCGACCGGGGAGATCACGTCATGGCAGACACGGCTGCACAGAAGTGCCGCGAGATCTGGCCCGGCAAGGGTAAGATTCGGATTCTTCGGCATGTAGGTCTCCTGTTTGGGAAATGCTCCCCCCGCGTTCGCCTTGCCATCTGAAGGTTGCGCGGGGATGAAGCAATGTTCCTGGTCATAATGACACCATATTTGGTAAACCGATTGTTAAGATCATGGCCTCAAAATGGCTGGGCCTTAAGCATGATGCAAAAGGCATGCCCCTGGATGATACAATCATGGATCTGACAATGCGCATCCACACCCCTTCGGCCCTCGCACGTTTCGCAGCGACGGTGTTTGCCGTGATCGCGATCTTCGCAGGCCCGGCATCAGCCCAGCAGGGCGCCAACCAATATTCTGCCCAGGAAATCGTCGATGCCGGCCACGGCTTCTTCGGCTCCACCAGCGGCGGGCTTGCCAAGGTCGTCGAGAAGGCCTTTTCGCAATACGGCCTGCCGAACGGCTATATCCTCGGCCAGGAAGGGTCGGGCGCCTTCATCGCCGGCCTGACCTATGGCGAGGGCGAACTCTACACCAAGAACGCCGGCCAGCACCCGGTGTTCTGGCAAGGGCCCTCGCTCGGCATCGATTACGGCGGCCAAGGCACACGCGCGATGATGCTCGTCTATGACCTTCCCTCGGTCAACAGCCTTTATGCGCGCTTCGGCGGCGTGTCCGGCTCTGCCTTCGTGGTCGCCGGCGTTGGCATGACGGTGCTGCGCAACAACAATGTGATCCTGGTACCGATTCGCACCGGCCTCGGCGCTCGCCTCGGCATCAACGTCGGTTATCTGAAGCTCACCCAGTCGCCGACCTGGAACCCTTTCTGAAATTTACCATTATCCTCCCCGGACACCGGAGGGGATTTGATGTTTTTCGCCGCAGCGACCCGTAATCCCGCCTTCTGCCTGAAGGGCGCTTGCCGGTTGAATGCGGCCATGCTTAAACAGCCTGCGCATTTCCATCCAGACCGCGAAACGGCCGCATCGTGATTCAGTTTGCTCTTCTGTTCGGCTTGGGTTTCCTGAGCGCCGCACTTGCAGTGATGCTGATTGCCCCGGCGGTCCATAATCGCATCGTGCGCTACACCGAAAACCGTATCAAGGCGACGCTGCCGATCAGCCCGCAGGAAGTCCGCGCCCAGCGAGATATGGCCCGCGCCGTCTATGCCGCGGAGAACGCGCGTACCAAGCAGGAACTCGTCCAGGAAAGAGACAAGGCGGTCGCGCTGCAGATCAGGAGCGAAAGCCTTGCCGAGGAAACCAGGCAGCTGCTATCCGAAATCACCGACCTGCGTACCCAGATCGACACCATGGATGTCGAGGCCGCCGACGCCCGCTCGCGCCTGCGTCAGGAGGACAGCTATATTCAGCAGTTGAAGGCAGCGCTCGAAACCGCCGAGCAGAGCGTCGCCGCCAAGGATCAGGAGATCGAGAAGCTGCAGCAGCGCGAGCTTTTGATGATAGCCGACGCCGACAACTTCCGGATCGACCTTTCCACCCGCGACACCGAGGTGGAGAACCTGAAATTCCGGATCACCGCCTTGCGCGACGAACGGGACACGTTGCGCAACGACGTCCGGCTGCAGACCTCCCGCGCCAAGGACGCCGAGGCCCGGCTCGCCCAGGAAGAGCATCGCGTCCAGCGACTTGAGGACAAGCTTGCCAAGGAAATTGCCGACCGTGCCGACAGGGAGACGACGCTGGAGCGCCGGCTTGCAGAGATCGGTCGGTTGCGGGACAAGCTGAAAGGCGCCAATGCCGAAGCGCGGGATTCCAGTCGCGCCCTTCGCGATTCGGCCGTCGTCCGCCCGGTGATAAAGGCGGGGCCGAAAAAGAAGATTACTCCGGAGGACATCAACCTGCGTGAAATTCCGCATGCTCCGCCTCCGCGACAAGCCCGGATTTCCGGACAACCCGACGTCGATCCCGTCGTGGCCAGAATGGCTGAGGATGCCCGCAGTAGAGCAATGGCGCTCTCCGAGCGCCTGCAGAACGACAGCGGCAGCGACGAAGCGATTCGCCAGGAGCTCGCCGCGATCGCCGCCAGCATGGTGGCGATGACGGCGGCGTCCGAAGGTTCGTCCTCACCGATCCACAAGATCCTCTCCGGCAAATCCGGAAACGGCAACCGGGAAAGTCTGGCAGCGAAGTCGAAGAAGACGCTCGCTACCGCCCAGGACGCGAATAACTGAGACTTCTATAACCTGCCCTGAGCCATGGCGATCTCGTAGAGCGCGATCCCCGTCGCCGTCGCTGCATTGAGGCTGTCGAGACCTGGCGCCTGAGCGATGCGCGCCGATCGGATGCGGGCAAGCACCTCTGCCGGCAGCCCCTCGCCCTCCGTGCCAGTGATCAGCACCATCCGATCCGACGCCGGCACATCGCGGATTTCCACGAAGCCCGTCGGAGAAAGCCCCCAAACGGCAAAACCGTTCTCCATCAGCACCGCCAGGATATCGGACATCGTGCCGTGCCGCGTATAAGGCACCGAAAGCACCGACCCCACCGAGACGCGCAGCGCCTTTCGATAGAGCGGATCGCAGCAACTCTCGTCGAGCAGCACCGCATCGGCGCCGAAAGCTGCAGCATTGCGAAAGATCGAGCCTATATTGTCGTGATTGGAGATGCCGAAGGCGGCGACTACCAACGCCTTCTCCGGCAGCCTCGCAATCAGTTCGGAAGCGCTCCTCTCCTGCCGGCGGCGGCCAAGCGCCAGCACCCCGCGATGGAGGTGGAAACCGGCGATCTGATCGAGCACGGCAGTGGACGCCACATAGACCGGAATATCTGCCGGAAAACCTTCAAGGATCTCGGAAAGCCCCGCAACCCGGTTTTCGAGCAGCAGGATCTTCTCGGTCAGAAAATCGCCACCCGAACCATGCGCGGCGGCGAGCATCCTGAGCACCACCGTACCCTCGGCTATAAACCGCCCTTCGCGTCCGGTCAGGTCCCGCTCGCGGATCGACCGGAATTCGGCGATCCGCGGGTCGTCCGCGTCTTCGATGCGAACCGGCGCCATTATTGCGGAACGGCCACCGTCACATCGGCAACGATGCGGCCGGCGGCGATATCGTAGATGAAGATCTTCTGGTCGCCGGTCAGCAGGCCGTAGAACAGGATTTGGCTGCCGGAGAGCGATACGCCCTGCACCACGAAGCCGGGAGGCAGTTCTGCGGTTGCAGCAAGCGGCTGGCCGGCCGGCACCGAGAACCCGCCTGTCGAGGCGATCGTCTCTGGCTTGGCAGGCCGCTGCGCGACCTTATAGACAATGGCGCCAAGGACCGCCATAAAGCAGACGAACAAGATCCCGCCCGAAACGAGTATCAGAAGCACCATTTTCCGGCGGATTCTCTCCATTGCCGGATCAAGCGGCTCTTCCTTTTCCTCGATCTCGGGTTGGGGCATGGGACGTCCTTGTTCTTGTCGAATGCTATCGGAATGATTGAATGAACGATCCCTTTAAAGAAGCCGAGCGCCCAAGGAAAGTCCTCACCGCCTCCGACGAGGCCGAAGGACGGCTGGACGCCTGGCTGACTTCGGTGCTCGAAGGCGAGTTTTCGCGAAACCGCATCAAGGCCCTGATCGAACAGGGCGCCGTCAGCCTGAACGGCAAACCGGTTCTCGAGCCGAAGAAGAAGATCAATGCCGGCGACACCGTCGAGATCGACCTTCCGGAACCCGAGGACCCTGAGCCCAAGGGCGAGGATATCCCGCTCGAAGTGCTCTACGAGGATGCCGACCTGATCGTCATCGCCAAGCCCGCCGGCCTCGTCGTCCATCCGGGCGCCGGCAACTGGACCGGCACGCTGGTCAATGCGCTGATCCATCATTGCGGCGCAAGCCTCTCCGGTATCGGCGGCGTCAAGCGTCCCGGCATCGTCCACCGGCTCGACAAGGATACGAGCGGCGTGATGGTCGCCGCCAAGAACGATATCGCCCATCGCCACCTCGCAGACCAGTTCGCCGACCATGGCCGCTCGGGTCCCCTGGAGCGCGCCTATCAGGCCGTCGTCTGGGGCCGTCCGCGCGGGCTGAAGGGCACGATCGACGCGCCGCTCGGACGCGCCGGAGACCGCACCAAGCGCGCCGTGCAGAAGGAAGACGCAAGCGACGCCCGCGAGGCCATCACCCATTACCAGGTGATCGAACGGTTCCACGAGAAGCCGGATGCGACCGCGCTCGCCGCGCTGATCGAATGCCGGCTGGAAACCGGCCGCACCCATCAGATACGCGTGCACATGGCCCATATCGGCCACCCGCTGATCGGCGATCAGGATTACTCCGCCGGCTTCAAGACCAAGGCTAACCTGCTGCCGGATTTCGCCAAGAGCGTCGTCAACCGCTTTCCACGTCAGGCGCTGCACGCCTTTCTGCTCGCCTTCGAACACCCCCGCACCGGCGAGGTGATGGAATTCAAAGCACCGATGCCGGACGACATGGCTGAACTTATCGAGGCGCTGAAGGCATGAAACGGGTGGCCTGACGGGCTGCCGGAGAGTATATACCTGACGACATCCACGAGGTATCCCAAGGTCCTCCATGAGCCAGCTCGCCGTCACAAAGCTCCTCGATACTGACCTGATCAAGGTCCGCGACGTCGTGTGTGGCGGTGAATGCCGGCACCGGAGCGGCGAGGAATGCTCGCATGCAACCAGCCTCGTCTTCCCCTATCGCGGCGTGTTCATGCGCCATGTCGGCCGCGACGACACCGTCGCCGAGGCCAACCAGGTGCTGTTCTTCAACTGCGACGAGGCCTACCAGATCAGCCATCCGGTCGAAGGCGGCGATTCCTGCCTCAGCATGGACGTGCCCGAGGCGATGCTGGAGGAACTGGTCCCGGCCGAGCACCGCAATCCCAAGGGATCGCGCGTTGTCTTCAACAAGCAGCGGCTCAGGATCGATGCGCGCGCCCAGGCGCTGGTGGCGTTGCTGCGTCACAGCCTGATGCGTGGCACCGCCGAGACGCTGGAAGCCGACACGCTGGCCATGACGCTGGTGCGCCGCTCCGTCGGCGTGCGTACCGCC
>NZ_JALBGV010000076.1 GCF_023006505.1 Neorhizobium sp. SHOUNA12A
TACCGCGAGTTTTTGACCTTCATCCATAACTTGGTGTCCACCTCTTTTAAGTGGACACCACATGCCAAAGCTCACTCAAATACAGAAGGTGCGGAGAAATTCGCGCTTACCATCAAGGAGCGCTTCGGCGTTGATTATCCACGAGCGCCATGTCGGGAAGCTTCTGAAGGAACTTGGCTTCTCCCACATGAGCGCCCGACCGCGCCACCCCGCCCAGAATGGCGAGATCATCGAGGCATTTAAAACTTCTCCCGCACGCTGAAGGCGCATCTGGCCGATCTGCCAGACGGCACGCCGGTGGAGATTTGGTGGCAGGACGAGGCGCGTATCGGCCAGAAAAATGGCCTGGTGCGGCAATGGGCGCGGCGCGGAACCAGGCCTCGCCAGCCGGCCGACCAGCGCTATAAGAGCGCCTATCTCTTCGGCGCCATTTGTCCAGCGCGCGGGAAAGGGGCAGCGCTCGCCCTGCCGTATGTCGATACCGAGGCGATGCAGCTTCACATCGACGAGATCAGTCGCCATGTCGCCGACGGCGCGCATGCCGTGTTGCTGCTCGATCGCGCCGGATGGCACACCACCGCAAATCTCGATATACCCGACAATATCACCCCAATCTTCCTGCCCTCGCGTGCCCCAGAACTCAATCCAGTCGAGAATATCTGGCAATACCTGCGCTCCAACTGGCTCTCGAACCGCGTGTTCGACACCTATGAGGTGATCATCGATGCTGCTTGCGACGCCTGGCTGAAACTCCTCGACAGCCCACAAGTCATCACCTCAATCGGTATGAGACAGTGCGCCTATGTGGATCAATCATCATGACCGCTGGTATAACCGCCGCCCTTCTTGGACACGCGATGAGACTTTTGCGCCGGAACTCATCAGGCTTGCAACCGATCCATCGGTTCATTGGGTGGTCCGGCGCGCGGCGATCTGGGCGTCAGGTCGACTCAACTATGCCGACGCTCTTCAGAAAATCGCGCCACTCGTTTTGGCGGAGAGCCCGCCTCTGACGATCGATCATGACGATAACCCGCAATGTCACTCCTCCCTCGGGAGTATGCCGGAAGGTGGTGTCGCGGATCTCGTGAGTTGGGGCGAGGCAAAATTCGTCGAAACCGTCGGTTCAAAGGCTCCATCATCGACACACATATCTACAAACGCATAAATACATCCTACTGATTGATATATCCTGCATTCAACAGGGAATTAAATATATCAGCGTGCCGGGATGGCCATTTGGGACGTTTCGCATGAGGTGAGGGGCTATTGAGGCGTCACGAACAACCATAAATGGGCGACAAATGAGATAGTGGACAGATTTTCGGAAGAAATTCAATTGAAGCATAAACGATTACCAAACTCTCCACGAAAGTGCGGCTAATTATTCTCATCATCGAAAAATGAGGGCGCTTCCGGAAAGATGTCCTGCCAAGTTCGGCCGGCCTCGGCTAGCCACCCGATTATCGCTTCAGGAGATACCTCCAGAACAGCAAAAACCTGCGCCTATGATCTACGAGTAAACTCGGGAAATGAGGATCCGGGATGACGTTGAATTCAAACCGGTTCAACAAGATTGATCCGTCGTCGTTTCTACGGAATTTCCAGTTACATGCGACGGCACAAATTTAGAGAGAAAACATATTTTTATTGGTTCTCTACTCTCTGTGAAACGACCTGATATTTGTAGCGAGAGGGTTGAATGCTCTCATGATGCTATCCAATATGTATGGCGAGAGGGTTGAACCTCTCTTTTTGTAATTTTCTGTACCAGACCCTTGTTTTCCTCCTAACCCTTCGTCTCTCGAGCAATTCCGGAAGCTACGATCCGGCTAGTTAAGCTTTGCGCCGAAGGAAATGAGATCCTCGCGGTTGAAGCCGGGCAGATCTCGACCGAAGGTAGGAAGCTCCTCTTCATACGCGGCGGATGTAATCCACAGAAAGGCATCGATGGCAGGCACAGGCATATCGGCAATCCTAGCAATCGCGGCCCAGAGCGTGAGGATGATAAATTCCTCTCGATAGAGACGGCTGTCCATGTCCTTGGGAGCCAAGGTCTGAACGTTGTGGGGGGTTGGCGCCAGGCTGTAGTCGCGCATGGTCGCAAACGTGGTTCCGTAGTCCTTGTTGCGATCCTCCAGGATGCAGGGAGCCCGCGTCGTTCAAGCGACCCATATTGAGCACGGCCGGTGGATGGTGGAGGACGGCGTTCGTGCAAGCCAGGGCGATATGGAGGGGAGGGCGAATGTCCAGCTTGGCACGGAAGACACGGCTCAACACCACCCATAGCTCTGCGGGGAAACTGGGTCCTCGTCGGTTGTAGTGCATCGGATAGGACGAGACCTCGAATTCGCCTTTCATTTCCTTGATATCCACCTCGTGTCCAGCCCGTTTGGCGGCAAGGGGGGCCGTGTTGCTCTCCAGAACCGTGCAGTTGAGGCGTTTACCGTAGACCATGCTGAAACCATTGCCGCTCATGACAAAAAGGTATTTGCCAGCCAGGATGTCGTTGTATTGTTCGAGCGCCTGAACATAGGCCTCATGAGCATCAGTTCGCGCGCCGAGAATGAGAAGCTGCGTGCTCTCAATGACATCGCGCAGGTTGCGGGCGATCTCGACGTGAACAGAGTCGTTGAAAGCGCCGACACTAACGAGCGTATTGCCGTTTGCCTCGACGTCAGTGATGAAGCCAGGGTGTTCCGGAAGTGCATAAACGACCGGCTTGATAGATCTGCAAGGGAGGTACGCGGCCATGCCCGCGTTGGCATGACCGGCGCTAAGCAGGCCAACACGGAAGTCGTTAGACGCCTGATATTCCGGTCAGCTCGTCCTATGAAGAAAGAGACGGAAATTAACTTACCATGATGGGAGTTGAGATTTTTTGTTTTGTGATTGGAGTTGAAGTTGTTGTTTGCCGGTGAGAGAGGGGTTGATGGTCGCGGCGGCAGGAAAAGGAAGCGATCTTATTATGTCCCGGCGAGGGAGGCGGGGTAAGCCTCGGATGAATGCCACGTCGGCCGATGACGTGGACCCGCGATAATGCCACGTCAGCATATTCCGACAACACGTCTGGTAGTGACGTGGCCCTCCGCCCGACCTTTTCGCCCCCCAACAAGCCATCAATCATCTATAAATTGTCCTCTATCCTCCGACACTCAGATTGCTTCCCCCGTCCTCTTCACCCACAAACATCATCACAATCAAAAACACAGCCCAACAAAAGCACAATCCAAACCGAACCGTCTTCATCCGCAAACATGGCCGCCGTTGCTCCACCACGAACGGACACTGTCTACATTGTCCCAACCATGGATGTCGAACCGACGACGGCGACGACTGCCAAAGGCGCCAGCGGTCCCCCCGATTGGGAGTATGGCCGCAAGGCGGTTCTTGCCGTCTGGAAGGCCTGTAGGGAGCGTGATCTATTTCCGTCCTTCTTCCTCCACCCTGAGGCTATCCTCGCTCAAGCCGAGCTGTTTCGAGATCTTGAGAAGCAGGGCGCGACGCTTGGTCTCCACCTGCACCCCCAGAAGTGGTCTGCTTACAGGCACGGTGGCAAGAAGTACTTCAAGGATTTCGGCCTCCTCAACGCTCAGGAGACCCGCGAGATTCTGAAGGAGACCATCCCGATCTTCGAAAAGGCTTTCGGGCATCATCCATTCTATTTCCGCCCGGGTACCTTCTCATTCAACGACGCCCAGTTCGCCATTCTCGCGGAACTCGGATTTATCGGTGGATCTGTCTCCGCGCCGGAACGGGTCGTCCCCCATAAGTCCGCCGTCTGGGCTGGAGCCGAGCTTGATCCGCACTATGCCAACGATGTGTTCCGCGTGACCCGCGGTGACTCCAAGTTTATCGAACTGCCGTTGTCCGTTGACACTTCCACGCTGTTCACCACCGGTCAAGTGAAGCACTATGCAGATCTGCGCGCGGACACGGTTTGGAGCGGGTATAGCCTCACCTACACGGACATCGCCAACAACATCGTGGCGCAGATGCAAGAGCGAAACCCCGCCATCAAGACCCTCGTTTCGGTCCTCCACAACGACGAGGCGTATTTCGATGCAGAGGATCCCTTCGCTCAGAATATGATCCAGTCTTTCGACGCGCAGATCCAGGCTTGCAAGGATGCTGGCCTGAAGTATGCCGGCGTCACCGCTGCCACGGTCATCGAGATGGCCAAGACCACCCTCGTCCGCGCGATGCCGCAGGTCTCGCTCCAGGCTTCGATGTACGAGAGGTGAGAGAAGCGTCGGGTAAAAGGAAGGCGGAAATGAACGGACACAATGGGAAGATCTGAGCTTTCAACAATGCTCAATGGCGGTATATCCCACTTCGAAGGAGCTCAACGCTTCAGACATTGCTATGCACATGAAAGCGGGTTGAACACCCGGCACAAAACTGCAAAAAAATTGAAATTTATGACTTTCCTATAGCAAGTACAGCAGATAATGAACAATACACGAGTTCTCTGCAAGATTGTGCAAAACAACCGTAACATACAGTGAAATGACCGGGTGATCGACTGATAATCTCACCCGTACGCAGCCTATTCCTAGCTAACCTCCGCGCATATTTATGATAAATATCTATCCATCGAAATAAAAATCGGACCATAGTATTCACGCCGTTTACACCCCTATATATCCTGCAAACACTGTTTCCTAAAACTGGGCGGTTAAAACCACGCGCAACGACGTCCCCGGCAGACCGCTTCCTGTTCTATCGCGAGATCCGCGTAGACAATATACATCCTGACAGTTGACCCTCTCACTCCCCGGAATTCCGGTATCCTTCGCGCGATCCACAGCCATGCGCCGCGCGGCACGGTGCTCAACGCGGTGTACCCCGCTTCAGGCGGGTCGCGAGCGGCATCCGCAACACGCGCCTATGACGTCATTCTGGGTTGCCTCAACCAGGCATTGCCGGACGGTTTGGCCGCTGCTGGCGGCGGCATGAGCGGCATGATTGTCGTGTCCGCCCCAGATCCACGTACTGGCCGCGACCGCGTCAACGTCGTCGGAACGATCGATGGCGGTGGCGGTGCCCGCCGTGGAGTCTATGGCCTGGACGGCTCTGAAGTTCGATATTCACAGCGTAGCGTACCGGTGGAAGTTATAGAAATCGAAACCGTCCTCGTCATGCGAGCGATCAGGCTTGTCCCCGATAGCCGACGCGCCGGGCAGTATGTGAGCGGGGCGGCCCTCGAGATCGAAATGGAAAATACCGCGTATCGGGCTGCCATCACTGTTCGGAACCTAAATCGCTTTGTTTTCGCCCCATGGGGATTCAAGGGTGGGGAAATCGGTCTCTTGGGCAAGGCGGTGGTCAACCCCGGCAGATCGACGAACGCTCGATCGGAAAGATCACAGTGCTTGAGCTCGCCCAAGGCGACATCTTGCGAATCACGAGCTCCACCGGTGGGGCATTTGGGGATCCCTTTGAGCGTGATCTGGGATCAATCGCCCGCGAGATTGAAAATGGAATGTTGTCTCGCGAGCGTGCGGAGCTGATCTATTGCGTAGCTTTTGGTCCGCAGGGGCACATCGACGCGGTCGCGACCGCCGAAAGACAGAAAAAGCGGCGGGGGCACTATGCTCCCGACTTCAAGTTCTGCAACGAGCGAGAACGCCACGACAAGGCCTGGCCACAAAGGAGCCGCCGCGAGCTTGCGTCCTTGGCACTGACACATGAATTGAGGATACGCAGCCAGCTTGTGGAGCGTGTGCATCATCGGCTGGTCGATGCGGTTGCATCGGTAGATCAGGAAACGCTGCTCCGGACTATCGGAGAAGAGCCCGCAAGGCTTTCCGGCGTCAAGGTCGCGGCCAGGTGACGTGTCTCAGGAGCTACGAAGCTCGCGGAGAGGCTCATCACCAACGAAGCGCGAACCAAGAAGTCTTCAGGTTCGCCCTCTGTCTCGACTTTCCAAAGAGCCTGATGTCGGCCAAGCTGCGCTCGGGTCATATGTAGTCGCGCGCTCCATGACCGAGGCGTCGTCCTGAAGAACCGGCCAAGATCGCCCCCTTACCAATTTCGAAAGAAAATGGCTGCCTTCCGACATCACTTCTCCTCCAAGAATCCAAACATCGAATTTGACTCCGGCCATGCTTGTTCTGGCAATCGCCTCTCGAGCGAAATGGCTGACTGCAAGCCACGCCCGATCTCGGTTACAAGTCCACAATGTCATTCACATGGTACGGATTTGACGAGATGGACGAGATATCGGGCGACGGGCATGCCGAATTGCTCGACAATGGCTCGATTGAGATTGCCTTTCGTATACCAAAACGGCGACGAGCTGTTCTAAAAGCCCAGCCTGAGACTTCTTCAACAGCCTGCGAGGTGACGACCACCGCAGCACGCCGCCATCGCTATGGCGCAAGTCGGAAGCTTGCTGACAAAATCATTGAACGTCTGACGCCGGATCGCTCGCCGAACAGTCACCACACCTTTTGTCGTCGACACCGACAACGCTGTAGCTATTCTTACCTATCGATACCCAAAATTGAAATCGTCATGAACCCGCTCCTCTTCCTTCAATGACAAATCATCATACTCGATGTCCTCGGAAGGGCAGGCCATCCCATAATCAAAAGGCTGCAAGGGAAAACAGCTTTTCCTCTTGCCAGCGCCCTCAGGGACTAATTCAAATTATTACTATATTCTCTGTAAACTCGCACTGCGCTCAGTTGCCGCAAGAGCAATTATGAAGAAAAATTTCTTGGCGATTCACGCCAATTGGTTGTCATCATTAATATTTCCAGAATTGTCTCCATCCGGAAATGTTTCCCAAAGAAGATAGTCTTGATTGAACCAATGGTTTTTTAACTCGCAAAGATTTTTAAAGCCGTTTCGCTGCATAATGGCAATGGAATACCGATTGCTGGCGCGTGTATCACACCAGATCTTATGCACACCTCGTTGTCGGGCACGCTCAAGCATGTCCCGGATTAGCGCTTCGCCAATCCCCTTCCCTCTATATCGTGGGAATACGCCAAACCAGCAAAGCCAAAGGATATCATCGTCAGGCCGGGTAATTAGAAAGCCTGAAATTCGGTCGCCATCCCACGACAAAATAATGGAATGCTCATCTTTACCAGCAAGTTCCTCCAAATATTTGGCTGAATATTTTTCGGCCTCCGCCCGACGCGCGCGTGCGTCATAGATATCCGTGGAAAGGATGGTTTCGATGAGAAGGGGGTGAAGGATGCGGATGTCCCTGGTCGACCCCAGTTTGAGCGATATGTTTGGCACAAATGTATACCTTGTAGTTTTCGTTCGGCACGATAATTTAATTTTTGA
Source organism: Neorhizobium sp. SHOUNA12A (assembly GCF_023006505.1). Lineage (GTDB taxonomy): Bacteria > Pseudomonadota > Alphaproteobacteria > Rhizobiales > Rhizobiaceae > Neorhizobium. The sequence continues at coordinate 7,306 of NZ_JALBGV010000076.1, forward strand.
TGCGCTTCAACGTTCATCTACCATCTTAAGGTTCCCGCCTCCCTGGCCTTCCAGGTAGCGACCCTTAGCTCTACCGGCGTTCCAAATTAGGACGCAGAGGCTGCATTGCATCATTACGCCTAAAAAACGAAAGCCGGGCGATTTACACCTGACCTTCCCCCAGGTTTTATCCAATTTTAGACTCGCTCCGGCGGTGCTTGGCGGCACCACCACCAGCGTCAGCCGGTCGAGCGGGCTGGTCGTGCTGCGGATCAGGTATTGGAACCCTTGGTATAGCGTGCCGTGGTGGACAGATTGTTGTGGCCGAGCAAAACTTGGATGATGCGGATGTCGGTTCCGCTCTCCAGAAGATGGTTGGCAAACCTGTGGCGCAGCGTATGCACCGTCATGCGTTTGTCGATGCCGGCAGCAGTGCACGCCGAACGGCAGGCAGAATACAGAACCTGGACGTCGATGGGCTTGGTCTCGTCCCGGCCCGGGAACAGCCAGACCTCGGGTCTCGCCAGACGCCAATAGACCCGCAGGATCGCCAGCAACTGCGCTGACAGCATGACGTTGCGATCCTTTCCGCCCTTGCCATGCTCGACGCGGATGATGCCGCGTTCGCCATCAATGTTGCGGACCTTGAGATGGACAGCTTCCGAGGCGCGCAACCCTGCCGCATAAGCTGTCGTCCGTGCGGTGCAGGTCCTCAGGCTTGGAACAGCTTCCAGAAACCGCACGATCTCGTCGCCGTTGAGGATCGTCGGCAGCTTGGCCGGTGTCGGGGCATAGGCAATGCGCTCCGGTATCTCGGCATGACCAAGCGTGACGCCAAAGAAGAACCGTAGGGCACAAACTCTCTGGTTCAAGACCGGCCATGAGGGGGCCGATGAGATCAGATGCACCTGAACCGCGCGCACGTCTTCCAGTCCAAGACCGCCCAATCCTTCAAATCAGAAGCCCATCATGCAAATCCCGCGCTCCAAATGCCGCGCAAGCGGCTTCGTTCAATCCTTAACGCCGGAGGCGAGCGCCAGGGATTCACTGGGAATTGGTGGCATTTCATTTCGCGCAGCGCGACAGCGTAATGAGGAACGCATGACAACTTGTCAAAGTCACCCGCCATCCGCTGGCGCTGACAGAGCGCGTCTTCGCTCTGCTACTTGGCGCAGTCGGCGTCGTTTATGGGGATACCCGCATGATGTGCTCCCAACCGACCGGCGAGATGTGCGTAAGCAGGTCGCCACCCAATGTGACGCCAGGTAGAGTTTCAAAGAGGGCCAATTTCATGCGTCTATCCATTGCCGAAAACCCGATTTAGCCAGACCCATTTTCGAAGCGCTGGATGGGGGACACCGCAAGGACGGATATTATTGTTGCGGCGCTGATACGGTCACCTGGTGTTACGGCCACATGCTGGAATTGCTCGATCCGGAGGATTACGACGAGCGCTGGCACAGGATCAAAACGACTGCGATTGGCGGTAAAGCCTTCATAGTCGCAAATCCACCGTTTAGGGATAGCGTGCTATGAAAGCTCGATTGCCGCGGATCTGCCTACCCAAATGTAGTTTTATTCGTCACCGGCTGAGATGGGGTCGCGCTCGCTCGGGATACAGGGTCTCATTCGCCAGGCGCGATGATCCGGTATCGGCCGGGACTATCCCCGGTAGCGCTGGAATACTCGGTCTCTCAACTGGTTTCGGCTCGCGCAGCAGAATCTTGGACATCCATCGGTCGAGACCTCGCGCGGTATGACCGGCGCAGGATTTGATGGACGCGCCGATGGGGGAGCTTTCAAGGACCTCACCAGAATAGTTGTTCGCCAGCTCGCCAGCCGTGACGACGGCCGCGCGAATGTCGCCCTGCTGGAGATATTCTGCGCCGTCCGCGATGCGCTTGAACGCGGAATCAGCTTGGATAGGGTCTCCGGAAACGATTTGGAGCTGTGCCTGGACCAGCGACGATCGTTGTTCGGGGGTGAACGCGGCCAGATGGTAGGAAAGATTGTAGGCGACGATGTTCCTGTAAGCATCGCTGTCGTGATCCATTCCTTCCACACATCTGAGATAGACGACCTTCTCCTCCCGGTCGAGATTCTTCACCCGCAAGGTCAGGCCATACATGACGTCCTCGTCAAGCGCATCGGAATCCGGCGTGGGGCAATTCAATATGTAAGGCCGTTCACCCTTGCCCATGGAGGGAACGAGTTGTGCTTCCACCGCAGGATTTGGCCGCCGGAAACGAGACTTTAACCGATCAATGGCGAAGCGGAATTCGCCACCGTTGTCCTCGGCGCCCATTTTGGTCGACATCGATCGAAGAGCCTCAATCCTCGACCGTTGCGGTGCGGCGTACCATGGGTGATCTGGCCCCAGAGGCCCTTGCTCCCATTCAACAGCGTGAAGGATCTGATGAGCGATGGCTGCCTGGAGCTCCGGTTCCAGGCGCTCGAAACATTCAGAAAGTGCGCTCAGACCTTGCATCTTGTAAGGATCATCGTCGCCTAGCTCGCAGATCCCTGTCACAAGAACCGCCTGCTTGTGCGGCTCGAAGGCGTCAGCATGCGCACCAAATGCCGCAAGCAGGCGAGACCGGCTCTCACTTGGCGTTCCAGCCTCGGCCAACAGCTTGTTCTGGTCGCCCTGCTTGAGACTATTGAGATGGCCAGCCAAATGCTCCAGAGCCGAACTGCGATTAGGTTCGTCAAGGAGGCGGCTATGCTCAACGATCAGGGTGCGCTCAGCGACGGGTACACGGTCGATCCTTGCGGCAAGTTCCACTATCAGATGGTCGGCTAAGCCGTGCTCGGCCACATGGCTGACGAGCTTCGAGCGCTGATCCGTCTCGATATAGTTGATATTTCTGATGATGTTGAGGACTGCGGCCTCGTCGAAGTCGTCTCCCTTACAGGCAAGAACGCCGTTCGTGATATGGCGGCGACCTGCCTTGCTGTGCAACGCGATGAGATCCGACTGGGTACGCAGATAGGATTGAGTGTGCCCTTTGAAGGTGTTCTCCGGCTGCTCGACAGGGAAGCGCGCGACGGCCTCGTTCCAGCCTTTCAGGGCGGTGTTTAGCTGCTTGACCCGTTTTTCACCGAAGGAATAGGCCACCCCTTTTTTAAGCGTTTGACTTGTTTTTCGAACCCGCCCGAGATGTTTTAGCGTTGTGATCATGTCCCCTGGAACAACGAGTTCATGGTTGATTAGGTCGTGGATCTCGGTTGGCAGACCGTCCAGCCCGCGCGAGGCTTGTGGACGCATCTCGTTGTAGAGCGGGGAAAGACGGCGGCGCTTAACTTCCGGCTCCGCAGTGGAGTCCGTCGTGCTAGCTGAGCGATTCCCCGACGCTGACCCCTGTAAGCGCTTCACCATGTTACCTACCTTTTCCTACGCGGTGCTCATATCTGCGACGTTCACTTTCGTAATTCCCTTGATCTGTTTGGGGAGAAGGCTCAGTCACCTTTGCCGCTGACCTAACCGTCTCCTCAACGTAGCGGTTGGTGCACCTTTAGTCTTGTTACATAATCCGATTCTGTCACAATCCCGTCGATGGGTTACCCTTTGTTCCAATTGTAAGCGTTTTTGGGGCGTTGCTTCCCGTGTTGTGGCTTCACGAAGCAAGGATTGATCTGAAGGACTTCTCGTCCTTCGTCCGTAAGTGCGATTTTCCATACGCATTGACGAGCGGGTATCGCTGGACCGGCCTCGGTAACGATATCCTCAACACGACCCGCGTTCAACGGACGTGCTCTAGCAGGCTGTTGAAGAAGTCTCGGGTTTTGCCTTGAGTATCGCCTCATCGCCATTGTGGTATGCGAACGCGATCTCGACCGAGCCATCGTCGAGCAATTCGGCATACCCGTCGCCCGATACCTCGTCCATTTCGTCAAACCCGAACCATGTGAATGAGATCGTGGACTGGCTGTAACCGAGGTCGAGCGTGGCTTGCATTGCTCCGAAGGCGATTTCGCCCCGGCCACTCGCCCCGATGGAGATTGCGGCGGGCTGGACCAGATCGAGATAATCACGATCCCATAGATCGCTCTCGACGATCCGCCAGCGGCCAATCAGGCGGCAGCGAGAGGCCGCGCTCATGATGGCACCGCCATCAGTTTGGGCAACCGCACCAGGTTATAAGCGGCGGCTGCGAAGGTGAATGCCCATCCGACCCGGTCACGGCCACGCAACTTCGTCTTCTCCTGCCCAGCTACGATCTTGATCCAGCCGAACGCCTCCTCGATACGCTTGCGGATGCGCAAGCTGACACCATAGCCAGAGTGGCGCGTCGTGCGTCCGTCGATCGCCGAACGGCGTCCCTTGGCATTCTGCGCCACATGCGGCGTCACCCTCATCGAGCGCAACTCGTTGACGAAGTCCTCGGTGTCATACGCCTTGTCGGCAACCAGCGTGATTGCACGCGGCCGGTCGGCGCGAGGCTCGACCATGTGCAATGCCGCGACCCTTTCAGCATATCCGCTCGCCTCCGTCAGACAGGCATCCACCAGCAGGCCATGGCGGTTTTCCATTAGCCCATGGCCCATGAAGCATAATTTCGCCTCCTTGCCTTTGCCCTTCTTGTACAGTCTCGCATCCGGATCAGTGGTTGAGGCATGCGTATCGTTGCAGCGCCGTTCGCCATGGAAGCTGCTTCAGCATTCCGGCCGCCGCCATCCGCTGGAGGTTCGCCATGATCCCCCCTTGGGCCATCCTTCGGCTTGAAGCTCTTCATCGATGCCCAGGCTTCGATCAGCGTGCCGTCGACAGAGAAGTGGTCCGTTGACAGCAGCCGCTTGATCTTCGGCTGCGAAAGGATTGCGCCCAGAAACTTCGCGGCGACGTCACCCTCGAGCAACCGGTCACGGTTCTTCGAGAACACCGAATGATTCCAGGCCGCATCATCGATCCCGATGCCGACAAACCACCGGAACAAAAGGTCGTATTCCAGGCGCTCCATCAAAAGCCGCTCAGAACGGATTGAATAGAAGGCTTGCAAAAGCATGGCGCGCAATAGCTTCTTTGGAGCTTCTCTGGCGGGATCGATGGCCGCCCAATCGGCGAATAGAGTGCTGCAAACTCCCGTTCCAGCAAAACCAGCGCGTCGTTCACGATCTGCCGGATTGCCCGCAGCGGATGATCCCTGCGAACACGATCGTCCAGGTCGACATAACTGAAGAGTTCACCCGATCTCACGTCGCCGCCGCGCATCCATCAACTCCCAATCAAGACGGGACCATTGAATCACGAGAGGAGCGCGCAGGCTAGGCCTTTTTCAACAGCCTGCTAGATGCAGCTTTCATCCTTCGAGAATATAGGAAGCGATCATGCTTCGAACACCGGCGTGTATGCTGTTGCGGTGCCATCGTTCATGCCAGACCATGGAGATCTGATAGGGGGCGGGTTTAACTCCCTTGAGCGGAACAAACGTCTCCAGTCCATAGCGCTCCGCCAGAAAACGAGCCGAAGGCACCGGAAGAACGAGAACGGCATCAGTTTCTTGAACAAGGCGTGCTGCCGTATGGATATCGGGAACCGTCAGCGTCTGGCGCCCACGTGGCCGCAAAGCCTCCAAGCCGTCATAGGCCTCACCGAAACCGGTATTGTAAGTCGAGCTGATCCTCAAAGACAGGAACTGCCCAAGATCGGAATACGCGATCTTTCCGCCGACGACCGGATGACCCTTACGGCTGAGGCAGACAGTCGGGACCGGTGGAAGTGATCGGCAAAAAAACCCCGAAGGGGTATCATTGGTAATACCCAGCACCAGGTCGATACGGCCATCTTCCATTTGCGAGATCACATTGGAAAGCCCAACAACGGGTATGAAAACCGTCGTTGGCGAAACTTCACGAAAATAACCGCTCAGATTACCGACCAACAGAAGCCCAAGATGATCAGGCATGGCAACGCTAAACCGTTCCGGTGCCTGAATACGACCACTAAAAATGGTAGAGATGTTGCCGAGCGCCGCTTCGACCTTCGGTGCCAGCGTCTCTGCGAGTGGCGTAAGTTCGAATGCACGGTTTCCGCGCGTCAATAGATCGTCGTTGAACATCTGCCGCAACCGGAACAACGCCCGGCTTGTGGCCGGCTGGCTGAGCTGAAGCTCCTTGCCCGCATGCGTCAGATTGCGAAAGCGTAGCAGCGCATTGAGAACCAGGAGGAGATTGAGATCGAATCCGCCAAGATCGAAGTTACCATCCGAATCTTCAATCTGATGTGCAAGACTCGAGGACATCAAGGTCTACTCGCGCCCCGGTATGGCTCGAAGCACTCGGACGTACCCTTGATCTTGCGCAACAACCATCTTCGCAGCGGCATCAATATCGGCGATTACCCGGCGCCGCGACATGTCCGGCACCCCCGCCAGCCAATACATCGAAACTTGATGTGGAGGGATCGCCATGGGCGGAAGATGCGCTGACAAGCGCAATGTCCGCATCAGCCAGCCCGCAATCGAGCGTGGCACCGTCAGCGCGAGCATGCCTTCCGACGCCATCAAGGCGGCGGACATAATGTCCTGCACTTCGAACAACTGGACACGTCGGCGACCGTAGGTCATCAGTGTATCGACAACCTGCGGAAATGCTTCGGCTCCGTTCTCTACAAGGTGGACATGGGTAAGATCTAAAAATGCCTGCTCGGTCAGGCGGACCCCACCAAACTGTTGGCGTTCGAAAGAGACGAGCGTGATAAATTCTTCGGTGAAAACCAATTCGCTTTCAAGATCGGGCTTTTCCAGAAAAACCGTGCCGAGCAAGTAATCCACGGCATGTGCCCTTAACTGCGCCATGCCTTCATCGGCAGACTTATGAGTGTTTATCTTGAATGGCGCGTTTTCCCGAGCGGAAGATTGCAGCAAATACGGAAGCAGCGCCGGAGTAAGCGCCGCATTGATGCTCAGTCTGGTTCCCCTGTCCGTCTGTCGGGAGGAAATCACCTCGCGAACCTGAGTCAAAGTATCAGGCACAGTCTGCAGAAGCTGTTGACCGCGGCTGGTAAGCTTCAGACCAGTGGAACTGCGCACCAACAGATCGTCTTTCAGCAACTCACGCAGCCGCGCAAGAGCGCGGCTGACCGCCGGCTGGGTCTGACCGAGCCTACGCGCCGCATGGGTAACATTTCGACACTGCAAAAGAGCATCGAGGACAACCAGAAGGTTGAGATCAATTCCCGTAAGTTTCCCTTCAGACGTCGTGATGACCTTGATTTTTTCCAGGTTAAAGCTCGGATCTGCGTCCGAACCCTCGTGTCGGGCCATGTAGAATCCCCATCTAGGGCTGTAAGCCAGCCTGTCCCCTCCAACCATAAATTGAAATATACCGAATTAAATTGAGATATCTTAAATAAAAGTGCAATATGAATCTATTCTGGAAAACATAGCTTATTACCATTGTAATGCAATACTTTGTCCCTCAAAATCCTTGTTTAGCAATTTGGAAACTAGATCTTCACTGAAAAGCGCGCAGGCTCACGGTGCGAGAACGACATCCCCAACCGGCCTGCCCAAGCAGGTCAAAATTAAGCCCGCATCCTTATCAGCGTGTGACAGGGTGTTCTGATCGGCCATTTCGACATGCCCGGAAATCTTGTGCATCTTGCATGCGCCGCAGACGCCTGCCCTGCATGAATGTGCCAAAGAAATGCCCGCAGCGTCGGCCGCGTCAAGGATCGTCTGTCCCGGCTGCACTACGAATTGGTCATTGGTTCCCTGAACCGATACTCGCGCCGTTTTGACGGAGCCGGCGGGCGGTGGGGTTCCATATTGCGAAAGCGCCAGACGAGCAGCGGTTGGTGAAACAGCGGCATTTGTCGTCGGTGGCCCGACATGTAATGCGGGATCTTTAGCCAGTATCGAGGGCGCGGCTTTGAAAGTCACAAGCGCGGGTGAGATAGCCGCCAGCGGCGTGCCGGGTGGGAGCTGAGATGACGTTTTTCCAACATGAGGCGAAGACGACGGCGCCGAGGACTGAGAAGCGGCCACCGGACTGAAGGTTGCAGCAGGCGCCGCCGACGAGCCCCCGAAGCTTTCCTCATGATATTGGCTTATCGGCAATCCCATATTAGTCAGCAATGACTTGGCCGCCGCCATATAGCCAGGAGGACCGCAGACGAAAGTCTCCCGCTCGGCGAAGTCGGGGGAATAGGTCTGGATCAGGTTTTGTTCTATTCCGCCGACGGGGCCATGCCAGGGACGCAACGGCGACACCTTGCTTGGAACGATCACCAGCCGCATCTTGTCCGAAAGCTTAGTACTCACATGCAGCAGCTCTTGATGAAAGATGATGTCGTCAGGTGTTCTCACGTTGTTGATGAAGACGATATCCGCATTCGAACAAGTATCAGCCAGCCAGCGTAGCATCGACATCGGCGGCGTGATCCCGCTTCCTGCGGCGAGAAAAAGCAGTTTCGACGAAGGATGATCATGGCAGGTAAACCTACCAGCCGGGCCGGAAACTGCGCACTCAAACCCTTCAACCATGTTGTCAAACAACCAATTGGACATCCAGCCCATCGGCACCTTCTTGACCGTGATCGACAACGTATAGGGCCGTGAGGGTGACGAAGAAATCGTATAGCTACGCCGCAGAACGGAGCCGCCCATTGGAACTTCGATGGTTACGAACTGGCCTGGTTTGTAATGAAACAAAGTATGTGGCTCGGCGACGAAACTATATGTTTTGGTATCGTGGGTTTCCCATGCCACCGATACGCAGCGGACCTTTGTCTTGCCGCTCCAGACGGGTGTTTGGCTCGGAGAAATCATCGCGGTAGGCCAGAGCGCGGCAATGGCAGGCCGCTCTAATGCCTTCGGTCGCCGCTGCACGATTGGGGATACTAGCGTTGCGTCCGAAGCGGCCGGAATTGGCTTTGCAACTTGCTCGTCCACGTTGTCGAGGATGGCAAGAAGCTCTTTGCTCCCCTGCATTCTCGCGCGCTGCTCGCCCTGCTTCAGCCTGATGCCATAGGTCCCCCCATTCAGCTTCTCAAGAAAAAGGGCCAAGGAAACTCTTAGTCTCGATGCGGATTCTGCATCAAGATTAAGACGGATCTGGTCAAAGTTTGCTGCAATCGAGTCGGCGTCGACAAGCAGGACACCGTCTTCGTAATTTGCCCAGAAGGTCGAATAATTCTGCTGCAATATCTGAAGGCAATTGCGAAAGTCTTCATCGGCCCATGCATTATCGCGAAGTAGGGTCTGAAAGCGCCGCACGTCCTGGGCTGTAATGTTTTTGTCGAAATCAGCAATGTGGACAAACATCGAGAACGCGATACGGGCAATGTCCGAAACCGGGTAGGCGACGTTGATGTGGACGTTGGAATTCATATGCAACCTCCTCAACTTATATCTAGATATTGGTACGGCGGGACCTGCTGTTAGGCATCCTGGCCCTCTGTTTCATGCTTTCGGTCTTTGTTCGTTGCCATGCTTCGTTCCTCTAATCCTGGAGGCACCAAGCTGCTTTTCCCGGCCATGGCCTGTCTCTGCGGAACCCGTAAGACGACTGCAAAATCGCTGACAATCTTGGGTAGAATCGCAGTGCTTTGATCAGCAGAGTCAACGCCAACGAGATCGCCTGGCCGGAAGACAATATTCGGTACGAAATCATTGATTGCCGGATCAAAAAGACGTATTTCACCTCGGTGGATCAACAAATTCCGTTGCTTCGAAGAGATGTCTCCGAGACTGGTGCCGTATGTATAGCGCTCTACTTGGGACTGGTAAGCGATGTCCGAAAGCGAGGAAAGCGTGAGATGGCGAAGTTCATCGTTGCAAGCCAGCATGGCCAACCGTATGGCCGGATGGGCCTCAATCCGGCTGTTTGCTTTGTCTTTTCCGGAGATACGAATTGCGGCCCGTAAGATGGTGCTACTTGCCCTCCCCTCCCGCACGGCTGGAATACCGCTCATAAATTTCACGACGTCGACCAGCATTGGATGATCGGCGTCCGAGAGATCATCCAGCATTCGGCTGGCGGCGCCGCGCGCGATGTCCGTATCGATGTAGCCAAAAAGCATGAGGCCGATTGCTCGGATCAGCGGATCGTCGAACGACAGCAACTGCATGAGGTTGGTTTCTATATCCAACCGGTTCGGAAGGACCCTGCGATTCGCCGGTTCCACCGCGGTCAGAGCTTCCTCACCGGAGGCTACAGTCGAACCGCCAAGCAGGATGGCGAGGATTCCAGGGGGCAGAAGATCACGCCAGCGCACCGAAGGATTTGAAGGAGTAGCCTGACGCATGACGATATCAAGATCGCGCTCGCAAAGCGATGCGAGATCCTCAGCAAACCGCTGAGCATGAGGCCCCGCACCAAAATTCCGGAGAATCGATAAAGCTTCGATCCGAATAGCCTGTTCGTTGGCCTCCATGTTCTCATAAAAAAGACTTTGCAAAGCGTGCCCAAGTGAATCTGAAATCACCGCCGCCTCTATGCATAGTCGGATCGACTTGTGACAGGCAAGCCTTTCCAGCACTTCATCCATCTTGGTGCTCACGATACCCTGCGGCGATAAAAACTCACCAATCACCAGGTCGTGCTCCGCATCGCTGATTTGCAGGCTCTGCCTCAGGACACTGACGGTCGAAAGAAGATCGGAATCCGCCAGAATGTCGCCGATAGCCATGCCATCGTGTATCCGGGTCGCAACCATAGTATTGAGGATGCTACGATAATGCCTAAGCGACTCGGCTTTTTCCTCTTGGCTGATCTCCAAGGTATCTGCTTCGGCGATATGGGTCAGGCCCAGTACCTCTAGCAAGGCCATGTGTTCCTCTTCCGTGATGTTCATTTGTGTCCGAAAATCCTGCAGGGTTTTCAACGAAGATTGACTGGCGGTATTGCCGCTGCTGACGGCTTCGTCGAGAATCTGCCGGTACGCTTCCAACTTCTGCTGCTTTGAAAATCCGGGTAGTACAGTAGTCAGGAGGTAGATCTCATCGGCCCTCAAGCTCTCCAGCTTGCGACCATCAAGAAACTGGCTGAAATTAACCTTGAGTTTTTTCAACTCGCCCATAAGGTTCGATGCCATGGTTTCCTGCTGGAAACGAACCGGGCTTTGCTGTAAGGCTTTGCGCAACCACAGCGTGGTCAATGAGACAATAGCTATATCGATCAACCGCTCGCCCAGAGCTGGTACGAGCATGATGTTCGGCCGCCCGCCGAAAAGATAGAATGCGTTAATGGACGCCCACGCGCTGACGCTCAAGCAATGATGGACAAGGATTTGCTCCGACATTCCTTCTCGTTGGGCGCGAAGGCGACGGTATATTGCCTCCAGTAAGCGACCAATGGTCAATCCGAAGGCGCAAAACAGCGCGAGAACCAAGGGCGCGGCAATGACCTTGGGGACAATCAATCGGCTCCCTAGAAAGTAAATGCCTTGGTCGAGGAGTTTTTGAGCGACACCATCTTCGTGGGTCCAGATGCCCGAGAAATAGTAATCCCAATTACCGGCATATATATAATAATACCCATAGAACCCCAGGACCAACCCGAAGAACATATAGTATACGTTGCGTCTTTCGGAATCGAGAACACCGTACCAATAGGATCTCTGCAAGTCGATGTCGCCGCAGTTGGCCGTGCAAGCGACACATGCGCTTATATCGCCTTTCGGGGATGACTTACGGCACATGGACTGCGGCAGAGCGGGGCGGGAAAAGTGCGGTGTGCTCTCCAGGATGCCACCCGGTTCAGTGTAGATCTTTTGAACCACATTGGCAGGGCAGAAATAGTTGCACCAAGTCTTGCCGCCCCATAGGAAGCCCGTCAACATTGCCGCGCCAATGACACTAAGGAGCGAGATTCCAAGGGCATGCCGGTCGCTATTGATAATCAATATTCGGACGGTAACGCCGGTAAACAGCAGCCCGAACTGGACGTACCAGCTGTGCCGAGCCAACCACCCCGTCGGGTTGATAAGGGCTACCCTGCGGTTGACGAGGCCTGTACGCCGTTCCAATCTGCTGCGATAACGTTGTAAACCCATGTATCCCGGTATCTGCGATGCAAAGGATAAGGGGCAGATACGGCGCCATGCCTCGTGGCCGAAGACCATCAGAAAAAGCGGCATGAGAGGCACTGCCATTGTCCAGAAGATCCGCGCGGCGAGCGAATACGGCGTAGCCGTCAATGTCTGATCCTGGACGACAACAATACTGGTGGAGATGTGAAATGGACTTAACAGATTGTCTGGGCGCGTCAGAAAGGTTGAGTACGGATCCCAAAAAAGAGATCCGATCAACGTTAGCCAAGCCGCGAGCAAAAGCCCTCTCGTCATGAGCATCCTGCGTTCCGAGACCCTTGAAAGCATGGAAAATCCCTTGTGAGGCGAGCACTATCAGCGGCCCAGAATTGCCTGTCAGCTGTGGATTGCGTGTATTCAATGGTCTTGAGGCTCGCTGGGGAGCAGCTCCGGTGGGTTAGAATACGACCGTAAACGGCCGTGCAAACCGCCGTTCTGGATATGACGGCATAGCAAGAATGCATGATGACCCCCGACCTGATCTCGTGCAAGATTAACGATAAGCGCAAGTTGCATGGCAACGAGGAAACCCGCAATGACTGTGGATACAAAGGAAAGATGTCCACGCCTAACGTTGGCTGGACCTGTCGGCTGCTCGGCGGCCGCCGCCGCCCACAGCGCAGCCCACGATAACTATATACAATGGGTCGGGGGAATTCTGCTTGCTTTGCTTCTGGCTCTGCCCCTGCCAACAAATTCGGCCGCGCAATCCAGTACCGGAGACCCTATCGAACCGGTTCCGCTCGATGCAAAACTTGATCAGAGAAAAGTTTCATTGGGTCGCAGTCTGTTCAACGACAGTCGGTTGTCCGCCGGAAACGGAACGTCATGCGCAAGCTGCCACTATCTTACGATGGGATTGACCGACCAGCTACCCATCTCACGCGGCCTTCCCGGATATCCGGGCGTTGTCAATACATCTTCCCTTTTTAATGTGGGCCTCAATTCCAAGTTCACGTGGAGTGGGCGCCTGTGGACGCTCGAAGATCATACCAATGGTGTGATTGAGAATAAATCCACGATGGGCGCCAAATGGGAGGATGTAATTGCTACATTGAACAAGGATGCCGGGATCACAGCTGAATTTGAAGCGATATTCAAAGACGGACTTAAACGCCAGAATGTCATCGAAGCGATTGTGGCCTACGAACATTCCTTAAATACGCCCAATGCACCGTTCGATCGCTATTTGCGAGGTGATCAGGCTGCGATAAACGAAGAAGCGAAGCTCGGCTATCAGTTATTCAAAGATTACGGCTGCATTTCCTGTCACCAGGGTGTCAATGTAGGCGGAAACATGCTGCAGGTCTTCGGCATATTTGGAACGACTGCGGCGGCGACGGAAACACCGGGCTCTGCGGCAAAGACAGGAATTTCCGACGATCGGCCCGTCTTTCGTGTCCCGTCGTTGCGCAATGTCGCACATACCGCTCCTTATTTCCATGACGGTTCGGTAACGACTTTGCGGGGAGCTATCGATGTTATGGCGAATAATCAGCTCGGTCGAAAGATCACGGATTTGGATGCGGCACGACTTGAGGCATTTCTGAAATCGCTGACAGGCGAGTATCAGGGTGTCTCCCTTGACGATATGGGACGGTGATCATGCTTCGCAAATTCCGCTCAGGCTCTTATGAAAAGAGAACGATCTTGGACAAAGACTCGATCAAGGACTTTGCCTCTACCGCATCGAAGCGTTTGACAATCGCCTTCGTGAGCTTGTTTGTGCTCTTGGCCGCCGGTCTGGGAGGGGTAATATGGGCAATGCGAACGCCCGATGATTCCTTGCCTTCCCTGCAAAGACAATTCGACGTTCTACGAAGCCTGGAGGCGCAATGGGACACCGAAGTTCTGTCGCTACAGCTCGGTATCGTGGCCAATTACGATGCCGTCACTGGTGGAACACGCGACCTCCAGATCGGCATCTCAAAGCTGCGAACGGCTATGGCGGCCGATCCAGCTTTCGCGCCCCTGCAGCCAGATTTTCAGGCCTATTTTGATGCGGTAAACCGTAAAGGTTGGCTCACCGAGCAAATAAAGGCGAGCTATGCGATGTTGCGGAACGCGGTGAGTGTGCTGCCCGATGCCATCGCAGAAATCTTCGAGCAGCCAGCCGCCACGCAACCGACAGCGGCGACCAACAAGCGTATGTCTGATCTGATCACCGAAGTGGTTACTGGGATGATGAGCTTTATGCCGTCCCCGACGCCGTTATTGCGGGACGCCGTCCGGAACCGAGTCGCTACCGTCAGGGACCAGGCCCAATCTCTGACGCCGGAACTGGTGGAACCCATTGATCGATTTCTTGCTCAGATCGATGTCACGATCAGGGAACGACAAAAAGGGAACGAACTCATGCTGGCATTGACGTCGGTCCCGACCGACGCAGCGGCAGCACGGATCGAGAATTCCCTTCGTTCCATCGCGGGTGCGAATGCCGAGCAATACACTCGACTGTGGTATTTGGCTGCAGGAATCAGCGGAATTCTAGCGCTCTCTTTCGTGACCCTCATATTGGTACTGAGGTTAAGGTTTGCAAAACTTGATGAGGACAATCGCATGTTACAGCAAGCGAATGATGATGTTGAAGAGAAGCTCATGCAGTCTGCAAAGCTTTCGAGTCTTGGCCAAATGGTCGCCGGGATCACACATGAAATCAACACGCCACTTGCCTATGTCAAAGCAGTGTTCGAGCTGGTCAAGGAACGTTTGCTGGAGGAGGATCAAATTCGCTCCAGACGCGCCGAGAGCGACGAAGATCAAGGCTTACCGAATCGCGAGGAGCTGGAGATGCTTCTGGAAGACGGTCTGCACGGCCTGAATGAAATCTCGACTCTTGTCAGAACGATGAAGAACTTCAGCCGAATGGACAAAGGATTGATAGAAAGTTTTTCGGTGGAGGAAGGGATCGAAAGTGCACTTCTCATCGCCCGACCGCAGTTGAAATATGTTGCAGATATAACCCGCGAGTTCGACGCCGTACCAGAAATTATGGGGTCCGCGTCGCAGCTTCGGCAAGTCTTTCTCAATCTCATCGTCAACGCCGCCGATGCGATGGCTGAAATGGGGAAGCGTGGAGTGCTGACGTTACGCACGCGCATAACTTCATCCGATACGGTTGAGATCGATGTCGCCGACAATGGCCCAGGAATACCCGAGGATAGGGTCAACAAGATTTTCGATCCGTTCTACACGACCAAGCCAGTGGGCAAGGGAACGGGCATGGGGCTATCCATCTGTTACCGGATTGTAGAGAACCATGGTGGGACAATCACCGTCAATTCAAAGCCCGGCAAGGGAGCCGTATTTACTATCACTCTACCGCGACAGGACGAAAAACATAGGGTGCCTAATTCCTGGGCGGACGCCGAGGACAGCCTGCAATCAACCCCGGCCCTTTAATCCTTTGGTCGACACAAGGAATTCCTAGGATGAACGAGAAACCTGTCCTTCTTTTTGTAGATGACGAAGAGCGAATCGTACGTTTGCTCAAAATGGTGTTCCGTAGCGAGTATGAGGTCTATACGGCGCTCAACGCCCGTGAAGCTCTTGCAATTCTTGAAACGGTCGAAGTCGATGTGATCGCTAGCGACCAACGCATGCCGGAAAGCACCGGTATACAGCTTCTGGCTCAGGTCCGTGCCCGCTGGCCGGATACCGTTCGTATCCTCCTTACGGGCTACAGCGACTTGGTGGCTATCATCGGCGCCGTCAACGAAGGTGAAGTCTATCGCTTTCTCAATAAGCCATGGACGCAGTCGGAACTACGCTCCGTTATTGCCGACGCAGTCGAAGTCGCGCGCAGTGGGCGAACAAGTCGGCAACATGTCCTCCCCGTGTGGGAAGACAATAAAACAGGCCCGCAATTCAGCATTGCATCTCAGCTGCTGACGATCGAGGGCTGCGACAGCGACCGACAGGAGGTCGTGGAGATGTTCACCTATGATTACCGGGTGCACGCAGCTTCCACTCTCAAGGAAGCGATTAAGATAATCGTCCAGGAAGAGATTGGCGTTATCGTCACCAATGCTGAAGTGGATGGTGTCGATATGACAGAAATGCTGGCCGAAGTCGCACGCATTGATCCGGCAATCACCGTCGTCGTAATGACAAAAACGCCACAAAGCGAGACCATTATAAAGCTCATCAACAGCGGCAAGATCTATCGGTTTGCAATCCAACCGCTTAGCCCGAATCTGTTTCGGCTCGCGGTGAACGCCGCGATGAGGGAGCATCATCGTAGGCTTGCCGACCCGCGTGTCGTAAAAGTTCGCATGCAGCGAGAAGCAGGTCGCGAGACCGGAAACGACGCTATTTATGACAGTTTCGTAAAGAGCTTAAGCCGTTTCACCGAAGTGAGCTGAGCCTAGGGCATGTCGCATCTACTCGGCTTGATATCCTGCTGCTTTGAAGAAGTTTAGGCACGCTGCGACAGAGAAGAGGCTGATGATATCGCCGATGGCGTGAGTGATCATATCGAAGCTGCGTGCTGCTCGCTTTCGCAAAAGCGCCATGAGCGTTGAGAGGGCCATTTCAACTGCTTTGCCATGATGACTCTCCATGTGAGGTTCCTGTTGAGGCCTGAGACAGGCTGACAAGCCAGATCTGTTGTATTCCGACTTCGTGAGACGCCCTTTTAATTTTCCGCGTCTAAGCCAGCCGTAAGCGGTCTGCCTATGGACGCGAAGCTTTTCCGAGAGTTCCTGCAATGTCACTTCGTCGTCATTGCGCCGGGGCACGTGGTAATCCTCCCCGTTTTAACGGGGTTCAGCGGTAGAATTCACGCGGCCATTTTTGGTTTCTGAGCGGGTGTGATGCCGCCAATGCCCATGTTGGACCTATATGATAAGTCCGTATGTCCTTCTTCGTGGTTGAGGTGGCTCGCCCTACACTGGTCTTCCGAGGGTTGCTCGCATAGGCCGAGCCGATCCTCACCACAGGAGGACGAGCCGTGGCAGATCTTAGAGAAGCTTTTGTCGGAATCGATGTTGCCAAACTGAGGAATGCAATTGCGATTGCTGAATCTGACCGGAACGGAGAGATCCGTTATGTCGGCGAGGTTGGGGCATCGGATGCCAGCATGCGCCGCATTATCCAGCGTATAGCCGCAAAGTTTGATCACGTGCATTTCTGCTACGAGGCCGGCCCCGCGGGTTACGGTCTCCATCGGCTCATCAAGTCACTTCCGCTTCCTCGGTCAGGGGAACGCGATAACGCGTCACACGCCCTCTTCCTGATCGATGGTTAGCATAGGATAGAATCCTACTCGTTCCTGACAGCTGCCGTGCCGGCTGATTACGCCAGTTGCATGTGATACCGCGTGTAGCGCCGTTCGCCGGTGCGTGTGAGCGCGCCCATTTCGACCAGGTCCTGCAGGTCACGTGTCGCGGTGGCACGCGACGCTTTGGTGATGCTGATGTAGTTCTCCGCGCTCAGGCCGCCTTGGAAGCCGTCGATGCCTTCGCGGAACATACGGGCCATGGCTTTCTGCTGACGCTCGTTCAGACGGGTGCCAAAATGGTCGAAGAAATGCGCCTTGGCGATGTGGAAGGCCACGCGCTGCATCGTGTTCTGCTGCGCGGTAAGCACGGTTTCACCGAAATATACCAGCCAATCGGTAACAGCGAGATCCATGTTGCTCGCTTCCAGCATGTCATAATACCGCTTCCGGCTCCGGGCGATCGTGAAAGATAGCGCGATCAGGCTGGGCTGGCCCAGGCTTTGGGCGAGCGCCTTTTCGGCAATAGCCCGGCCGATGCGCCCGTTCCCGTCTTCGAAGGGATGGATGCTCTCGAAGTAAAGGTGCGCAAGACCGGCCCTTGTTAGCGCGGGAAGGGCGGCGGAGCTGTTGAACCAAGCTAGGAACTGGTCCATCTGGCCCGGCACCTCAGCCGAAGGCGGCGCCTCGAAGTGGACCTTTGGTCTTCCGGCATATCCCGATACAATTTGCATGGCATCCGCATGGGTCCGGTATCCGCCGATGACATCGATCCGCCGCGCGTCAGCCATGATCATTCGGTGCCAGGCATGCAACTGATCGTGGGTAAGGGGGCTGGCGAACGTGTTATAGAGGTCCACCATCATCTCGGCGATACCCCGTTCGGAAGCCCGAACGCCACGATCGTCACCGCCCAATCCAAATTGCCGGCGGAGTGAGGACTGCAGGCTGTCCCGGTTGAGGACCTCCCCTTCGATTTCCGAAGTAGTCAGCGCTTCGTCGCTGATTAGTTCGATGCGGAGCAGATCACGCTCGTCGGCGTTAATATGCCGGAATGCACCGATAAACTCGCCAGAGTTGATGAGGAATTGCCGCTCATCCGCCTCCAGCGGGGATGCCTCGTATGTGAAGTTCGGCCAGTCCGCTTGCTGCCAGTTCCAGATCATGAGTTATAGACTTTCTTTCTATAACTCATTATGTGGCCGTTTCTGAGCTTTAGCAAGTCACTCAATAACTCGAAGCTTTGCCGGAGAGGCCAAAAACGGCTATTCACAAGTATGGTATGAAAGCCTAGCCGAAGTCAGGTAGCGGTTTGCTCAAGATCTGGATCGCGCGCAAAAATCTCATCGGCCTCGGCATTTAGTCGATCCAATAGCTCGATGTGCTTCCTGGTCGCGAACCGGTTGACGATGAACTGACCGGACATAATGCATAGCCGGCCATGCTCGGAAAGGAAGTTCGTATCGATTACCGCCCGGCAGGGAAACTCGATGGTCTAATCAATCTAACGGGATTGAGAACGAGAGCGAGACCGATGCATAGGTTGCGCGCCCACGCTCCGACGATGTTCGTCATTGGTCATTTTATTACGATCCGCAGCATCGTCCGGTGATATGCCTGCTGAAATATCTCGAAGGGCGCCATCACGGCGAAGCCGATCTTGACTGAATTTAGTCAGTTCATAAGAACCGCTCTCTTGGTTTCTCGCGATCGCTTCGGGAGCGGATAGACCGCTGGCAAAGTCCCGGCGAGCGCCCTGAAGAAGAATTTGATCGACCTTTCCGAACACCGCTCCAGCATTAGTTACGTTACTCTTCAGTTCGGTGTCCTTAATCGAATCGAGAGCCGATTTAGCATTTTCAAAGTCACGGTTCGCTTCCCTCGAGCGTAGAGCTTCCACATCCTTCGGGTTATCCACCTCGAAGCGGGCGATAATGGCTTTGGCGGTCGCATTTGGGTCAGAACCGAATGCAGTTTCTGCTTGCCAGACGATTAGGTTGTCGGCCTCTTCTTTGTCGGTTACGTCATTCACCCGGCACGCTTCGCGCGGGAGTCTTCCTCTCATGGCGTCTGCGTAAGCCGCGTCGTAGCGATCGAGTACTCCGGGAGATCTATGAAGGGCCTCTATTTTATCAGCGGTTAGCCGAGGCGCATTGTCTATTAAATCTTTTGTAGTCTTGTTGCTGGCTCGAAATGACCGGATGGTTTCGTGGGCTTCTCTGCGATCTCGGAACGATGCAACTTTGTCAACGATCATCGTTCGAAGTTCAGGAGGAAGCTCGGTCCAGCGGTTGAATGTGCGCGGGCTTGGAACATTGGCATGTTCTTCTACCGGTGAGGCTGCAGACCGCTGCACAGGATGACCCGCCTGAGACTGATTCTCCATCTTCATGCCTTCCACCTAAATGTTATCTTCATTGCCTTCAACATGGGCATCGTACTAATGCAGGTACAGACAGATCGAACAGGCGGATTAAAAATTGTGCTTACAGATGAAATAATAGACCTTTTCCTACTAGGTCATGTTGACAAAGTGAGGCAGCCAAATCCTCACTGCGGCGATCGCCAGGAATGCAGCGAATGATGTTTTAGTCTTGTCGTAGCGGGTAGCGATGCGGCGGAACTGT
>NZ_JALBGV010000077.1 GCF_023006505.1 Neorhizobium sp. SHOUNA12A
GACCTGCCGGCGGGCGCCGGCGCCCTGGTCGTCAAACGGTCCAAAAGGAACCGGTTCCGGTGCTGGTGGCCGATGCCAAGGCGAGTGATGTGCCGGTGTTCATCGATGGCGTCGGCTCGGTCCGGCCGTTGAGCACGGTCACCATTCGCCCGCAGGTCAGCGGCAAGCTGGCTGAACTGCATTTCGACGAGGGGCAGGACGTCAGGAAGGGCGATGTCCTGGTGCGGATCGACGATGCGGTCTATCGCGCGCAGCTCGACCAGGCGATCGGCAAGAAGGCGCAGGACCAAGCGCTGCTGCAGAATGCCGAACTTGCTCTGGACCGGTCCCTGAAACTGGTTCAATCGAGCTCGGGCACGCAGCAGCAGGTCGATACGGCGCGCTCGCAGGTCGAGCAGTACCGGGCGGCCGTCCAGTCCGACGACGCGGCGATCGCCAGCGCCCAGGCCTCGCTCGACTATACGACGATCCGGGCGCCGATCGACGGCCGCACTGGCATCCGCAATGTCGATGTCGGCAATATCGTCAGTTCTTCCGATGCGGCGGGCATCGTCACGTTGTCGCAGATCAGGCCGATCTCGGTGGTGTTTTCGATTCCGCAGCAGCAGCTTGCCAAGGTCAACGCGGCGAGCGGCGGCGGGCAGCTTTCGGTCGAGGCGATTGCCGGCGACGGCAAGAGTGTGATCGACAACGGCGTGCTTGCGGCGGTGGACAACCAGGTGGACGCGACCACGGGAACGGTCAGGATCAAGGCCAGCTTCCCGAACGACAAGCTGGCGCTCTGGCCCGGCGCCTTCGTTAATGCCCGCCTTCTCGTCGAGACGTTGAAAGGTGTGATCGTCGTGCCGACGGCCGCCGTCCAGCGAGGACCCAACGGCACCTTCGTCTATCTCCTGAAGCCCGACCAGACGGTCGGCATGAAAATGGTCAAGCTGGGCCAGCAGGACGATGTGCAAACCGTCATTGCCGAGGGCGTGGCGGACGGCGACAAGGTGGTGACGACCGGCTTTTCACGCCTGAGGGACGGGGAACATGTGGAGGTTGCCGCCTCGCAGCCGCCGGCAGCAACGCCCGGCAATCCCAATGAGGAACGCAGACCAAACCGCCGACCTCAGAAGACAGGCGGGCCCGAAGCCGCGAGTGCTGCGCCGGTCGCATTACCCGAAGCAAAACAATGAACACGTCGACGCTGTTCATCAAACGCCCGATCGCGACTTCGCTGCTCGGCGTCGCCGTGCTGCTGGGCGGCATTCTCGGCTATATCAATCTTCCCGTCGCGCCACTGCCGCAGGTGGATTTTCCGACGATCCGGGTGACGACGCAGTTGCCGGGTGCCGATCCGGAGACGATGGCGGCGCTGGTGACCGCACCGCTTGAACGCCCTCTCGGCCAGATCCCGTCGCTGACCTCGATGACCTCGTCGAGCGCCTTCGGCATCAGTCAGGTGACGCTGCAATTCGCGCTGGGCCGGGATATCGACGGCGCCGCGCAGGACGTCCAGTCGGCCATCAATGCCGCCGGTTCGGGCCTGCCGCGCAACCTGCCCTATCCGCCGACCTATGCCAAGGTGAACCCGGCCGATACGCCGATCATCACGCTCGCCTTGCGTTCGACCAGCTACCCGATCCGAGA
This sequence comes from Neorhizobium sp. SHOUNA12A, assembly GCF_023006505.1. Lineage (GTDB taxonomy): Bacteria > Pseudomonadota > Alphaproteobacteria > Rhizobiales > Rhizobiaceae > Neorhizobium. The sequence goes on from NZ_JALBGV010000077.1 coordinate 1,633, forward strand.
CCTCAGCGATTTCGCCGATACGCTCCTAGCGCAGCGGCTTGCGCAGGTTTCCGGCGTCGGAAACGTCTCGATCCAGGGCGGGGTGCGGCCGGCGATCCGCGTCCAGGCCGATATTCCGCGCCTGGCCGCCTATGGTATCGGCCTCGAAGATCTCCGAACCGCGATCTCCAGCGCCAGCGTCGCCGGCGCCAAGGGTGCGCTTGACGGTGCGCATCAATCCTTCACGCTTGCCGCCAACGACCAGATCATCGATCCCGAGATCTACGGCAATGTCGTCGTCGCCTACCGGAACAATGCGCCGGTGCGGCTGAAGGATGTCGCCGATATCGTCCAGGGCCTGGAGAATACCCGCGTCGGCGCCTGGTATCAGGGCGAGCCGGCGGTCATCCTCGATGTCATGAGGCAGCCGGGCGCCAATGTCATCGATACGGTCGCCAGCATTCTGAGGCAGGTGCCGCGGCTCAGGGAAGTGCTGCCGGCGGGTATTTCGCTCGATATCGTCAATGACCGGACGGAAACGATCCGGGCCTCGATCCATGACGTGCAATGGACGCTCGGGGTCAGTATCGGCCTCGTCATTCTCGTCGTCTTGCTATTCCTGCGAACGCTGACCGCGACCATCATCGCGGCGGTCGCGCTGCCGTTGTCGCTGGTCGCGACTTTCGGGGTGATGTGGTTTGCCGGCTTCAGTCTCGACAACCTGTCGCTGATGGCCCTGACGATCGGTACCGGGTTTGTGGTCGACGATGCGATCGTGATGATCGAAAACATCGCCCGCCATATCGAGGAGGGCGAGGACCCGATGCAGGCGGCCCTGAAAGGGGCTGGAGAGATCGGCTTCACGATCATCTCGCTGACCGTCTCGCTGATCGCCGTGTTCATCCCGCTGCTGTTCATGTCCGGCATCGTCGGCCGGATGTTCCGTGAATTCGCCCTGACGCTGACGATCGCCGTCGTCGTCTCGGCGGTGATTTCGCTGACGCTGACGCCGATGATGTGCGCCCGCATCTTGCGCAAACCGGCGGAAGGACGCCGCGGCGTGCTTGCCGGTGCCGATCGTGTCATGGACCGCGTTATTGCAGGTTATCACCGAAGCCTGGTCTGGGTGGTCGACCGCAGCGCGCTGATGCTGATCCTGACCGTCGCAACGCTGGCGGCAACGCTTGCGCTTTATGTCTTCATTCCCAAGGGTTTTCTGCCGCCCCAGGATACGGGCCTGATCACGGCCGTCATCGAGACGGAGCCGACGACATCCTTCGACGCGATGAAACGGACCCAGGCCGTCGTCACCGACAGGCTGCGCCAGGATAAAGACGTGACCGGCATCGTCTCCGTGGTCGGCGCGAGTGCGAACAACCTGACGCTCAATACCGGCACACTGAGCCTCGTGCTCAAGCCGCGAAGCGAGCGGGCCTCTTCCGTGCCGGAGGTCATCGACCGGTTGAGGCGGGAGGTATCGCAATTGCCCGGCGTCCGCGTCACCTTCCAGGGGGTGCGGGATATCAGCATCAGCACCCGCGTCAGCCGCGCGCCCTATCAATACATTCTGACCGGTGCCACGGCGGCGAGCGTCTCAGATTGGGCGGACCGGCTGGCGACAAGGCTTGAGCAGCTTCCGGAACTGGTGGACGTCTCGTCCGAAGTCGAGATGGGGGGAGGGCGCCTGCTGCTCGATATCGATCGCGAGACGGCATCCCGTCTCGGCGTCTCGATGCAGGCGATCAGCGACACGCTCAACGACGCGTTCGGCCAGCGCCAGATCACCACGATCTATGCGCAGTCGAACCAGTACCGCGTCATTCTGGAAGCGGCGCCGCAATATCAGTCCGATCCGAAATCACTCGAACGGCTTTATGTGTCCGGAGCCTCGAATACGCAGATCCCGCTCGGGGCCTTCGCCAAGACGTCGTTTACGGCGGCGCCACTCGTCATCAGCCACAACGAACAGTTTCCGTCGGTGACGATCAGCTTCGATCTTGCTTCAGGCGCGTCGCTCAGCGAGGCCGTCAGCGCCATCAAGGCGGCGGAAGAGGAGATTGGCGTCCCGGCGTCGATCCAGCGGGACTATTTCGGCGATGCGGAGGAGTTTGCCAATTCGCTGGCCGGAGAGCCCTGGCTGATCCTCGCCGCGATCGTCACCATCTACATCGTTCTCGGGTTGCTGTATGAAAGTGCCATCCACCCGGTCACCATTCTCTCGACCCTGCCGTCCGCCGGCGTCGGCGCATTGCTGGCACTGATGCTGTTCGGACAGGATCTGTCGCTGATTGCCTTGATCGGCATCGTATTGCTGATGGGCATCGTCAAGAAGAACGCGATCATGATGATCGACTTCGCGCTCGAGGCGGAACGCGTCGAAGGCCTGTCTCCCCGAGAGGCGATCCTGAAAGCTTCGATCCTGCGTTTCCGCCCGATCATGATGACGACGCTTGCGGCGCTCTTCGGTGCGCTGCCGCTGGCGATGGCGGAAGGAACGGGCTCGGAACTGCGCATCCCGCTCGGCATCAGCATTATCGGCGGCCTGCTTCTGAGCCAGCTTCTGACGCTCTATACGACACCGGTCATCTACCTGGCATTCGAGACCCTGCGCAGCCGCATCGTCGGCCGGACGACGGGACAATCGCCTTTGCCGGCGGAAAGCGAGCTCGGAGGGTCACCATGAACCCCTCGGAGACCTTCATCCGCAGGCCGGTCGGCACGACGCTCCTGGCAATCGGGCTGATGATCCTCGGCATCGCCGCCTACCGCTTCCTACCGGTTTCCAATCTTCCCTCCGTCGATCTGCCGACCATTCGGGTGACGGCAAGCCGGCCGGGCGCCGATCCCTCCAGCATGGCGGCGAGCGTCGCTGCTCCATTGGAACGGCATCTGGGTGCGATTGCGGGTGTTACCGAACTGACCTCGTCCAGCGCGCTGGGTTCGACCAACATCACCATCCAGTTCGATATCGCGCGGACGATCGACGGGGCGGCGCAGGATGTGCAGGCGGCGCTCAATGCTGCCGCGGTCGATCTGCCCGCCGATCTCCCGTCGCTGCCGTCGTTCCGCAAGGTCAATCCCGCCGCGGCGCCGATCCTCAGCCTTGCGCTGACATCCGACAATGTCGCGCCGAGCGCGATCTACGATGCTGCCGATACCTTGGTCGTGCAGCGCATTTCGCAGGTGGAGGGGGTGGGGGACGTCAGCGTCAGCGGTGCCGACCAGCCGGCGATCCGGGTGAAGCTCGATCCCAGCCGGCTTGCGGCGATCGGCCTGTCGCTCGATGCGGTCCGCACGGCCATCGTCAGCGCCGCCACATTGGGTCCGATCGGCTCGATCAATGGCAGCGACCTCGCCTTTTCGATCGGCATGAACAACCAGTTGCGGACGCCGGAAGAATATGGCCGGATCGTCATCCGCAGCAATAACGGCGTCGCCACGCGCCTGTCCGACATCGCGATCGTCGAGCCGGGCGTGCGAAACCGGCGTTCGGACGCCTGGTACAACGGCAAGCCGGCAGTGCTGCTCAACATCACCAAGGGGACCGACGCCAACGTCATCAAGACGGTGGATGCGGTCAAGGCGCTGATCCCGGAACTCCAGGCGCTGATGCCGGCGGGCGTCGAGATCGCCATCCTTGCCGATCGCACCACGACCATTCATGCGAGCGTCGACGACATGCAGTGGACGCTGCTGATCACCGTCGTGCTTGTCATGATGGTGGTCTTCCTTTTCCTCCGCCGCACGACGCCGACGGTTGCGGCGGGCGTCACCGTGCCGCTGTCGCTTGCCGGCACGTTTGCGGCGATGTGGGCCTGCGGCCTTTCGCTCGACAACCTGTCGCTGATGGCGCTGGCGGTGTCGGTCGGTTTCGTGGTCGACGATGCGATCGTGATGATCGAGAATATCTATGCCAATCTCGAAGCCGGCATGAAGCCGATGCAGGCGGCGACGGAGGGGGCACGGCAGATCGGCTTCACGGTCATCTCGATCAGCGCCTCCTTGCTCGCCGCCTTCATACCGATGTTCTTCCTCGGCGGCATCATCGGCAAATTTTTCCAGAGCTTTTCGCTGACGCTCGGTTTTGCGATCGTCATTTCCACGGCGGTTTCGCTGACGCTGACGCCGATGATCTGCGCACACCGCCTGCGTGCGCATGAAAAGCGCGCTCATACGGGGGATAAGGAACGTAAGGGAATGCTGGGAGTGGTTATCGGCTTTTATGGCCGCACGCTCAAAGCCGTGCTCCACCACCAGGTCGCCGCAGTCGTCGTCATCCTCGCCTGTGTCGGTTTGACCGCCTATCTCTATGTGAAGATCCCGAAGGGTTTCATCCCGCAGGACGATACGGGGTTCATCCAGGGCGGCACGGAGGCCTCGACCGACATATCCTATCCGGCCATGGTCGCCCTGCAACGCCGCGCGGCCGAGATCGCGGGCCGGGACCCGGCGGTCTCAGGGATTGGTTCTTCGGCCGGCGGCGGCTTTTTCGGTTCGGTCAATCGGGGTCAGCTGACGATCGCGCTGAAGCCGCCCTCGGAGCGGGCGTCGACCGCGGAGGTGATCGAGCGGATACGAAAGGAACTGGCGACCATTCCGGGGCTCAGCTCCTATCTGTTTTCGCCGTCCGATATCCGCATCGGCGCGCGTTCGACACCGTCGCCGTTCCAGTTCACGCTCTGGGACGAGGACTTCAACGAGCTGACAACCTGGGCGCCCAAGGTTCTCGAAGCGCTGCGCAAGGAGCCGATCCTCACGGACGTCAATTCGGACCGCCAGCCGAACGGGCTGCAGGCGACTGTCAATATCAATCGAGACGAGGCCGCGCGCCTCGGGGTCAGCATCCAGTCGATCGACAATGCACTGAACAGCGCCTTTGCCCAGCGGCAGGTCTCGACGATCTATACGCAACGCAACCAATACCGGGTGGTGCTGGAAGCCGATCCGCGCTTTGCGCGCGATCCGTCCGATATCTCCGGGCTCTACGTGCCGGCGGCGGGCGGGAAGCTAGTGCCGATCTCAAGCGTCACCTCGATCGAGCGTACGCTCGCGCCGCTCGTCGTCAATCATCAGGGCCAGTTTCCCTCGGTGACGATGTCCTACAACGTCAAGCTGGGGGGCACGCTACAGGATGCCAATGATGCGGTGCTGCATGCGGTCGGCGAATTGCACATTCCGGACACGCTGCATGCCGAATTTGCCGGGGATGCCGGGGCAGGCAGCTCGTCGAACAACCAGCCGCTGTTGATAGCTGCCGCCATCCTGACGGTCTATATCGTGCTCGGTATTCTCTACGAGAGCCTCGCGCATCCGCTGACGATCATATCGACGCTGCCGTCAGCAGGGCTTGGAGCGCTGCTTGCCCTGATGATCAGCGGCACGGAGCTGACGATCATCGCCTTCATCGGCATCGTTCTGCTGATCGGCATCGTCAAGAAGAACGGCATCATGCTGGTCGATTTCGCGCTACAGGCTGAGCGTCGACTGGGACTTCCCCCCGACGAGGCGATCTTCCAGGCGTGCCTGCAGCGTTTCCGGCCGATCCTGATGACGACGCTTGCGGCGATCATGGGCGCCGTCCCGTTGATCATCGCCACCGGGCCGGGTTCGGAGCTGAGGCGTCCGCTCGGCATCACCATCGTCGGCGGGTTGATCATCTCGCAGATCCTGACCCTCTACACGACGCCGATCATCTACCTGATCCTGGCAAAGCTGCATAACCGGCGATCGAACCGCCGGGCACTTGTTTCCGGCGAGAGAGCGGCCGATCCGGTTCGGTAGTCGGGAACTGCGAAGTCCTGACCCGCAGCAAGCCTAGGCTCGGACCAGGATATGCGCTTCCTTCGCGGCCTCGACAAAGGCCTTTCGAGCGTCTTCCGGCTTGCTCTTTCCGGCATCCACCGCGGCGCAGACGGCGAGAGCCCGGTCGAGGGCCGTGCCGTCCTCCACCGGCCAGTCCTCGATCATCGCCCAGGCAGCACTCTGCGTCGTCTCGATCGCGGTCTCGGCCGGCGGTTCGCCGATCGATATGACGACCGGCTTGTTCCAAGGCGTGTTCATTCTCTTAAGCGTCCCGTTTGGTCTGTGCCGGTCTCATAGGCCGACTTGACGGCCGTGGCGAGACGAGGCCGCTCCGTTTAGAGCAATCCTCGCGCGGCGAGATTCTTCATCAGCGCCGAGATGCCGAAGCTCCACGGTGGGCATTCGGTGGAGAGGCGCACCGTGTTGCGCAGCGTGCCGAGGGCCGGGGACGAGATATCGACGATGTCGCCGATCTTGTGGGTAAAACCCTGATTCGGAACATCGCGATCCTCGGTCGGCGCAAACAACGTGCCGAGGAACAGCATGAAGCCGTCGGGATATTGATGGTGATCACCGCAGGTGTGTTTGACGAGTTCGAGCGGGTCGCGGCTGATCTGCGACATGGAACTCTTTCCCTTGAGGACATAACCCTCCGGCCCGGTGACCCGCAGGTCCAGTTCGGCATTGCGGACATCGTCCAGTCCATAACTTTCATCGAGGAGGCGGATGAAAGGTCCGATCGAGCAGGAGGCGTTGTTGTCTTTCGCCTTGCCGAGCAGAAGCGCCGAGCGCCCTTCGACATCGCGCAGGTTGACGTCGTTGCCGAGCGCCGCGCCCTTGATCTGGCCGCGGCTGTTGACCGCGAGCACGATTTCCGGCTCCGGATTGTTCCAGGTCGAGACCGGGTGCAGGCCGACATCCGCTCCCCATCCCATCGAGGAAAGCACCGGTGCCTTCGTAAAGACCTCCGCATCCGGCCCGATCCCGACTTCGAGATATTGCGACCACATGCCTTCCCGGATCAGGGCTTCCTTGACCTTCGCGGATTGCGGGGAGCCGGCCTTCAGGTCCTTGAGGCTGCCGCCGATGATCGTGCTGACCGTCTCGCGGATCGCTGCCGCCTTGTCGGGGTTGCCGGCCGCTTTTTCCTCGATGACCCGTTCGATCATCGACTGCGCGAAGGTGACGCCGCAGGCCTTGATCGCCTGCAGGTCGGCGGGTGCCAGAAGATGGGGACGCGACAGGTCGGGCCGGCCCGTGCTGTTTCCGGCAATGTCTTCCAAGGTGCCGAGGACAGGGCCGGTCGCGTTGCGGACGAAATCCGCGGTATCGCCGTGCTCTAGGAGCGCGCTGACGGTCGGCGTCTCCTTGCTGGTGATGTCGACCAGGGCACCGTCACGCAGCGTGACGAGGCTAGGGCCTGAAGCAGCGGGATTCCAGACCCGGCCGAGGAAAAGGCCGTTCGTGGAAGTGTCGATAAGATTGTCGGTCATGTTAAAAATATGCCTCCCAGACGATGTGGCCCGAATGGGCCACATCCATCTCGTTTTGTCCATCTGGCTCGAAGGGCTGTTTTCAGCTCGCGGCCAGTTTGTCCTGGGTTTTGGTCTCGAAGTCGCTGGCGTCATGGCGCTCGTGAAGCTGGCCGGACAGGTCGCCGCTGAGGCGATTGACCATTCGACCGCGCTTGACGGCGGGGCGATCCAGAATAGCGTCGGCCCAACGCTGGACGTGGGTGTAGTCCTGGACCGAAAGGAATTCGCCGGCACCATACTGCCAGCCCTTCACGAGGCCGCCGTACCAGGGCCAGATCGCCATGTCGGCGATCGTGTAGGCGCTGCCTGCGATATATTCGCTTTCGGCAAGCCGCCGGTCGAGCACATCGAGCTGGCGCTTGGTTTCCATCGCGAAGCGGTCGATCGCGTATTCGATCTTGGTCGGGGCGTAGGCATAGAAGTGCCCGAAGCCGCCGCCGAGATAGGGCGCGCTGCCCATCTGCCAGAACAGCCAGGACAGGCATTCGGCGCGCTTGGCAGGCTCGGTCGGCAGGAAGGCGCCGAATTTCTCCGCGAGATAGACGAGGATGGCGCCCGATTCGAAGACCCTGATCGGCTGAGGCCCGGACCGGTCCATCAGCGCCGGGATCTTGGAATTGGGATTGACCTCGACAAAGCCGGAGCCGAACTGGTCTCCGTCGCCGATCTTGATCAGCCAGGCGTCGTATTCGGCGCCGGAATGCCCGAGTGCCAGCAATTCTTCCAGCATGATCGTGATCTTCTGGCCGTTCGGCGTCGCCAGCGAATAGAGCTGGAGGGGGTGACGTCCGACCGGCAATTCTTTTTCATGGGTCGGGCCGGCGATCGGGCGATTGATGCTCGCGAACTGGCCTCCATTGGATTTGTCCCAGGTCCATACTTTCGGCGGAGTGTAATTGGAATCGGTCACTTCTGGCTCCTAGCATTTGTAGAGGACGCGAAGGCTATCTGCTTTCGCCGTCGAAGACACGTTCGTCCAGCCCCCACGTAACAGAGAGCGCGAAATTTTGTGGGGGGCTGTCAGCGACTTCACGTAACATTGAGGGCTGCTGCAGGCGGTATCCATCATTTCAACCCGGCAGTTTGCATAGGACCAGCGCATGTTCCCGCGCGCCCATTGACAGGCTGGCTGCGTTCTATATTCTGTTATAAAAGCTTATATAACATAATTGTGGAACAAAAAACGGGAGACTACCATGAGATTAAAGCTTGCATTCCTGGTTGCAACCGCGCTCGTCGCCACGCCGTCATTTCTGATGGCGCAGGAGAAGGGCGGCGTCGTCAACGTCGCCACCATCGGCGAGCCGCCGACACTCGACCCGATGACGTCGACGGCCGACCTCGTGGGTATCGTCACCCAGCACATTTTCGAGACGCTCTACACATTCAACAAGAAGTGGGATGTTACGCCGCTTCTGGCGGAAAGCCTTCCGGAGGTCAGCGCCGACGGCAAGACCTATACGATCAAGCTGCGCACCGGCATCAAGTTCCACGACGGCAGCGACATGACCTCGGAAGACGTGGTCGCCTCGCTGACCCGCTGGACCAAGCTCGCCTCTCGGGGCAAGCAGGCCGTCGGCTTCATCGACACCATTTCCGCCGCCGACCCGACGACCGTGACGATCAAGCTGAAGCAGCCGTATGCGCCGCTTGTCTCGTTGCTCGCCTTCAACAACTCCGCCGCGATCATCATCCCGTCGGAGAAGCAGGCCGATACGATGACCGATTTCGTCGGCACCGGGCCTTATATGCTGAAGGAGCGTAAGGCCGACCAGTATATCCAGCTCGTCCGTTTCAAGGATTACAAGCCGCGTTCGGGCGAGAGCGACGGTTACGGCGGCGCCCGCCACCAGTATCTCGACGAGATCCGCTTTGTGCCGGTTCCGGACCCGAACACGCGCGTAGAGGCCGCCATTTCCGGCCAGTACGACTATATCGACTCGCTGCCAGTCGAATCCTTCGACAAGGTGAAGGCCTCGAAGGCCACTCAGCCGCTACTCCTGAAGCCGTTCGGCTACCCGGTCTTCGTCTTCAATACCGCCGAAGGTGCTGCCAAGAACCTTGCCGTCCGCAAGGCGATCCGCCAGGCGCTCAGCATGGAAGACATGCTTGCCGCCGCCTTCGGCAGCAAGGATTTCTACGCCCTCGACGGCAACATCTACCCGGCCTCCTTCACCTGGAGCACGGATGCCGGCGTGAAGGGCAATTACAACGTCGCCGATCCGGAAGGTGCCGCCAAGGCCGCGAAGGCCGCAGGTTATGACGGCAAGCCGATCCGTATCCTGACCAGCCGCCAATACGAGTTCCACTACAAGATGGCGCAGGTTGCTGCCGAATATCTGAAGCTTGCCGGCTTTACTGTCGACATGCAGGTGGTCGACTGGGCGACGCTCACCCAGCGCCGCACCGACAAGGCACTCTGGGACATCTACATCACCCACAGCCCCTTCCTGCCGGAGCCGGCATTGATCGGTTCGCTGGCCCCGACTTCGCCAGGCTGGTGGGATACGCCTGCCAGAAAGGCGGCCGTGGATGCTTTCTCGGCAGAGTCGGATCCGAAGAAGCGTGTCGAGCTCTGGGCCAATGTCCAGAAGGCCCTGTATGACGAAGCGCCTTTCATGAAGATCGGTGATTTCAACGCGGTCTCTGCGATCTCGACCAAGCTTCAGGGCGTCGATCCGGCTCCGTGGCCCTATTTCTGGAACGCCTCGATCAAGAAGTAACAACCCTCCCGAGGGACGCGGATGCCGGTCTACGGATCGGCATCCGCTTTCAATGATGTCCGCACTATCCGGACACAGGAACATCTTCGAATGATACGCTACATTCTCCAACGTCTTGCCGGCATGATCGTGGTGATGTTCCTCGTCGTCACGATCGTCTTCGTGATCGTTCGCGTGACGCCCGGCGATCCGGCCGCGGTCATGCTCGGCCCGGATGCCACGGCCCAGGACGTCGCCCAGCTGCGCACGCGTCTCGGCCTCGATCAGTCGATCGCGGTTCAATACGTCTTCTATATCGGCCAGCTGCTGAAGGGCGACCTCGGGCAGTCGATCTTCCTCAACATGCCGGTGACATCAGCGCTGCTCGACCGCGCCGAACCGACTTTCTTCCTGACGATTTTCTCGCTGGCGATTGCGAGCCTCATCGCGCTGCCGATCGGCATCTATGCCGCCTATCGGCGTGGATCCTTCGTCGACCAGGCTGCGATGATGGTGGCGATGCTGGCTGCCAGTATTCCGAGCTTCTGGCTCGGGCTCATCCTGATGCAGTTCTTCGCGGTGCGGCTCAACATCTTCCCCGTTTCCGGTTACGGCGGACCGGGCGCGAGCTTCGGCGAGCGCATGTATCACCTGACATTGCCGGCCTTCGCGCTCGGCCTCGTTTCCTCGGCGCTGATCCTGCGGTTCACCCGCGCCTCCATGCTCGATGTGCTCGGTGACGATTACATCCGCACTGCCCGTGCAAAAGGGCTGATCGAGCGGCGGGTGGTGCTGAAACATGCGCTGAAGAACGCGCTGATCCCGATCCTCACCGTGCTCGGCCTCACCGCCGCGGTGCTGATTTCCGGCGCCGTGGTCACCGAAACCGTGTTCGGCCTGCCGGGCGTCGGCAATCTGGTCGTCTCGGCGGTGCTGCGGCGTGATTATCCCGTCATCCAGGGCGCGCTGCTCGTCATCGCCGCCCTCTATGTCCTGATCAATTTCGCGATCGACATGCTCTATCTGCTGGTCGATCCAAGGGTGCGCTACTGATGGCGGAAATTGTCACCACCAAGCCGGCCTCGAGCGAAGGGGCCAAGTTCTTCCGCCGGTTCCTGAAACGCAAGACGGTCGCGCTCGGGCTGGTCGTCATCATTATCTTCGTCCTGCTGGCGGTCCTGGCGCCGTGGATAGCGCCCTATTCGCCGTCGAAACTGTCGATCGTCAACCGGTTGAAGCCGCCGAGCGAGATCTACTGGTTCGGCACCGACGAGTTCGGCCGCGATATCTTTTCGCGCACCATTTTTGCGGGGCGCCTGTCGCTGCTTGTCGGGGCGGCCGTCGTCACTCTTTCGGCGATCATCGGCGTGACGCTCGGTCTGCTTGCCGGATTCTTCCAGAGGCTCGATACGCCGATCGCCCGGCTGATCGATGCGATGATGGCCTTTCCCGATATTCTGCTTGCCATCGCGCTGGTCGCAGCGCTCGGGCCATCGCTGGTAACGGTGATCATTGCGCTGTCGATCGTTTATTCGCCGCGGCTTGCCCGTATCGTCCGGGCCTCGACGCTGGTGATCCGCGAACTGCCTTACGTGGAGGCGGCGAAGGCGCTCGGCATCTCGACCTTCCACATCATGACGCGGCACGTGCTGCGCAACCTGATATCGCCGATCCTGGTGCAGGGCACGTTCCTGTTTGCCAGCGCCATGCTTGCCGAAGCCGGGCTTTCCTTCCTCGGCCTCGGCGTCAGCCCCGAAATTCCCACCTGGGGAACGATGATTGCCAGCGGGCGCCAATATATCGGCCAGGCCGACTGGATGACCTATTTTCCGGGCTTTGCCATCATTCTTTCCGTTCTGTCGCTGCAGATGGTCGGCGACGGATTGCGGGACATGCTCGATCCAAGACTTCGAAAGGACCTTTAAATGACCGGTGAAACAGCGGGCCAGCCGCTCCTCCTCACCAACGTGAAGCCGATGGCTTTCGGCGGCAATGCGGCCTCCGGCACGATCGACATCCTCGTCGGTTCCGACGGGCGGATTTCCGCCGTCGGCCCGTCGCTTGCAGCACCCGCGGACGCAATCCGGGTCGACGGCAATGGCGCCTTCATCTCGCCCGGCTGGATCGACCTGCATGTGCATATCTGGCATGGCGGCACCGATATCTCGCTCCGTCCGTCGGAATGCGGCGCCGAGCGCGGCGTCACCACGCTGGTCGACGCCGGTTCTGCGGGCGAGGCCAATTTCCACGGTTTTCGCGAGTACATCATCGAGCCGTCCAAGGAGCGCATCAAGGCGTTCCTGAACCTCGGCTCGATCGGCCTGGTTGCCTGCAACCGTGTTGCCGAATTGCGTGATATCCGCGATATCGACCTCGACCGCATCCTCGAATGTTATGCGGAAAACAAGGAGCATATCGTCGGCATCAAGGTGCGGGCGAGCCATGTGATCACCGGTTCCTGGGGCGTCACACCGGTTAAGCTCGGCAAGAAGATCGCCAAGATTCTCAAGGTGCCGATGATGGTGCATGTCGGCGAGCCGCCGGCGCTCTACGACGAGGTGCTGGAAATCCTTGGCCCCGGCGACGTCGTCACCCATTGCTTCAACGGCAAGGCCGGTTCGAGCATCATGGAAGACGAGGACCTCTACAATCTCGCCGAACGCTGCGCCGGCGAAGGGATCCGCCTCGACATCGGCCATGGCGGCGCCTCCTTCTCCTTCAAGGTGGCGGAGGCGGCGATCGCTCGCGGCTTGCTGCCATATTCGATCTCGACCGACCTGCACGGCCATTCGATGAATTTCCCGGTCTGGGACCTGGCGACCACCATGTCGAAGCTGCTGTCGGTTGGCATGCCGTTCGACAAGGTTGTCGAAGCGGTCACCCATCACCCGGCCTCGGTCATCAAGCTTGCCATGGAAAACCGGCTGTCGGTTGGCGAGCGCGCCGATTTCACGATCTTCGATCTCGTCGACGCCGATCTCGAAGCGACCGATTCCAACGGCGACGTCTCGCGCCTGCAGAAACTGTTCGAGCCGCGTTACGCGGTCATCGGCTCCGAGGCCATCACCGCCAGCCGCTACATCCCGCGGGCCCGCAAGCTCGTCCGCCACAGCCACGGTTACTCGTGGCGTTGAGGCGCATCCTTGAAATCGCATGACAGGAGTTGACGTGAATACGTCTTCAGCAAAGGCCGCTCCCACGGCACAGACACCCTACGATCGGCTGATCGAGCTCGGCATCAAGCTGCCGCCGCCACCGCCGCCGATCGCCAATTTTGTCACGCATGTCCGTGAAGGCAATATGCTCTACCTCTCCGGCCAGGGGCCACGCGAGGCGGATGGCCATCTGCATGCCGGCAAGGTAGGCGCCGATGTCAGCGTTGATCTCGCCTATCAGCATGCGCGGCTGGTCGGCATCAACCTGCTTGCCGTCATGCACGAGGCGCTAGGCGACCTTTCGCGGGTGAAGCGGGTGGTGAAACTGCTCGGCATGGTCAATGCCGTACCGGATTTCGAAGATCATCCGAGCGTCATCAATGGCTGCTCGGACCTTTTTATCTCGGTGTTCGGGGATGCGGGACAGCATGCCCGTTCTGCCGTCGGTTTCGGCTCGTTACCGGGCAACATCACCGTGGAAATCGAGGCAATCGTCTCGCTGAACGACTAGGAGACAAGGTCAGTGGTTGCGCCAACCCATCAGCTTCTCGATCCGCTGGGCGGAAGCGCGGACGTGTTCCGTATAGTGGTTCCCGTCGGACACCACCTTCTGTTCAGGCAGCACGATGGAGATGGTGGCGACGCACTCACCGCTCCGGTCGCAGACCGGCGAGGCGATGCAGGCAACCGCATAATCGGACTCCGCTACCTGGATCGACAGCCGCTCCTCAAACGCCTTGCCGGCCGAGTCGGACAGCGTGCGGGCGTCGATCTCGGCGCGGCCGGTCGGCGAGGTGCGGGCGCAGCGCTTGAAAAGCTCGATCCGCTCGGCCTCGGGCAGGTGCCCGACGAGAAGTCGGCCGGATGCCGTCCAGTTGAGCGGCACGCGGGTGCCGACGCGCGAAGCGACCTGGTAATGGCTCGGGCCATCCGCCATGGCGAGCACCAGCATGTAATCACCGTCGCGGCCGCAGACCTGCACGGTTTCGCCGGCCTGCCGGCAGAGGTCGTGCATTTCGTGGGTCGCGACGCTCATGAAATCCAGCGACCGGGCATAAGCGAGGCCGTAGTGATAGAGGCGGGCGCCGAGCCAGATCGAACCGTCGGCATTGCGGGCAAGCATGTTCTTCTCGACCAGATCGTCAATGATCACATAGACGGTCGACAGCGGCGCCTTGACCGCCTTGGCGATCGCATAGGCGCCGGTCGGCGCACCCGTTTCGTAGAGATAATCGATCACCTGCAGTGCGCGGTCGATGCCGCTCACGCGCGAGCGGCGCGCGCCCTTGGCTTCCGTCTCCGTTTCGGAAACGGCCTCAACGGAGAGGTCTGCGGATGAAGTCTTTGCGTCCAACTCGATGTTCCCCTTGGGGCTCCTCGTGTGATTTCGAGAGTCTATTACATTATTATGGCATAACTGTCGATGGCAATTCGCGGTTGGCCGTCACTTTGGAGAACGACAATGTCCGATGATATCCGCACCCAGATCGGTCTTCGCCCGGTCATCAATGTTTCCGGCACGATGACGAGCCTCGGTGCTTCGATCGTGGTTCCGGAGGCGATCGCGGCGATGGCGGCGATCCTGCCGCAATTCGTCGAGATCAACGACCTGCAGCGCAAGGCAAGCGCGATCATCTCCCGGTTGACCGGCGGTGAGGCGGGCTTCGTCACGGCCTCCTGCTCCTCGGGTATCAGCCTCGCGGTCGCTGGCGCGATTACCGGCAATAACCTGCTGGCAATCGAGAAACTGCCGGACACGGTGCCGGACAGGAATGAGGTGCTCGTGCAGATGGGCCATGTGGTGAGCTATGGCGCACCGGTGGACCAGGCGATCCGGCTCGCCGGCGGCAAGGTCGTGCTGATTGGCCAGGCGACCTCGACGCACCGTTATCACATGGAACATGCGATCACCGAAAAGACGGCTGCGGCCGTCTATGTCGTCTCGCATCACGTCGTCGACTACGGCCTGCTCAACCTTGTCGAATTCGTCGAAATCGCCCATGTGAAGGGTGTGCCGGTCATCGTCGACGCGGCTTCCGAATATGACCTCAAGCTCTTCCTTTCTCAGGGTGCGGATATCGTCCTTTATTCCGGCCACAAGTTCCTCGGTGGGCCGACTTCGGGCATCGTTGCCGGCAAAAAGGAGCTGGTGCGCAGCGCCTTCCTGCAGAACATGGGCATCGGCCGGGGCATGAAGGTCGGCAAGGAAAGCGTGTTCGGCGTCATGGCGGCGCTGGAAGCCTGGGAAAAGCGTGACCATGCGGGTATCCGAGAGCGCGAAACCGGCTACCTGAACCTCTGGAAACGGACGCTCGACGGCCGCCCCGGCGTCACCGCGCTTATCGAGCCGGATCCGACCAACAACCCGCTCGACCGCATGCGGGTGATCATCTCCGCGCCGGAAGCTCATATCACGGCCTGGGATCTGGCCGCAGCACTCGGCCGTGGCAATCCACCGATCATCGTCCGAGACCATGAGGTGGAGCATCATTACTTCTATCTCGACCCGTGCAACCTGCACCCCGGCCAGGAAACCATCGTCGCGGCCCGCCTGACGGAAGAACTCGACAAGGCGCGCGCCTCCAACGAGATCATCGCGACCCCGATCGAAGAACGCAGCCGCCACCGTTTCGACGGTGCTCTCCGTTGGCCGGACTGAGGTACAGCACGGCAGACTAACCCTCCCCCTTGTGGGGAGGGTGGCCGGCAGGCGGGAGGGGTTTTCACTCGGAGTGAAGTCCCCTCCCCAACCCCTCCCCACAAGGGGGAGGGGCTCCACGCACCGCCGACGACAATAAGAAGGGAACGATCATGGCCATTTCGCAAGCACAAGCCGTCCAGTCCACTCAGCCGGTCCTCTCCGTCGAGAACCTGACGACCTCGTTCAACGTGGACGGGGAGTGGAAGTCGGTCGTGCGTGACGTTTCCTTCACCGTCGCTCCCGGCGAAACCGTGGCGATCGTCGGCGAAAGCGGGTCCGGCAAAAGCGTCACCTCGCTCTCGATCATGCGGCTTTTGCAGGAAGGCACGAGCCGCATCGAGGGCAGGATCATGCTCGGCGGGCGCGATCTACTGGCGCTTCCCGAACAGGAGATGCGCAAGGTCCGCGGCAACGACGTCGCGATGATCTTTCAGGAGCCGATGACGAGCCTCAATCCGCTCTTCACGATCGGCGATCAGATTTCCGAGGCGCTGCTCTGCCACAAGGCGATGTCGGCGGCCGATGCGAAGGCCGAAACCATCCGGTTGCTCGAAAAGGTGCGAATCCCGTCGGCCGCGTCGCGTTTCGACGAATATCCGCACCGTTTCTCAGGCGGCATGCGCCAGCGCGTGATGATCGCCATGGCCTTGGCTTCCAAGCCGAAACTCCTGATCGCCGACGAGCCTACGACGGCGCTCGACGTGACCATCCAGGGTCAGATCCTCGATCTCATCAAGATGCTGCAGGATGAGGAGGGGACGTCGGTCCTGTTCATCACCCATGACATGGGCGTCGTCGCTGAAGTCGCCGACCGGACGATCGTGATGTATCGCGGCGAGCAGGTGGAGACTGGCGACACGCCGGACATTTTTCATCGCGGCAAACACCCCTATACGCGGGCGCTGCTCGCCGCCGTGCCGGTGCTCGGATCGATGCAGAAATACGAGCGGCCGCTACGCTTTCCGGTCGTCAACACGGCGACCGGGGAATCCGACGTCCAGGTCGAGGTCGCCGATACGGTTGCGGCCAACGATCGGCCGGTTCTGGAGGTGAAGAACCTCACCAAGCGTTTCGATATCCATTCCGGCTTGTTTGGTCGGGTGAGCGGCCGCGTGCATGCGGTCGAGAACGTCTCCTTCGATCTGCAGGCCGGTGAGACGTTGTCGCTGGTCGGCGAAAGCGGCTGCGGCAAATCTACGACGGGACGCGCCATCATGCGGTTGATCGAGCCGGATGCCGGTTCGGTCGTTGTCGAGGGCCGGGACGTGCTGGCGCTCGACAGACGGGAAATGCGCGAGATGCGCAAATCCGTGCAGATGATCTTCCAGGATCCGTTCGCCTCGCTCAACCCGCGCATGACGATCGGCCAGGCGATCGCCGAGCCCTATCTCGAACACAGGATGGGAACGGCGAAACAGGCGAAGGAAGTCGTCGCAGACATGCTGCGCAAGGTCGGGCTGACGCCCGACATGGTGAACCGTTATCCGCACGAATTCTCCGGCGGCCAGCGCCAGCGCATCTGCATCGCCCGGGCGCTTGCGCTCGAACCGAAGGTGATCGTTGCGGACGAAAGCGTCTCGGCACTCGACGTGTCGATCAAGGCGCAGGTCATCAACCTGATGCTCGACCTGCAACAGAGCCTGAACCTCGCCTTCCTGTTCATCAGCCACGACATGGCTGTGGTTGAGCGGGTCAGCCACCGGGTGGCCGTCATGTATCTCGGCGAGATCGTCGAGATCGGTCCGCGTGCCTCCGTGTTCGGCAATCCGCAGCATGAATATACGAAGAAACTGATGGCCGCCGTGCCGGTACCGGATCCCGATCGCCGCCGCGAAAAGCGGGCGGTTGCCAGCGACGAGCTCAAGAGCCCAATCCGCTCCGTCGACCATATAGTCAATCCGCTCGACTATAGGACCGTTTCACCGGGCCATCTGGTCGCGGTATAACGGCTGCGGGCAATTCTGCGGCAATCAGTCGATGACGGCCTCGATCAGGAACGGTCCCTTGCGGCTGAGCGCGCCGTCGAACAGCTTGACGAATTCCTCGATCGTCGTCGCGCGGCCGGCTTCGACGCCGAGGCCCTTGGCTAGCGAGCACCAGTCGAGCTTCGGGGCGTCGAGATCGAGCATCCGCTGGGCATTGCGGCCATAGGCGTTGACGCCGACATTGGTCATTTCGCCCTGAAGAATGCGGTAGGCGCTGTTGGCGAAGACGATGGTGACGACATCGAGCTGTTCGCGGGCCTGGGTCCAGAGGCCCTGCACGGTGTACATGCCGCTGCCGTCGGCCTGCATCGCCACCACCTTGCGATCCGGTGCGCCGATCGCAGCGCCTGCAGCCAGCGGAATGCCGATGCCGATGGCGCCGCCGGTGATCGGAAGGTGATCGTGGGGCGGGAGCCCGGGCGCCAGGACCGGATATTGGCCGACGGAGGTCAGGCCTTCATCGATGATGATGGCGTTTTCCGGAAGTCGGCGGCCGATGGCGAAGCTGATCGCATCGGGCGTCAGCGCGCCGGTCGGCACCTGGATATCATCCCGCGTCAACCGGTTGCTTACGAAATCCGCATCCGGCTTGATGCCAAGGGCATCGGCGAGCGTCGCCAGCACGTCGGCGAGATCGTGTTCGTGTTCGGCGAGTTGGATGATCTCGCAGGAGGGCGGCAGGGTCGTGCTGGGTTTCCCGGGATAGGCAAAGAAGGTGACCGGGCGTGGTCCGCCGATGCAGATGGCGACCTCGAAATCCTTGAGCGCTTCGACCGCGAGATCGATCTTGTAGGGCACCGGTCTGACGAATGCGCGCCCGGCGCCGCGGGCGCTACGGCCCGAGGACGTTGAAAAAAGTATCGCGCCGGTGGCGGCAGCGATCCGGCCGGCAGTCTCGACCGGCTTTTCCCGCATTGCCTGTCCGGCCAGCATGATCACGACACGCTTGCCGCTGCGCAACGCGGCGACGGAGGCTTTCAGGGCTTCGGGGTCGATCGCCGGCGGGGCAGGGATTGCGGCAGGCGTGAGCGTTTCCGGCGAGACCTCACCCCAGGCGGCGTCCGCCGGCAGGATCATGGTCGAGACGCCCCGGTTTGCCAAGGCGGCGGCATAACTCTCTTCGGTGCAGCGGCGGATATCGGCTGGGCCGCTGGCGCGTCCGACCCAATGGGACATCGGCCGGGCCAGGCTTTCGATATCGCTGGTCAGCGGCGCGTCATATTGAAGGTGATAGGAAGCGTGGTCGCCGACGACGTTCAGCATCGGCGTGCGGGCGCGGCGGGCATTGTGGAGGTTGGCCAGACCATTGGCGAGGCCTGGACCGAGGTGAAGGAGGGTGGCCGCCGGCTTGTCCGCCATGCGGGCGTAACCATCGGCGGCACCCGTCACGACGCCTTCCGACAAGCCGAGGATGCAGCGCATCGCGGGCTTGCGGTCGAGAGCGGCGACGAAATGCATCTCCGATGTGCCGGGATTGGCAAAGCAGACATCGACGCCGTTCACCAGAAGGACGTCACACAGCATATCGGCGCCGTTCATGCGCTTTTCCTTATCTTTGCAGCGTTCCCAAAGGCCACTGCGACCAAGAGAAACCGCAGGCCGGATCGGTCCTGCGGTCAGCGGCGATGAGTGAGGCTCAGGCGGCTGCCGAAGCGGTGGCGTCGGAGAACGCTGCTTCGATCGAAGCTTCGAGAATGGCGAGCCCTTCCTCCAGAACCTCCCACTCGACGGTGAGCGGCGGCAGCAAACGGATCACATTGAAGCGTGTCCCGCAAGACAGGAGGATCAGACCGCGGGCCTCCGCTTCCGCGACGATGCGGTTGGTGAGGGCAGGCGCCGCCGTTTTCGATTGGCGGTCCTCGACCAACTCGAACGCTACCATGGCGCCGAGGCCGCGCACGTCGCCGATGTGTCCCATACCCTGGCGGGCGGCGATTGCCGTCAGTCGCTCGGTGATCCGGCGGCCGACTTCGGCGGCGCGTTCGCAGAGCTTCTCATCGTCGATGACGTCGAGCACGGCATTGGCGGCGGCGGCGCTCAAGGGATTGCCGGCATAGGTACCGCCAAGCCCGCCCGGATGGGCTGCATTCATGATCTCGGCCTTGCCGGTGACGGCCGAAAGCGGAAAGCCGCCGGCGAGGCCCTTCGCCATGGTGATCATGTCCGGCTTTACCCCGGCATGTTCGAAGCCGAACATCCTGCCGGTGCGTGCCATGCCTGCCTGGATTTCGTCGGCGATCAGCACGATGCCGTATTTATCCGCGACTTCACGAAGGTGTACGAGGAATTCCTTCGGCGCGACGTTGAAGCCGCCTTCGCCCTGGACCGGTTCGACGATGAAGGCCGCAATCCGTTCCGGGTCGACATCGGCTGCGAAGAGCCGTTCGAGGCCGGCGCTCGCCTCCTCGGTCGAGAAGCCGAGATAGGGGTTGGGGAAGGGCGCATGGTAGATGTCGGCCGGGAACGGACCGAAATTCTTCTTGTAGGGCATGACCTTGCCGGTCAACGCCATGCCGAGCATCGTGCGGCCGTGGAAGGCACCCGAAAAGGCGATGACGCCGGCGCGGCCGGTATGGGCGCGGGCGATCTTCACTGCGTTTTCCACCGCCTCGGCGCCGGTCGTCACCAGCATGGTGCGGTTTTCGGCACCGGTCGGCGCCATCGCGTTCAGCCGCTCGGCGAGCCGCACGTAACCTTCGTAAGGCGCGACGTGGAAGCAGGTATGGGTGAAATGTTCAGCCTGTTCGGCGACGGCGCGCATCACGGCCGGATGGCGGTGGCCGGTATTGTTGACCGCGATGCCGGCGGCGAAATCGACGAAGCGCCTGCCGTCTACATCCCAGAGTTCGGCGTTCAAGGCTTTGTGGGCGAAGATACCCCTTGTGCCGACACCGCCGGCGACGGCGGCTTTCTGGCGGGACTGCAGATCTGCTGAGACGGTCATGGCGATATCCCCTAAAGTCGATGACCTAAGCTATAATCTTGCTCATTATATTGAGCAAGAGGGGAATCGCGAAATCAGAGATAGGGCGGCGAGCAGGCCGAAATAACGATCGTCTGCCGGTCGGAGGGGTTGCGGAATCGGTGCGGAATACGGCTGTCGAAGAGGTAAGCCTCGCCGGCCTTGAGGATGCGGACGTCGTCGCCGACCGTCACTTCCAGCTCGCCCTCGACCACATAGCCGCCTTCCGAGGAACCGTGCTGCAGCCGTGTTTCGCCAGTGTCCGCATGGGGGCCGTAAATCTCGTGGAGGATCTGCAGGTTATGCGCCCGCGCATCGCCGATCTGGCGAAAGATCAGCGTGCCGTCACCGCCTACAATCGGCGATGTGGCAACCCTGGAAGTCAGGTCGACCAGTTCATGTGCCGAGAAGAACGGGCCTTTCGGCGGGCTGCGCTCCGGCTCGAAAAAATCGCCCATGCCGACGCCGAGACCGTTCAGGATCTTGCGGAGCGTGGAAACGGAGGGGCTGACCTTGTTGGTTTCGACATTGGATATCTGTGCGTGCGGAACGCCGGCCCGCTCGGCGAGCTGGCGCTGCGAAAGCCCGGCCGCCCCGCGCATGGCGTTGAGGCGCGCACCGATATCGAACTTTTCATCCATTGGCTTGGTCCCGACTGTTCGGGTCGGTTATGCCGTGGATCTGGATCGCGATCAACTGGATGATATTTTGAGCGGATGATGGCCGCAAGCTTTGACGCGATCAACGTAGGGTCGCCCCAGCCGATAGGCCTAAGGATATAGCTCATTTGGCGCAACTGCCTGCGACTCACGCGCGTGTTATCCTCCGACCCTGCGGATCACAGAGGATTTCGCCGATGTTCAGGTGCAGAGACTGCAAGGACACGGGCTGGGTTTGCGAAGCTCATCCCGCCAAGCCGTATACCGGTACCCGATGCTGCGGCTGCGGTGCGGTTGAAATGCCATGTCCCCGCTGTTTCGCGACCCATGGCCTGGACAAATATCCAGAGGTTGGGCGGGTCTTCCCGAAGCAATTCGGCTTCGAGCTCAGGTCATCGGTTCAAGGTTCTGACGATCGCCTCTAGCGGAGCGGTACCGTGTCGAGATATCTGCACCAGTTCGGGTTCGGAGCGCTCTGATGTGGTGCAAGTGTAAATCTACGCACCCAGCAGAGTCTCCTTGAGGAAAGCTGCGGCATCTTCAGGAAATCGACCTTTTTAGAATGACGGCCTTTTCGTTGCCGCATTGAACCATGATTGGGCGAGCATCCGTATGCATTTGGCAGGGTGTTGGCTAACGGAGAAGCGCCCATCGCCGCCGTGTGATCCCCATCAAAACTGAGGGGAATGCGCAGGGGGGAACGCTATTTTTTTCCCGGTTTCCAAGGTGGGACGCCAATTCCAGGTTGACCGGCGCGATGGGTAATTTATATATCTGCTAATGTTCTGATTGAGCCTAAACGCAGATCGGGAGATGGGGGGTAAGCGCTTGGAGGTTGGAGCGCCCGCTTCCGTGACGGTTGGATTCGCAATTGAAGCGGCCGCCAGGCTAACCCCGGGGGAGTTTGGGTTCCATGGTGAAATATTTCCTGAATGTCGATCTGAAGGACGGTTTCATTCCGGATACGGAAGGACTTGATTTCCTCAACCTCGAGAGAGCCACAGCTGAAGTCATCTCCGGAATGAGAGACATCATCGTCGAGCATATTCAGCAGGGGGAGACCCTGGCGTTGCGGGCCATATCGATCACTGACGACGCCGGGCATCTCATGTCGACCGTTACGCTGGCTGACGCCGTCAACGGTTTCCTGCCCGGCATAAAGGTCTCAGGCCTTGGGTAAGGCTTTGCCGACTTAGGTAGGAAAGCCGTAGCGTTCGGTGATCCCCCAGAACATCCGGTTGATCGCGACGAGCGAGTTGATGCTCTCCTGAATACGGCCGATTTCCCGGGCGTCCAGTTCCTCGATCTTTCCGTATTTGATCTCGTCCCGGCTTTCGAAGATGCGCATCGATTGCGTGACGTTGCGGCCGCTGTCGGGATCGAATGAATAGATGCAGTGATTGTATTTGTTGCGAAGCTTTGCTTCCTCGGAAAGGCGGCGGGTGGCCTCCAGAATCTCTCTGCGGCAGACCGGCGCGGTCTTGCGCATCTTGGTCAGCCTGTCCACGAGGTCGATACGTGCGCGCGTCGTATTCAAGGTCAGGAAGATGACGATCGCCGTTTCCTTGTCCACCTTGGCGAGGCCGGCAATCATGTGGATCAACAGGCTTTCTGTGTTGGTCCACGTATAGTTCAGCTGCCCAATCAGGAGCAGGATGTCCTGCAGCCTAGTACTTGTCGCCCGAGAGGGAGCGGCCGTCCTGGCCGCGGTTCGTGTCGCCTGCATTGCCGGTTACATCCTTGCGTCTATATTCAAAATAGAGAGCGACGACTTCCGTTCTGTTATGCACACCGAGCTTGGTAATGATGTTGTGAATATGAATCTTTACTGTGTGTTCTGATAGGCTCAGGGCGGCGGCGATGATCTTGTTCTGGTTGCCCATGGCCATTCTGGCGAGAATTTCGTTCTCACGCTTCGTGAGCTTTTCGATCGCCTGTTTGCCGGCATTGTATGGGGCCGGCTTGGTGTCAGCCGGATCCTCGCTTGTTTCCGGAGGCGGGCTTCGCTGAGCGCGGTAACCTGTCGACGGGAAATATGTACCGCCCTTCAACACGATCCGCAGGCCTGACAGGAAGACATCGAGATTGACGTTGAACGGCAGTATCCCCTGAACGATTTCAAGCTCTTTTGCTCTTTGATGATCGGAGGCTATTTCGCCGTCATCGGTACCGATCAGCGCGAGCGTTGCAGCGGGATGATAGCGGGCCAGTTCCGGCCAGTATTCGGCGAGCGCAGAGGCTAGGCGGACATCCGCCAGCATGAGCTGAACAGGATTGTCGAATTCCGCCGAGGCCAGCTTGAGATCGGGAACCGTCTTGACGTTGAGCCACGGAAATTCGCTTTCGATGGCCGCCGTCATTGCGGTGGAGATTGTTCCCGGCGAGCAGATGAAGAGGAGTGTCCGGATTGCATTCATTCTCTTCAAGGCGTTTGTTGCCAGATCCAAGCCGACATGTTGTGAAACACCATGCGGAATTTGCATGGATAGACCTCCCTCCCGTCGTTGATCGAAAGTACACGCAAAGTGGTGCTCCGAAGATCTTATTAGGGAACGGTAAACCAAGACCGGAAGGGTGGGAATAGACCGAACGATTTACCGAATAGATCGAATCGGTGATGGGATTTGGCATTACAGGTCGTTTTTCCGCGAACGAACCATGATCAGACAGCGTTTCCTCCGGTGAGACGCGAGTTGCTGCATACATAAGGCTGCATTTATCACCGATGTGCCTACCTCTTCTTGGTTAGACCATTTCACCCATAGAACTATGCTCACATAGTATTCATCAGGTTGCGCTAGCTCGAAATATTACCTTATTTCTTCTGAGCAATCGGGACAAAGTGCCTCATCCCGAAGCAGCTGAAGAACGAGCGCTGAAGAACGTTCGTCGATGCGCGCTGTCACGAGCATACGGCCATGCCGCCGCTCGTTCCAGGTCTCTCGGGAAACTAGGGGAGAGCTAAAAAAATCAGACATCACGAGAGAAAGACCGGCGAACGGTCGCGTTGACGCGCGCCCTTTCGCCAGAGGCCAATGACTCACTTCAACAGCGACGAGCAAAGACCCCAAGAAGATGAATGGTGGTCACGCCGTCGCAGTCAAAGAGGATACTGTGATGGTAGACAAACGCCACGCGTTCAACACTGTTGTCGACGATCCGACGGACAGCCAGGAACAGCAGCAGCAACAGCAACAGCAGGAACAACAACAGCAGCAACAGTCCAGCGACCAGAGCCAGACGAGCGAGTCGACGAACGACAACGACAACTGGAATGGCAACGGCAATCTGAACCTGAACGGTAACGGCAACCTGAACCTCAACGGCAATCTCAACGAGAACGTCAACGAGACTACCGTGGGCGTCGCTGTCGATGTCGGTGTCGACCTTGAAGGTTACACGCCGACGGACGACGACTTTGCCGATGTCGACATGCAGCACAGTTCCATCGACGGGATGTTCAACATCCGTATCGATGACGTGCTCAACAACGCCTTGACCGGTGAAGGCAATGATGTCGGCAACGTCTTCAGCCAGGTCGCCAACATCCAGGACAATGACAAGCTCGAAAGCGCCACCGTCAGCAACGATGGGTCGTTCGAACTGAATGGCACTGCCGAGGGCGGCATTGCGCTTGCCTCCGACGGTATCAATGCCGGCGGCGGCGGCGGCAATGGCGGAAGCCATGCAGATGCCGATGGCGGTGATGGCGGCAATGGCGGTACCGCGCTTGGCGGCTTCGCGGTTGGCGGTGACGGCCTTGGCGGTTTGGCCGCAAGCGTCGCAG
>NZ_JALBGV010000078.1 GCF_023006505.1 Neorhizobium sp. SHOUNA12A
CTCCGGCCGTTGCTACGACCCAGTCCGACGTGCGCCAGATGGCGGCTCTCGACCTGCCGCCGAGCGGCCCTCGGCCAGGTGCCCGTTATGCCGAACAGCAGGCTGCAGCCATGGCGCCGGCCGCCGCATCGGCCTATGCCGCAGAACCGGAGCAGAAGAAGGTCATCACCCAGGCGATGAACACGGCCATGGGCGGCGTTGCTGCCGTCCCGACCCCGGCTCCCGAATATATGCCCGCCCGCACCGAGGACGCCGTCGCACACCGTGCCGGCCGCTCGACCGTGGACGACGTCACGACGGCATCCACCAAGGTGTCTGCCGTGTCCGCGAAGGCCGCTCAGTCGGCGGCTGCGGCTTCGATGGCCTCCAACGGCTGGGTCATCCAGATCGGCGCATCGCCGAACCAGAAACAAGCTCAGGATCTCCTGCAGAATGCGCAGGATAAAGGCGGCAAGGTATTGCGTTCCGCCAAACCCTTCACTGTCGCCTTCAGCAACAATGGCGAACAGATCTACCGCGCCCGCTTCGGCGGCTTCGACGACCAGAAGACGGCTGTCGATGCCTGCAACGTGCTGAAGAAGAAGGGCATCAGCTGCTGGGCGTCGCTCCAGTGAGCAGTCGCCACCGGCGATCAAGGAAATACCCGCGCTGGTTTTCCGGCGCGGAGGGATCTCGAAAGTAACGCGTAGACGGGGTTTCCGATGATGATGAATGAAAACAGCGCCGAACTCGCCTTCAAACCGGCGCAGAAATCCAGAGCCAAGGGCGTCGCCCTCAACCCGCTTCACGAGGCGGCCATGCGGCTTGCCGGTCTCGGCTTGAACCGCTCCAAGGAAAAGACCCGCGATCTGGTCTCCCTGTTGCTCAGCCACGGCGCGCGCGCCTGGCGCCATTCCCAGCCGGAAGCCAATATCCACCTGCATGTCGGCATCCGCGCCGGCCGTGCGCCGGTCCGCATCAAGCTTCGCTGATCGGAAGTTTCCCGGTTACAGAAGTCCAAGCTCGGCGAGTTCCCGCCGCAGATCTTCCGGAAGCGCCGCAACGTCCTCGCCCAGTTTGCCGAGGTCACGCGGCGCTTCTTCGCTTTTCAGATAACGCCACCCCTGGAAGGGCCGCTTCGGTTGCGGCGCGGTCTCGATGACCTCAGGCCCGAGCACCAGCTGGCAACGCTGAATGCCGTCGCCGCCCGTAACCGTGCGGATATCGAGCAGCTTCTGCCGCGCCATCACCTGCCCCTTGATCACCCAGTAGAGTGATCCGTCGTCGAGCAGTTCCTGCATGCGCTTCGGCACCATGCGCGTCGTATGGATGCTGTGCGGTTCGAGGCCGGCGGCGATAGCATTGAGCGCGCGCTCAGCGACCCAATCCTGGAGATCCTGGATGGAATCGGCGCCGACGCAGAGTTTGATCAGATGGAGAGCCATGATTTGGTTGAAGACCCATCCGCACGTGAGGTCAAGCGTTTGCTCGGCTCACTCCACAGCGGCGCGCCGGCTCAGCACTCGACGACATTGACGGCAAGGCCGCCGGTCGAGGTTTCCTTGTATTTCTCGCTCATGTCGTTGCCCGTCTGGCGCATCGTCTCGATACAGGCGTCGAGCGGCACGAAATGCGTGCCGTCGCCCTTGATCGCAAGCGAGGCGGCCGTGACCGCCTTGACGGCCCCGAGCGCGTTGCGCTCGATGCAGGGCACTTGCACGAGACCGGCGATCGGGTCGCAGGTCATGCCGAGATGGTGTTCCAGCGCGATCTCGGCGGCGTTTTCGATCTGTTCGGGCGAGCCGCCCATGACGGCCGCAAGCCCCGCCGCAGCCATGGCGGCGGCCGAGCCCACTTCGCCCTGACAGCCGACTTCGGCGCCCGAGATCGAGGCATTGTGCTTGATAATGCCGCCGATGGCAGCGGCCGTCAGCAGGAAGTTATGGACGTCCGCCTGGGTCGCGTCGTCGTGAAAATGTAGGTAATAGCGTACCGTCGCGGGAATGACGCCCGCCGCACCATTGGTCGGTGCCGTGACCACCCGTCCGCCGCCGGCATTCTCCTCGTTGACCGCCATCGCGTAGACGCTCAGCCAGTCGTTGGCGAGCAGCGGGTTCAGCCGGTTGCTGCGCCATTCCTCGTTCAGCTTGTCGTGGATCGCTCTCGCCCGGCGCTTCACCTTCAGCCCGCCCGGCATGATCCCGTCGACCTTGAGGCCGCGGTCGATACAGCTGGACATCGCTTCCCAAATGCGGTCGAGACCGACATCGAGTTCGGCGGAGCTCATCTTGGTTTCTTCGTTGGCGCGCTTCATCTGGGCGATCGTCAGGCCTGAGCCGCGCGCCATATCGAGCATCTGCTTTGCCGAGGCGAATGGATAGGGAATGCGCGAGTCGCCGGCCGACTTCTTGGCACCGCGCATAGCCTCAAGCTCGGTGTCCGTCACCACGAACCCGCCGCCGATCGAATAGTAGATCCGCTTCAGGAGAAGCCGGCCGTCCCGGTCGAAGGCTGAAAAGCTCATGCCGTTGGCATGGCCGGGCAGCGGCTGCTTCTTGTCGAAGATCAGGTCGGTCTTCGGCTGGAATTCGTAAGCCGGATGGCCGGGCGGCGTGACGCGGCCGCTGCGCTCCACCTCGTCGATGATCGCGTCCATCCGGTCCGGATCGACGGCGTGGGGTTCCTCGCCGACCAGTCCCAATATCACCGCCCTGCCCGTTCCGTGGCCGATCCCGGTGAACGCGAGCGAACCGTGCAGGCTCACCTTCAGCGCCGCTACTTGCGCGCCGGCCGGGCGCGGCCACTCACTGGACAGGATGAGCTCCAGGAACCGGTTGGCGGCCGACATCGGTCCCATCGTGTGCGAGCTCGAAGGGCCGATACCAATCTTGAAGACGTCGAAAACGGACAGGAACATGATAATCCGTGCGGTAATGGAATGATTGCCGAGCCTATGTCAGGCCGGCGCAATGTCATGGCGATTGCCCGACATCCGGTGAACCGGCCGCGACATGCTCTTAAAATAGAAACGGCGCGGTACGAATACCACGCCGGAGATGGAAATTCCGGAATTTCACTGCGGCAATCAGATAGCGCCGAACAGATACGCGAGAGCCAACGCCCCTGCAAATCCGAGGAGCGCCTTGAAGGTTACGCCCCAGCAGGACTTCTGGTCGGTATCTTCCATGTCGTCTCCGGGTTCATGCCGCATCGATTAACGTCCGCTCCCGGTCGTCATGGCTAATGGTCTATTAAAATCCCGCCGCCTTCGCAATCCGGAAAATGGCGGAAACATGGCGGAAACCTTTGACGGATCACATTCGTAACGCCTGCACGCCGTTTGCGGTTCCTATCCGGATCGAGAAGGCTTGCCGCCGAAACCGAAACAAAGCATGACGAGACGGATTAGAGACCGATTCCAACCGGTGAAGCCATGACGAACGCCGATTATATTGCGCTTGCCCTCTTTGCCGTCCTTTGGTCCCTCTATTCCTGGGTGACCGCCGGCGCCGGCTCTCGGCTGTTTCCGCGCGCCAGCCTCAACAGGGCGATGGCCGAACGGCGGAAGGAATGGATCTACAATTCGCTTCGCCGCGACCTCAAGATGATCGACACCCAGATTCTGGCGGGCCTGCAGAACGGCACGGCCTTTTTCGCCTCGACATCGATCTTCGCGATCGGAGGCTGTTTTGCGCTGCTCGGCGCCACCGAACAGGTCGAGGCAGTCTTCCGCGATCTGCCCTTCGTCGCCTACGGTGGCCGCACCGCGTTCGAACTCAAGGTCGCCGGACTCACCTTCCTGTTCGGTTATTCCTTCTTCAAGTTCGGCTGGTCCTACCGGCTGTTCAACTACTGCACCATTCTTTTCGGCGCCTTGCCAATGATGCACGACACCAACGCCGACCGCGCGGGGGCCGAACGCGCCGCCGATCAGGTCGTGCGGATGAATACGATCGCAGCCGGCCATTTCAATTCGGGCCTGCGGGCACTGTTTTTGTCGGTCGGCTATCTCGGTTGGTTCATCGGGCCCTATATGTTCATTGCCATGACCCTTGTGGTGGTCGTCGTGCTCACCCGCCGCCAGTATTTCTCCGAGGCCCGGCTGGCGATCATGGACCGCGGGACGCCCTGAGATCTGATCCGGAAAGACAAGCAGTGACTGTTGCCGAAACCCAGAACCCCACTCCGCGCAGACCCCGCATCACGCTGATCGATACGCTGCGCGGCGTCGCCCTCATCGCCATGGCGACCTATCACTTCACCTGGGATCTCGAGTTTTTCGGTTATGTCGATCCTGGCACGGCGACCCAGGGCGTCTTCAAAGTCTATGCCCGCGCCATCGCCAGTTCCTTCCTGTTCCTGGCGGGCGTCAGCCTGGTTCTCGCGCATTTCCCGAAGATTCGTTGGCAGCCCTTCTGGAAGCGTTTTGCGATGGTCGCTGGCGCTGCAGTCGCGATCAGCATCGCGACGCTGATCGCCTTTCCGGGCGAGTGGATCTATTTCGGCATCCTGCACAATATCGCGCTGTCGAGCCTGATCGGTCTCGCCTTCCTGCGCCTGTCACCGTTGTTGACCGGTGCGATCGTTGCCCCGGTGGTCGTGGCGATGATCGTCGACTACAGCCTGGTGCCCGGCGCACTGGATTCGGCCCTGTTCGACGCCCGTTACCTGAGCTGGCTTGGTTTTGCAGAAATCCCGCCGCGTTCGAACGACTATGTGCCGCTGTTTCCCTGGATCGCGGCGCTTTTGGCTGGCGTGGCCGTCGCAAGGCTGGCGATATCCAAAAATTGGCTTCCGAAACTCGCGGCGGTCCAGACGCAGGAGAACCTTCTCTCGAAGGCCGGCCGCCACAGCCTGATCGTCTATCTCGTCCATCAGCCGATGCTGATCGCGCTCGTCTATCTCTTCTCGCTGGTTCATCCAGCCCCGCCGCCGGATCCGCGGATCGGCTATGTCAGAAGCTGCGAAGCAGGCTGCACGGGCCAAGGCAACGATGCCGGCCTCTGCCAGAAATTCTGCGGCTGCACCGCCGACAAGCTGATCGCCCAGTCGCTGATGACGCCGCTGCAGTCCGGCGCCATCGCCCCGCAGGACGACCGGGTGCAATCGCTCGCCGAACAGTGCTCGATCGAGGCGCAATAGCGGTCGTTTTGGAGATCAGGTGCCGACGCCGATTTCGGCAAGCCGGGTCAGGCAGGCTTCCTCGACATTGTCGAGCTCCGTCAGCGTATCGTCGATATCCTTGCGCTTCTGGCGCAGGTCGTTGCGTTTTTCATCGAGGCGCGTCATCAGGAGCTTGAGCTGCCCGAGCTCGCCCGGCGGTTCCTTGTAGACCTGAATGATTTCGCGGATCTCGGCGATCGTGAAGCCGATCCGGCGACCGCGCAGGATTTCCTGGATCAGCCGGCGATCCGTCGCCCGGAAAAGCCGCGTGCGACCCCGGCGTTCGGGGTGGATCAGGCCCTCGTCCTCGTAGAAGCGCAGCGTGCGGGTCGATACCCCGAATTCACGCGTCAGCTCCGTAATGCTATAATATTTGTTCACGTTCATGTCCTGCTACTCGTCAGCCAAACTAATTGACTTTTACGTAACAGTCAATTTTTGGGCTCAGCGGAGCATGAACCACCAGGTCGCCAGGCCGAGAAACGAGAAGAACCCGGTCGTGTCGGTAATCGCGGTGACGAACACCGCCGACGATACCGCCGGATCAGCCCCGGCCCGGTCGAGAAGCAGCGGGATCATGATGCCGGCCATGGCGGCCGCAAACATGTTGATCAGCATGGCGGTGGCGATCAGCCCGCCGATATGGACATCGTGGAACCACAGACCGGCCACCACACCGACGAGACAACCGATCACCACGCCGTTGATCAGGCCAACGCCCGCCTCGCGTCGTGCGACGCGCCAGGCATTGTGAATGTCGAGATTGCGGGTCGCAAGCGCGCGCACCGTCACCGTCATCGTCTGCGAGCCGGCATTGCCGCCCATGCCGGCGACGATTGGCATCAGGATGGCGAGCGCTACCACCTGTTCGATGGTCGCTTCGAACAGCGAGATCACGGACGCCGAGATGAAGGCGGTGAAGAGGTTGACCAAAAGCCACGGCACCCGCGACCGCGAAGTCTCCCGGACCGAGTCGGACAGTTCTTCGTCGCCGACGCCGGAAAGGCGCATGATGTCCTCTTCGGCCTCTTCCTGGATGACGTCGACCACGTCGTCGATGGTCAGCACGCCGACCAGCCGGCCGTTCTCGTCGACGACGGCGGCCGAGAGCAGGTCGTACTGTTCGAAGAGCTGGGCTGCCTCTTCCTGGTCCATGTCGGCGGGGATCGGATAGTTCGTCTCCCGCATGATCGTCTCGATCTTCACCTGCCGCTTGGCGCGCAGGATACGGTCGAGGTCGAGCACGCCGAGCAGCTTGAAGGTCGGGTCGATCACGAAGATCTGGGTGAAGCTCTCCGGCAGATCCTCCTCGTCGCGCATGTAGTCGATCGTCTGGCCGACAGTCCAGAACGGCGGCACCGCGACGAATTCCGTCTGCATGCGGCGGCCGGCCGACTGTTCCGGATAATCGAGCGCGCGGCGCAGCCTCACCCGCTCGGTG
This sequence comes from Neorhizobium sp. SHOUNA12A, assembly GCF_023006505.1. GTDB lineage: Bacteria > Pseudomonadota > Alphaproteobacteria > Rhizobiales > Rhizobiaceae > Neorhizobium. The sequence continues at coordinate 6,584 of NZ_JALBGV010000078.1, forward strand.
AACGGCAGCTGCGCGAGAATTTCTTCCCGGTCCTCGTGGTCGAGGTCTTCGAGAATGTAGACCGCGTCGTCCGAATCGAGATCGCCGATCGCTGCCGCGATCTGCGCGTTCGACATCTGGTCGACGATCTCCATGCGGATGTTTTCGTCGACCTCGGTCAGCGCGGTCAGGTCGAAGTCGTCGCCGAGCAGCCGCACAAGCGCGTGGCGCTGATCGGGCAGGATCGCTTCGAGCAGGTCGCCGAGTTCCGATTCGTGCAGCCGCGCCACATGGCTGCGCAGGAAAAGCGTGTCGCGATCAGCGATTGCTGCGCCGACCATCGCCAGGAAGTCGGCGCGGATCGCACCGTCCTCGGAATAGATGTCGTCACCGGCATCGTCGGTTTTTGTGCGCAGGCGGTGGTCTTCGCCGATATCGCTCATCTGCCGCCCTCACTGCTGGTCTTTGACAAAACGAGAATGGCGGCAAAAAACATATTGTCAACAACCGGATAGCTGCACCCGGCGCTATTGCTCCTGCCACCGGTTTTCCTGCTAGAACAATTGCCGTTCCGGGTCCAGAGCGCATGGTGAAACGATGCGGAAAAACCCGAGAGGCAGCCCGATAGGCAGAAAGAGGAGTTCGAAAATGGCCATCCGAACCATCCTGAAATATCCCGATCCGGGCCTGTCCAGGCCATGCGAGCCGATCACGGTTTTCGACGCGGCCCTGACGGCGCTGGCCGATGACCTTCTCGATACGATGCGGGCAGCACCCGGCGTCGGCATCACCGCCGCGCATGTCGGCGTCTTCACCCGGCTTGTAGTGCTCGAACTGTCGAAGGAGAGCGGCGCGCGCTTTTACGCCAACCCGGAAATCCTGCTCTCCTCGGAGGAGTTGATGCGTCATACCGAGGGCAGCGTCTCGATGCCCGGGGCCAATGACGAGGTAGAACGCCCGAAACGGATCCGGTTCCGCTACCAGGATCTCACCGGTGTCGTCCGTGAAGAGGACGCCGAAGGCTTCTATTCCATCTGCATGCAGCACGAGATCGACCAGCTCGACGGCATCTTCTGGCTGAAACGGCTGTCCCGCCTGAAGCGCGACCGGCTGCTGCGCAAATGGGGCAAGGGAAAATAAAAACACGGCCGAACCAAATTCGCGTTCGCCCGTTGTCAGGTCGCAAGTCCAGCGAGGAGCTACGACCATGAATGCGACAGCAGACAAGACCGCAGCCGAGCTCGAGCGAAAAGTATCCGAGCGTCTGGCTGCACTGCCGGACGTCGATTCGTCGATGATCGAACCACATGCCGAGGGAACCAAGGTTATTCTCGAGGGTTCTGTCGATACCGTGTTCTCCGCCCGCAAGGCGGTGTTGAGCGCGGAAACCGTGGATGGCGTACATGATGTCGAAAGCCACCTGACCCTGACGGGTCAGCGGAATGGCGCATCCACGAACCACTGAGCCGAAATACCCGGCGCACCGGCCTTTCAGGAGGGGGGCGCCGGGTACAGGTGGGAATGATAGGAGACTGTGGTGCCGGGCAAGAAAAAAGCTGACGACATTTCCCGCGAGGAAGATTTTCGCGATTACGACGACCGCAATATCGACGAAGGCTGGCCCTACGACGATGCATCCGGTGCCCGCCCCGTCGACAACGCCGCCTATGGCGATCCCAAGGCCAATTTCGACAGCGACCGCAACCGAGGCTATCAGGTGGACGGTGTCGAACGCGACGGGTCGGAAGAGCGCCTGGCCGATAGCATCCGCCCCGGCACCAAGGGTATCGAGGAGGCCGACGATCTTGAAGAGCGGATCACCGACGCGATCGAGGAGCTGGACATGATCGACATGGCGTCCATCGACGTGCATGTCGAGGACGGCACCGTCACGCTCGAAGGCGCCGTCGACGATGCGGCGACGTCTCGCAAGATCGTCCGGCGGATCCAGCGTGTCGCCGGCGTCCGCGAACTGGTCAACAACCTTCGCCTCGAAGGCGTCGACAGCCACATTCCCGACGAGGATTGATGGCGCGACGGCGCCTAGGCGCTCGTCAGCAGGATATCCGGTAAATTTTTCAGAGTATTGCTGACGGTGCAGATTTCCTCGGCCATATGGGCGATCTGCTTTCTCTGCTCGTCGTCGAAACCCCCTTCAATACGGAAATCCACGATGAACCGGGTGATCCGGGAGGGTCCTTCATGGGCTTTTTCGCCGGTCACATGCACCTTCACCTCGCTCAGCCTGTCGAGGATGCCGAGCTTGCTTGCGGCGATACGGCCGCTGAGCACGAGGCAGGCGGCAAGCGATGAAAACATCAGGTCGAGCGGATTGAACCCCGGCTCGGAAGCGCCCGTCACCACTTCCACCTGACCACCCGTCTCACTCGTCACCTGCGGGTGACCAAGGCGTCCGAGCACCGCCGTCGCGCCGATCGGCCGCGTCTTGATTTTCAGTTCGACCATTGTTTGTCCTTACCTTGCACATACGAGCTTGGATCAGGCCAATAGATAAGCGAGGAATTTCAGGATCGCATCCGGAATGCGCGATATGACTCGATGTTTTGCCATCGAAGCGGCAGATGGGCCTGATTTCCCGGATGCGATTTCATCCGGGCAACAAAAAACCCGCCGAAGCGGGTTTTTATTTTGGTGCGGTCGAGAAGACTCGAACTTCCACGTCTTGCGACACAGCGACCTCAACGCTGCGCGTCTACCAATTCCGCCACGACCGCATCGTGGTAGATGCCGACTTGCGCCGGCGGGGCTGCATGTAGCAAAAGCATTTGGGGTGCACAAGTGCGCCGTGACAGATTTTTGAAGGATAAAAATTGCAAGCGTGAATGCCTATATAAACCGGGCCGAAACCAGGCCCTTGCCGCACCCTTTTGTTTTTGCCAGAAGATTTTCCATGCTCACACGCACCGACCTCAATCTGTCCATGCTGCCGCAAACAGGCTCGCCGCCGGTGCGCTGGCGAATCTCCGATGGGCTTGTCCCTTACGAGGACGCCGTGGCCGAGATGGAGCGCGAGGTGGCGGCGATCGCCGATGGCCGCGCCGACGAACTCGTCTGGCTGCTCGAACACCCGCCGCTCTATACCGCCGGGACCAGCGCCAACGCCGCGGACCTGATCGAGCCGGACCGGTTTCCGGTGTTTTCCACAGGCCGTGGCGGCGAATACACCTATCATGGTCCCGGCCAGCGCGTCGCTTACGTGATGCTCGATCTCAAACGCCGGCGCCAGGACGTGCGCGCCTATGTGGCAGCGCTCGAGGAACTGATAATCCGCACCCTCGACATGATGAACGTGCGCGGCGAGCGGCGCGAGGACCGCGTCGGCGTCTGGGTGCGCCGGCCGGAAAAACCGCTTCTGCCGGACGGTTCGATGGCGGAGGACAAGGTGGCCGCGCTCGGCATCCGCCTGCGCCGCTGGGTCAGCTTCCACGGCCTCTCCCTCAATGTCGAGCCGGACCTTTCGCATTTCACCGGCATCGTGCCCTGCGGCATCAGTGCTTACGGCGTGACGAGCCTCGTCGATCTCGGCCTTCCGGTGATGATGGCCGACGTGGATATGCGCCTGCGTGAAGCTTTCGAGGAAATCTTCGGTGCCTCGGTTTCCGAAGCAGCAGCTGTAACCTGATCTTGGCTTGAACATTGCCGCCCGCTGTGGTTGAAGAACCCGGTTCCTCGAAAGTGCCGGGCATGCCCTCTTCCACACCTGAAAATCCGCTGAAGGGCATGGCCATCATGGCCACCTGCATGGTCATCCTGCCGTTGATGGATGCCATCGCCAAATACATGGCGACCTTCGAGGCGATGTCGCCCGCTCAGGTGACATTCTACAGGTTCTTCTTTCAGCTCGTCTGCATCCTGCCGCTTGTCGTCTTCACCGGGGCCGCCATCTTCCGGCCGAAACGCCCCTGGATGAACCTGCTGCGCGGCGTGCTGCATGCGGCCGCCAGCCTGATGTTCTTCGCGGCGGTCAAATACATGCCGCTCGCCGATGTCTTCGCCATCTATTTCGTCGAACCCTTCATGCTCACCATGATGTCGGCGATCTTCTTGCGGGAAAAGGTCGGCTGGCGGCGGTGGCTGGCGATCGTCGTCGGTTTCAGTGGCGCCATGATCGTCATCCAGCCGAGCTATGCGATCTTCGGCTGGACGGCGCTGCTGCCGGTCGCCTGCGCCTTCCTCTACACGCTCTACCTGTTCCTCAACCGTGCGATCGGCGAGGCCGATTCGCCGCTGGTCATGCAGACCATGGCAGGCGTCGGCGGCACGCTGTTCATGGCGGCGGCGCTTGTGGCCGGAGATAACGCCGGGGCCGCGGATTTCGCGCCGTCGCTCCCCGCTTCCTGGCTCGGTCTTATCCTGCTCATGCTGCTCGGCTCCATTTCGGGCTACATGCATCTGCTCGTGGTACGGGCCTTCCGGCTGGCGCCGCTTTCACTGCTGGCACCCTTCCAGTATTTCGAGATCATCTCGGCGACCGTGCTCGGTTACGCCCTGTTCGGCGATTTCCCGACCGCCTCCAAATGGCTCGGCATCGCCGTCATCGTCGCCTCCGGCCTGTTCATCATCTGGCGGGAACGTTCCAAATCGAAGCAGCTCGAAACTGTTTGACGGCCTTGTTTCCCGCCGGTTAACCGCGCTTCTTTTCTGCCTCTCAACTTCTCTCATTTATCCCCCACATTCAGTTTCATGATGAAACGGAGAAATGAAGATGAGCGGGTTCCGCTTTTCTTTTCCGGCATGTGTCATCGCCGGGAAGGGTCGGATTGTGGCCGACGATATTTTGATGCTGCGCAAATATGCGTTCCCGGACGGCATTTGCTCCTCCGAAGATGCGCTCGTCCTTTTTGCGCTGAATGATTCCTGTCCCGAACAAAGCCCCGAATGGTCGACCTACTTCGTCGAAAGCCTGACGGCATATCTCGTGCGTGACACCGATCCGATGGGGCGCATTGATGACGCAAAGGCTGGCTGGCTGATGCGCACGATCGCCGTCGACGGAGCCGTTCGTTCCGCGCTGGAGCTCGAATTGCTTCTGCATGCTATGGAAGTGGCGTCCGAGGTACCGGAGAGCCTGTCGGCCTTTGCGCTCGACCAGGTTCGCCTGGCCCTCGATCCCGGGGCACGCGGTGCCTATCATGCCGCCCGCCCCGCCTCTGCCGGCATCACAGCCTTTGATCTCACCTATATCTGGCGGGTGCTGCGCGGCGCGATGGAGCGAGGCCGGCTGCTGCTCTCGCCGGTCGAAGCACTGGTCCTGCGCGAGATCGACGAACTGACCGATGCTAGAGCCCATCATCCCGCCTGGCGGGAGATGATCGCGGCGGTGGCGACCTATGAAAGGCCGAAGGAAGTGTTGCGCTCCGGTCCCTGGCTGGTGACCGATGCCGGTCATCGGCTGACGCGAGAGGTGGCGGCCTGACAAACAGCCGGTCGCGACGCGTTGCACGGCTGCTCGTTCGCATTTTATCGGTTGGCTAAACCGCCTGGAAAATCAATCGGCCTAATGGTGTCTGTGATGATCGGCCAATCGCGAGCCGACAGGCTCCCGAGGTCGATATGACGCCTATTGTCTCCGCCGTCCTGTTGCTGACGATCAATCTCGGCCTGCTCTGGCTGCTGATGGCAGCACCCGTCGGCCGCCGCACCATCACGCTGCATCGGACGCTCGAAATCGCTCCGGAACGTCTCTGGCGCGCCTTTCACCCCGGCGGCGAAGAGGCGAGCTGGAACCCTTCGATCCTCTCCTCAGGGATGGAAGGGAACCGCGGCGGGATAGAGATCGCTTACAGCCATCCCGACCGGCACGGTGCGCCGATCCGGCGGGTCTTCAAGGTGGACGAAACTGTCGATAGTGCCCAGCTCAGCTTCGAGAGCCGTGCACGCGTGGTGGACGACACCGCGCTCGACATTTCTTTCTGGCGCAACTTCGAGGAATACCGCGCCGTGTCGGCCGCGCCTGGCGGTTCCACGATCACCCTTGCCCAGACGGACAACTATCGCGGCCTCGGCGTTTACCTGTTTCGTTATTTCATGATCCGCCGCGAGCTCTCGTCGCTGACTGCATGGCTGAAAAACGGCCGGCCGAAAACAGGCGGCATGATCGAACATCCGCTCACCCAGATAGTCCTGGCACTCCTCTCGACGCTGCTGCTCTGGCCCTTTTTCGGGCTGACTGCGGCAGGTCTGACGATCTCCACGATTCTGACGGTGGTCATCGTGCTGCATGAACTGGGGCACATGGCCGCCTATCGCGCCTTCGGGCATGAGAGGGTCAGGATGATCTTCGTTCCGTTTCTTGGAGGCATCGCCATCGGCGGTCGGCCCTACAACAGCCGCTTCGAAGTCGCCACCTGTGCGCTCATGGGCGCTGGCATGTCCGCCTTTCTCGTGCCGGTGGTGATTTCCGTCCACGATCTCTCGGCTACCCACCTGTTTTCTTCGTCGCTGCGGCAACCGGCGCTGGTCTTCCTGCTGATATTGGGTGCCTTTAACCTCCTCAATCTTCTGCCCATGTACCGCTTCGACGGCGGCAGGGTACTGAGGCAGATCTTTCCAACCCGCAGCCTGCTCGTCGCCGGCAGCTTCGGAATTACGCTCTTGATGTTGTGGGTCGGCTACCGGATCGGGCTGTCCTCCACCGCCCTGATCGCGGCACTTGCCGTGTTCACGCTGATGAGCTTGATCGGCTTTTCGTCCGTCAAGCCGCGCGAAACCCTTGAGCAAATGCATCCCGGCGAGCGGTTGATGGCGGGCCTCGGCCTCTATGCCGCGGTCGCCATCCATTCCTACGGTCTTGTCTACGCCTGCGACCGCCTGTTCGGCTGATCACCCGCGCTCCATATCACTCGACATCGACGTCTCCGCCCATTGACATCAACCCGCCAAGCGGCTCCAAAGGTTACATGAAAAGCGAAAACCCCGCACTATCATCCGGTTATTCCGCCGTACCTCCGGGCAAGATTGCCACCGTCGTGACCTGCCTCGAAATGTTCGAGAAGCCGCGCAGGAAAACCGCGACGGCGCCGGACACGCTTACCCTGGAACGCTGGCAGTCTCCTGCTCCCCACGAATACCGCGCGCTGTTCCGGGCGGTCGGCGAGAACTGGATGTGGGTCTCGCGGCTGCTGATGAGGGACGACGAACTTGCCTCGGTTCTCAACGATCCGCAGGTCGAGATCTACGTGCTTCTCGACGGCGGCCGCCGCATCGGCCTCTTAGAGCTGGATTTCCGGGAGCAGGGCGAATGCGAGCTCGTCTATTTCGGCCTCGTCGCCGGTGCGATCGGCAAGGGCGCCGGCCGCTTCATGATGAACTGGGCGATCGAGAGGGCCTGGGCGCAACCGATCCGCCGTTTCTGGGTGCATACCTGTCACTTCGACCACCCGGCCGCCATGCAGTTCTATCAGCGGTCCGGGTTCACGCCCTACGCGCTGATGGTCGAAGTCCTCGACGATCCGCGCCTGACCGGCCTGGCGCCGCGCACGACCTCGCCGCACGTGCCCCTCATCGGTCCCTGATCCGCTCACCGAAATGCGACCGCGAACGGCTCGTTCCGGCTTGAGCCGGCCCCCTCGCCTGTGCCAAGGTCGCGCCGAATCTATAAAGCCTCAAGGGAGAACATCATGGATGTCCGCGCCGCCGTCGCCGTTCAGGCTGGCAAACCGCTCGAAGTCATGACCGTACGGCTCGAAGGCCCCCGCGCCGGCGAAGTGCTGATCGAGGTGAAGGCGACCGGCATCTGCCACACCGACGATTTCACCCTGTCCGGCGCAGATCCGGAAGGCCTCTTCCCGGCGATCCTCGGCCATGAGGGCGCCGGCATCGTCATCGACGTCGGCCCCGGCGTCACCTCGGTGAAGAAGGGCGACCACGTCATCCCGCTCTATACCCCGGAATGCCGCGAATGCCCCTCCTGCCTGTCGCGCAAGACCAATCTCTGCACCGCCATCCGCTCCACGCAGGGCCAGGGGCTGATGCCCGACGGCACCTCGCGATTCTCGATCGGCAAGGACAAGATCCATCACTATATGGGCTGCTCGACCTTTGCGAACTATACGGTCCTTCCGGAGATCGCGGTCGCCAGGATCAACCCGGACGCCCCCTTCGACAAGGTCTGTTATATCGGCTGCGGCGTCACCACGGGTATCGGCGCCGTCATCAACACCGCCAAGGTGGAAATCGGTGCGACAGCCATCGTCTTCGGGCTCGGCGGTATCGGTTTGAACGTCATCCAAGGCCTGCGCCTGGCCGGCGCCGACATGATTATCGGCGTTGATCTGAACAACGACAAGAAGGCCTGGGGCGAACGCTTCGGCATGACCCATTTCGTCAACCCGAAGGAAGTCGACGGCGATATCGTTCCCTATCTCGTCAACCTGACGAAGCGCGGCGCCGACCAGATCGGCGGAGCCGACTATACGTTCGACTGCACCGGCAATACCAAGGTCATGCGCCAAGCGCTCGAAGCGTCGCATCGCGGCTGGGGCAAGTCGGTGGTAATAGGCGTTGCCGGCTCCGGTCAGGAAATTTCCACCCGTCCCTTCCAGCTCGTCACCGGCCGCACCTGGATGGGCACGGCCTTTGGCGGCGCTCGCGGCCGCACCGACGTGCCGAAGATCGTCGACTGGTACATGGAGGGCAAGATCGAGATCGACCCCATGATCACCCACACGATGCCGCTCGAGGACATCAACAAGGGTTTCGAGCTGATGCATGGCGGCGAATCGATTCGCAGCGTAGTGATTTACTGAGCGCGGTATCGGGTGCTTTCCGGAACGCGCCTCATTGTTACGAATAAGTCCACGATTTCAACTCCGATGAATGGGAGATGCAGAAGATGTACAAATTCGAGATTTATAAGGACAAGGCCGGGGAATACCGTTTCCGCTTCAAGGCTCCGAACGGTCAGACCATGTTCTCCTCTGAAGGTTATTCGGCCAAGGCTTCTGCCGTGTCGGCCATAGAATCCATCAAGAAGAACGTACCCGGCGCAACGGTCGACGACCAGACGACCGCCGTAGCCTGATACCGCTTCCCGCGCGCGGCCCGCCGGGGCGGGCTGCGTTGCCTCCCCCCATTCGGGGAGCCGACCGGGTTGAGGCCGGAGTATCCATCCATGATCTACGTCGATGCCGATGCCTGTCCGGTCAAGCCGGAGATCCTGAAAGTCGCGGAACGCCATAACTTCGAAGTGACGTTCGTCGCCAATTCCGGCCTTCGCCCGTCCCGCGACCCGATGGTCCATAATGTCATCGTCTCCGCCGGTTTCGACGCCGCCGACAACTGGATCGCCGAACGCGCCGGCCCCGCCGATATCGTCGTCACCGCCGACGTGCCGCTGGCGGTACGCTGCGTTGCCTCAGGCGCGCTGGTGACCGGCCCGACCGGCAGGGTCTTCGATGAAACCAATATCGGCATGGCGAGCGCCATGCGCGATCTCGGAGCACATCTGCGCGAAACAGGCGAAAGCAAGGGCTATAACGCAGCCTTTTCGCCGCGCGACCGCTCGAAATTCCTGGAAACGCTGGACAGGCTCTGCCGCCGCGCCAAATCAGCCACGTGAGCGATCGGAAAACCTGGATGCCGAGCCCCTGGCGCAAACTGACCTATCACCGGCATGGCCCGTTCTTCGCCGGCACCATCGCTTCGCTGGTCTGTCTGCCGTTCCTGTTCCTTTCCGTGCCGCAACTTGCGCCCGGCATCGCGGTCATCGTCTTCTTCCTGATCTATCTCGTCATGATGGCCGCCCGCATCCCGAAGCTCGATGGCGCCACGTTCAGAAAGAAAGGCCAAAACGACGACGAGCCTGCGCCGGTCATCTTAGGGGTAACTTTGCTCGCCGTTGCCGCCGCCGTGGTTTCGCTGTTCGAAGCGCTGAACCGTTCGCAGCCTGCGGGCCTTGCCTCCGTCTCGCTAGCCTTCGCATCCGTCGTGCTCGGCTGGCTGACGATCCATACGATGTTCGCCATGCATTACGCCCATCGCTTCTGGCGGCCGGACGAGCAGGCCGAAGAGAATGAGGCGAAGCGAGGCGGCCTCGATTTTCCCGAAACCGACGAGCCCGGCGCCTACGATTTTCTCTACTTCTCGTTCGTCATCGGAATGACCGCCCAGACATCGGACGTCCAGATCACCACGACCGACATGCGCCGCATCAATCTCGTGCATGCGGTCGTGTCATTCTTTTTCAACACCGTCCTTGTCGCCGCGGCCGTCAACGCCGTCGTGTCGATGGGCAATTAATATTTTCGAGGAGCACCGATGAAGGTCCTTTCCCAGAACACCGCCTTCGGCGGCATGCAGGGCGTATTCATGCACGAATCCGAAGCCTGCAGATGCGAGATGACCTTCGCCGTCTTCGTGCCGCCTCAGGCAATCAGGGAGCCTTGCCCCGTCGTCTGGTATCTATCGGGCCTTACCTGCACCCATGCCAACGTCATGGAAAAGGGCGAATACAGGCGGATGGCCGCGGAACTCGGCCTGATCGTCATCTGCCCGGATACCAGCCCGCGCGGCAATGACGTACCCGACGAACTCACCAACTGGCAGATGGGCAAGGGCGCCGGCTTCTATCTCGATGCAACGGAAAAGCCGTGGGCCGAGCACTACCAGATGTACACCTACATCACCGAGGAACTGCCGAATTTCGTCAGCCAGCATTTTCGCATGGACATGGACCGCCAGAGCATTTTCGGCCATTCCATGGGCGGCCATGGCGCCATGACGATCGCGCTCCGGAACCCCGACCGCTTCAAGAGCTGCTCTGCCTTCGCGCCGATCGTCGAGCCCTCGACCGCCGACTGGTCGGCGCCCGCCTTCGAGAAATATCTGGGCGCCGACCGCTCAGCCTGGCGGCAATACGATGCCTGCGCACTGGTCGAGGACGGTGCGCGTTTTCCGGAATTCCTGATCGACCAGGGCAAGGCCGACGGCTTTCTCGAAAACGGCCTGCGCCCTTGGCTGTTCGAGGAAGCGGCCAAGGGAACGGATATCAGCGTGACGCTGCGGATGCACGAGCGCTACGATCACTCCTATTATTTCATCTCGACCTTCATGGACGACCATCTTCGCTGGCACGCGGAACGGCTGGGCTAAGGCTTGATCGGACGCATCCAACGGTAAAGAATGAAAGGGTGGCACCGTCACGAAGAGGGTGAAAGCCGTGAGCAAAAGCAAGTCCGCCAGCGAACTCAGCGAACAGGAAATCGTTGCGCTATCGGAAACCGATGAATGGTTGCCGGTTGGTGAAATCGAAGAGCGCAAACGTTTCTGGCAGGATGCCGCGCGCGACACGATTGAAGGCAAGCGACAGAGGATTTCCATTTCCATTCCGGAAAGAGATCTCGCCCGTCTAAAAGCTAAGGCGTTGGAACAGGGCATGCCCTATCAGACTCTGATCAATTCGATCCTGCACAAGTACGTTTCCTAGGTCTCACGGAAACAGCGCCGTCGCCATTGTCGGGCGGCGCTGGCCGTCGAGGCGGAATTCGCCGGCGATGCGGTCGGCGATCTTTTCGGCGAGGTCACGATCCGCGGTACCCCCGTCCAGCAGGTAGATCGACGTCTTGAACGTTCCCTTGGCGATCGGTTCGCCGGTGTTCACCGATATCGCCTGTACCGTCACCTTCGCCTCATGCCGGCTGCCGATCAGCATGGGCATGTGCGACATCTCGTCTATTCGCACCGAGATGATCGTCCGCGGCAGGGCAATCGACCTGGTGGTTGCGCGGATCGCCTCGTCGACCAGCATGTCGGTGGCGATCACCAATCCCTTCGGCACATCCGGCCGCGCGGTCACGAAGGCACCGCGCACGTCATAGAGAAGTTTTTCCTGCGCCGTGTTTGCCTGTTCCAGGCGGAACGACATCAACGGCAAGACCGTCAAAGCAACAAGACAGAAACGAGAGAGACGACGGAGCATGAAGGGACCTGCAAAACGGCACCTTCAGATGTTCCAACGAACACGGTTAGAGAACGATTAAGCCGAGGGCCTCAACGCAAGAAAAGTTTCGGTCGCCGCCCGCATTTCCTCGAGCCGCTTGGCGCGTCGATGCTCGGCTTCCGCATCCGCGCCCCAATGTTCGATCGTCCAGTCCTCGTCGAGATGGGCGAGCGTCCAGGCCTCGTCGGCGGTGAGCCGCCCTTCCGCGAAGGCAAGTGCGAGGATCGCCGAACCGGTCAGCGTCGTCACCGTGTGCAGCACGGCGAGTTCGATCGGCGTATCGTATTTCTTCAGCGTCACCGCAAAGGCGGCGATCGCCTCCTTCGGCTGCTCCTGCGGCATCACGCCCTCGACCAGGATGAAGCGGGCGCCGAGTACGTTCGCGGCCCAGTCGACGATCGGATCCCATTGTTCGCTCTGGCGGGCGACCAGGTTTTCCGGTGTCTCGGCGCGGTAGCAGAGCAGATCGCTCGAAGAGAACCGCAGGATATCCTCGAACACCGCCTGGGGGTCGGTAGCGATGCCGTCGATCGCGGTGTTGACGAGCCGCGTCACCGGCATGGTGCCGGGATCGATGACATCCACCTGGCTGGCCCACTCGTCGCGGATCAGTTCGGCAAGCCGGGCCGTCGGAGCCACGAGTGCTTTCTTGGCCGGCGTCCTGACCGACCTGCCGTCGAGATGGATGGCATGGCCGCCCTCGCCTTCGGTTACCGATACTTCCTTGTAGAAGCGCTTCGGCAGCGGCTTGTGCATCTGGATCTGCGCCCGCCGCGTCGGGTCCGGGTGGCTCAGCGCTTCGGATGGATCGGGAAACATGTCACGCATGGAAATAAAACCTCAGCCGATATGGCTCAGCAATTCGCTCGGATGATGGATGATCGCGTCGGCTCCGGCCTTGTTCAGCTCGTCCACCGAAGCGTAACCCCAGGCAACACCGATCGCCGTGGCGCCGGCCGCCTTCGCCATCTGCATATCGTAAATCGCATCGCCGATGACAAGGGTATCGGAAGGCTCAATGCCGGTCTGGTCGCAGCATTCGGTCACCATCGCCGGATGCGGTTTCGATGGGCAGTCGTCGGCGGTAAGCGACACGACGAAATATTTGTCGAACCCGTGCGTCTCCATGACAAGCTTCAGCCCGCGCCGCGATTTTCCGGTCACTGCGCCGATCAGCAGATCCTCGCGCGGCCCGATCGCGTCGATCAGCTCGCGAATCCCTTCGAACAACGGTTCCTTGAAATCCAGGTCCTGGCGCACGACGGCAAACAGCGTCTTGTAATAGGCCATCATCTCGACAGCTTCGTCATCCGCATGCGGCTTGCCCTGCATGCGGGCAATCGCGATGTCGAGCGTCAGCCCGATGATCGCCTTGGTGTCTTCCACCCTGGGTTCCGGCTTGCCGAAATGGGCAAAGGTGCGGCGCATGGTTTCATGGATTAGGTTGGCGCTGTCGACCAGCGTGCCGTCGCAATCGAAAAGGACCAGTTTCATTCGTCGTCGTCGTCCCTGCGGCCGTTTTCCATGTCGAAGCCGAGAAGGTTCCAGCTCTGCACCATATGCGGCGGCAAAGGTGCAGTGACCTTCAGCCGTCCGCCGTTCGGGTGCGGAATGTCGATATGGCGGGCGTGCAGATGCAGCTTCTTCTGGATGCCGCCCGGAAAATCCCAGTTGTGATCGTCGTCGAAATATTTCGGGTCGCCGATGATCGGATGGCCAATATGCAGCGCATGGACGCGCAGCTGATGGGTACGGCCGGTATAGGGTTCCATCTCCAGCCAGCAGAGCGTCTGCGCCGCCATTTCCAGTACCCGGTAATAAGACACCGCGTGGTCGGCGCCGTCCTCGCCGTGCCGGGCGATCCGCATGCGGTCGCCATCCGGCGTCTGTTCCTTGACCAGCCACGTGGAGATCTTGTCCTCGTGCTTGCGCGGCACGCCCTTGACCAGTGCCCAATAGGTCTTCTTGGTATCGCGCTCGCGGAAGGCGGCGGTCAGCTTCTGCGCAGCACCCCGGGTGCGGGCGATCACCAGCACGCCTGATGTGTCGCGGTCGAGTCGGTGGACCAGCCGCGGTTTTTCACCCTTGGGGCTGATCCAGCTGTCGAGCATCTGGTCGATATGGCGGGCGACGCCCGATCCGCCCTGCACGGCAAGGCCAGCCGGCTTGTTGAGCACGATCACCTTCTCGTCCTCGTGCAGCACCATGCGCGACAAGAGTTCGAAATCGCTGGAATGCTTGAGATCCTTGCCGGCGATCGGCCCGGTCTTCTTGGCGTCGACCTCCATCGGCGGAATGCGCACCGTCTGTCCCGGCTGTACGCGGGCGTCGGATTTTACCCGTCCGCCGTCGACGCGCACCTGTCCGGAACGCAGCAATTTCTGCAGCGGCCCGAAGCCGAGGCCCGGGTAGTGGATCTTGAACCAGCGGTCGAGACGCATTCCCGCTTCGTCCGCTTCGACGCGGATATGCTCGATGCCTGCCATCAAAGCTCTTTCATATCTGGATGTGGGCCAACGGCCTTTGCCCGGTCTTTAGAGCATTGCCCGCCCGAGCGCCAGTCCGGCGAAGACGGCACCGAGCGCGATCACCACGCTCGCGACGATATAGGTGACGCCGACCATGGTCGCACCCCGCTCCAGCAGCGACACGACATCCAGCGAAAAGGCTGAGAACGTTGTGAAGCCGCCGAGAAAGCCGGTGATGATCAGCAGCCGCATCTCGGGCGATGCATCGTACCGTCGGACGATGAGTTCGGCGAGAAAGCCGATCGCGAACGAGCCGGCGATGTTGACGGCAAGCGTTCCCCAGGGAAAGGCAGCCCCCCACAGGCGCAGCGCCCAGAACCCGACGATATAGCGGCAGACAGAGCCGATGGCTCCGCCGATGGCGACGAGAAGCATATTGTTCATGGGAGTTTTCTGTAGGCCAAAACCGGAAATCGTCAAATTGATAAAATGCCCACGTTTTGTTTAAAGGGGAACAAATCAGGGCCGGCGTAATTATCATATTCTGAGAAAAGACGCGACAGGCGCCATGACACAACTGGTCACCATATCGGCGAACACCGCCGCACTCGCCATCGAGGCGCTGAAGCCCGGACGACGCCTCTCCGTCAAGGATCAGGTCAAGGACATCAAGGCCGACTCCGAGCGCAATGCCCGTCGCGCCGAAAATGCCGGCGACCCCGGCGATATCGAATTTATGATCCCCGCCACGACGGTCTCGATCGATGTGCTGACGACCGACCAGCATCATCATCCGCAGGCGACTTTCTCCCAGGCGCAGTCAGCCTATCGCGACCTCGAAGACTGATCCTCTTCCCACAGTTTTCACGCCGCCACGCACCGGATGTTCTTTTGCCCGCTCCCCGAGCGGGCTTTTGCGTTTCGGTGGTAGTCGATGAAATCCACGGCCGGAAGCGGTTTCGAAAACAGCCAGCCTTGGGCAAACTGCACGTCGTGAGCCTTCAGATAATCCGCCTGCTCCTGCGTCTCCACGCCTTCGGCGACGATCTGCAGATCGAGCGTCTTTGCCATCTCGATGATATGGCCGGTGACCGAACTGGTGGCGCTGTTGCGGCCGATCGTGTCGACGAAGGACTTGTCGATCTTCAACGCATCCATCGGCAGCCCCTGCAGATATTGCAGGCTCGAATATCCGGTGCCGAAATCGTCGATCGCAACCAGATGGCCGCGTTCCCGGGCCCGGGCGAGCGTCGCCCGCGCCGCCTCGATATCGATGAAGCCGCGTTCGGTCGCCTCCAGCCAGATCTGCCCCGCCGCGATCTCCGTCTTGGGAAGCTTGTCGCCGAGAACATCGAGAATACGGCCGGACGTGACGTCGTCGGCGCAGAGGTTGATGGCGATATGCAGCGATCGGTCGGCCGCGAGCAGCGCCCCGAGATCGGCGATGACGGCTTCGACAACCTGGTCGGTAATCGGCAGAATGAGCCCGCTCTCCTCGGCAAGCGGGATGAACAGATCCGGGCGCACCAGCGATCCATCCGGCCGCCGCCAGCGCACCAGGGCCTCGGCACCGACGCAGATGCCAGTCTTCAGTTCGATGATCGGCTGATAGTGGACGATGAATTCGCGCTTGCGCACCGCGATCACCAGTTCACCGAGCGGTGACAGCCGCTTCCTGGAAAGCCAGATCACGACGCCGACGATGAAGATGGCGATGAAGGCGCCGACCGGCAGCAGCAGGAACTGTTCCGCCTGAAGCCTGCCGGCAAGGTTGGAGCGCGGCTCCATGGCGATCGCGATCAATCCCTTGTCGCGCGCTATCGCATAAAGCACCGAGGACGTCATGCCGTTCTTTGGCTCGTCGATCAGCGCGTTGACGAGGGCCGTTTCGGGGGAATTGAGTTCGTTGATCAGCATGCCCTGCCGGTTGGCGAGCGCCAGCGATATGTCGGCATCTGCCAGGATGTCGACGAAACGGGCAGGATCGACCAGCACGTTATAGGGGCCGTAGTGCAGTGCCATCATCGGATTGCCCATGCTGACCGCCGGCTGCACGCGGGTGGCCACTTCCACGCCGTCGGGCGTCATGTAGTCGATCCACGGCCGGTCGACCTTGCGCTCCTCGATCCCCCAGGAGGTGCATTTCAGTAGGCCGTTCTCGAAATAACCGACTTCCTTGACCGAGGGCGTGTTGAAGGCGATCACCCGCATACGGGCGATGTGCTGGTCCGAACAGGGTACCAGACGCGGATAGGCGAGCGAATCAAGCGCTGCCCGCGCATCCTCGAACGTCCTGCTCGCACGCGTGATCGTCTGCTGCGCGATCCGCTCAAGATTGTTCTGCTGTTTCTCGACCGTGATGACCCACGAAATATAGACCATCGCGGCAATCGGAATGATTGCCCCGAGCAGGCCGAGGAAAATGGCCGCCGCAATCACCCGAGAACGTCGCAGTTCCATTGCCGAAACCTTTGATGAGAGGTCTTGGGCGGTATTCATCGCGGACTTCTGTTAAGATTCATTGATGCAACTCGATCAGGTTGTATCGAAGCAATTTCTAAAGCCCTTCCGGTTGTCGTCCGCGCGGCACCAGTCAGCCTGAATGCGCGCCCTGGCCGGCAAATCCGTTGGCTTCCTAGGTCCGTTTGTCCGCGAAACGCAATGGAAGGCCGTCAAAAGCCTTGATCTCCTTGAGGACGAAGGTCGTCTGCATTTCCTTGATGCGCGGCAATCGCCGCAGCGTCGACATGGCGAAATCCGCATAAGCATCGAGATCGGGTGAGACGACCTGCAACAGGAAATCCGCGTCTCCCGCGATGCTGTAGCAGGCGACCACTTCGTCGAGGCCGATCACCTCGGCCGCGAAAGCTTCCGCCTCTTCCTCGCTATGGCTGTCGATCTTGACGCGGATGAACGCAAGCACGCCGAGGCCGATCGCCTTTCGGTTCAGCACCGCCTTGTAGCCCTGGATGACGCCCGTCTCTTCGAGATGCCGCACGCGCCGCCAACTCGGGGAGGTCGAAAGCCCGACCTTGTCGGCCAGCGCCTGATTGGTCAGCCGGCCGTCTTCCTGCAACGCTTCCAGAATTCGTATGTCCGCCGGTTCGACGTCGTTCGCCATAAAAATCTACCCATACTTCCGATCATTCAGGTAGATCTTACCTAAGAATGCCGAAAACGGGAGGAAAAAGACAGGATCGACCGGCCAATTCGGAGTAGGCTGCGGTTCTCTTCGACAGATGGATACCCCGCCCGCCTATGACCGACGACATCCGCCTCGCCATTATCGTCAACCCCGCCCTGCCGCTCGGCCTCGTCGCCAACACGGTCGGTGCCATCTCGGTCGGCCTCGGTGCGCGCATGCCGGCACTTGCCGCCCGCCGGCTGACCGATCGCGAAAGCCGGACGATCGATATCAGTTCCGCTCTGCCGGTACCGATCCTGCAGGCACAGGCAGAGACGATCCGCTCCTTGATGCTGAAGGCGCTGTTGCCGCTACAGGACCACGCGATCGTCCCCTTTCCGGCTTTCGCCAGATCGCTGCACGACTATCGGGACTATGAAGCCACCTTCCCAAATCGCGATCTGGCGGAGGAGGAGATCGACGGCCTTGGCCTCGCCGGCCCTTCGAAATGGATAAAGTCGCTGACCGGCAGCCTCAAACTGCTGCGCTAGAGACGAAGAGCCCGCTCCCACGAGCGGGCCTCCATCGAATTCACTTGTGTTCGTGACCGCCCGGTCCCGCCGCCTCGACCGGCAGCGTGATATCCACTTTCCCAGCTTTCTCGAAGGACAGCGTCACCGGCACCTTGCCGCCCTGCTTGAAGGGTTCCTTGACCTTGATGAACATCAGGTGCAGTCCGCCGGGCGTCAGTTCGACGGTCTTGCCTGCCGGGATGGCTATGCCGGTATCGAGCCTGCGCATTTTCATTACCTCGCCCTGCATCGCCATCTCGTGCATCTCCACGGTGCCCGCGACCGGTGACGAGACCGATACCAGCATGTCGTCGGATTTACCGTTGTTCTTGATGGTGAAATAACCGCCGCCGACCGGCTGGCCGGGCAGCATCGCCTTGGTGAAGGCGCCCGTCACTTCCAGATCGGCGAGCTTGGTGGGCGCCTCCTGAGCGGCCGTAACTCCCGCAATAATAATGCCGGTCGCAGCGAAGATGCCGAGGAAAGCGAGTTTGGTGAAAGTCTTCATGGAATATCCCCATACGGTGACGGCATCTGTGCCGGTCGACCGCGATTGATCTGAGAGCGTTAAAACATTAGATCGAAATCGGCGGGGCACGAGACTTAGGCCGGGCGACGGCGGTCGTACCGAGCAGTTCGGAAAACTGGCGCAAGGGATTGGCAAGCGACGCGCGCTCTGCCGCAAGTAAGGCTTCATCCTCCGGCGGCGGCAGGATGACCGATGCTGAGAGCAGGCAGACTTCGCAGAGCGGCTTTGCCGCCGGCATCTGGTGGCCGTGGTCGCCTTCAGAACAGATATCGGCAAAGGTGCCGTCCGGCAGCCGATAGGCCTCGCTGTAGGAATCGAGCGGCGCCGAAGCCTCCACCGGCTGATGGGCAAATCCCAGCAAAAGCAGCAGCATCGCGCAGAAAATGCGCGTTGAGGTCGCCGCCATGTCCTGTCTTGCCGTCATCGTTCCGCCTGTTCGAGTGATGTGGGAATAATCCAAATCGCAATAAAGCGCAAAAGCCCTTTTGTCGCGTGATACAGAACCCATTTCGCCCCGCATTGCATTAGGTCAAATCGCGTTTGCTGCGTTGCGACAAAAATAGTGTTCGGTGCGACATGCAGGGCTTGCCAAATGGCGATCCAGGCCGATAATACCACCCAGACTCGCTGGGAGAAGCCGCTTGAATGCGGTGCCGAAGGAGCAACCGCCCCGGAAACTCTCAGGCAAAAGGACCAGCAGTCGACCGACAGGAACTCTGGAGAGAGGCCCGAAGAGGGCCCGCCGAAGGGATAACAATCTCAGGCGCCAAAGACAGAGGGGGCTCATAAACCGGTGCGTCACTGCGCCTGAATCTGAGCCGGCGCTTGAAATGCGCCAACCCTGGAGGCGTCCTTGGACGATCAGACCGTTCTCAAGACCACCCCGCTTCACGCCCTCCATCTGTCGCTCGGCGCCAGGATGGTCCCCTTTGCCGGCTACGACATGCCCGTGCAGTATCCGGCCGGCGTGTTGAAGGAACATCTGCAAACGCGCACCGCCGCCGGCCTTTTCGACGTTTCCCATATGGGTCAGGTCGTCATCCGTGCGAAATCCGGCGCTTACGAGGATGCGGCACTTGCGCTCGAAACCCTGGTGCCGGTCGATATCGTCGGCCTGAAGCCCGGCCGCCAGCGCTACGGTTTCTTCACCGACGACAACGGCGGCATTCTCGACGACCTGATGATCACCAATCGCGGCGATCACCTGTTCGTCGTCGTCAACGCCTCCTGCAAGGAGGCCGACCTCGCCCATCTACGGGCGCATCTTTCCAGTTGCGACGTCGAACTCCTCGAAGACCGCGCGCTCCTCGCCCTCCAGGGACCGCGCGCTGAGGCGGTGCTGGCGGCTCTCTGGCCAGATGTCACCTCCATGACGTTCATGGACGTCCGCGACGCGTCTCTGCACGATGTCGACTGTATCGTCTCCCGCTCCGGTTATTCCGGCGAGGACGGGTTCGAGATCTCGGTTCCGGCAGACCAGGCCGCGCAGATCGCCAAGGCGCTGCTCGAAGACCTGCACTGCCAGCCGATCGGCCTCGGCGCCCGCGATTCGCTGCGCCTGGAAGCCGGCCTCTGCCTCTATGGCAACGACATCGACACGATCACCACCCCGATTGAGGCCGCGCTCGAATGGGCGATCCAGAAGGCCCGCCAGATCGG
>NZ_JALBGV010000079.1 GCF_023006505.1 Neorhizobium sp. SHOUNA12A
ACCACGGCCGCAACCGTCACCTGCGGGCCGGCATCGTCCGCGTGTTCGATAAAACGCAGGTCGACCCCGCTGTCGCGGATTTGCTCCTCGACGCCGGTCGACAGCGAATCCGTGCCGAGCCGAGCGGCAAGCGCCACCTTGCGGCCGGCATGGGCAAGATGGGCGGCCGCGATGAAGGCGCCGCCGCCGGCGGCGATCTCCATGCCGCTGGCATAAATCTCACGCCCGAGTACCGGCAGGTGGCCGAGGCCCGTGAAAATCAGGTCGCAATAGATCCGCCCGATGCTGAGCACCGCGGATCTTTTCTCTGCATGCGTCATCATGAACGGCCCAGAAATCTCTCTGTGCTGGCATCGAAGAGGTAGAGGTCGCCGGGAGCGGCTTCGCAGGTGAGCGTGCTTCCGACAGTCGGCACGAATTTTTCGCGCACGGTCGCGATGATTGGGGTGTCGGCCACGTCCAGATGCACCAGCGTTTCCGGTCCCAACGGCTCGACGGCCGAGACCGTTCCGGTCACCGTGAAGCCGCTGCCGCCGGTAACTGTCGCGTGGGCAATCAGGTCATGTGGGCGCACGCCGATCAGGATATCGCCGACAGGCGCCATTGCCGCGCCCGAAGCGGTGCGACGGCCACGCACGAGGTTCATCGACGGGCTGCCGATGAAGCGGGCGGTGAATACGTCGACCGGGCTGTCATAGAGTTCCGACGGCGTGCCGACCTGCAGGATCACGCCGTCCTTCATCACCACGATCCGGTCGGCCATGGTCATGGCCTCGATCTGGTCGTGGGTGACGTAGACGGTCGTGGTCTTCAGTTTTTGATGCAACCGCTTGATTTCGATGCGCATCTGCGCACGAAGTTGGGCGTCGAGGTTGGAAAGCGGCTCGTCGAACAGGAAGGCGGAGGGATCGCGCACCATGGCGCGGCCGATCGCGACGCGCTGGCGCTGCCCGCCGGAAAGGGCGGCCGGGCGGCGGTCAAGCAGGGCTCCGAGGCCGAGGATCTTGCCGGCCTCCTCGATCCGCTTGTCCTTCTCGGCCTTGCTGAGCTTCGAGGTATAAAGGCCGAAACCGATATTCTGGCGCACGGTCATATGCGGATAGATCGCATAGTTCTGGAATACCATAGCGATGTTGCGCTGCTTCGGCTCGCGCTCGTTGACCACCTCCGAGCCGATCTTCAGCGTGCCGCCGGAGATTTCCTCAAGGCCGGCGATCATCCGGAGCGTCGTCGATTTGCCGCATCCGGAAGGGCCGACGAAGACGACGAATTCGCCGTCGGCAATCTGGAGGTCGATGCCCTTGACGGCCTCGACCTTGCCGTAGCGCTTCACCAGTTTTTCAAGTTCGATCGTCGCCATCAGCGGGCTCCCGTCAGGGCGGTGAATTTCTGGTTCAGTTCGGCTGCTGCCTTCGCCTCACGGTCCGCAGCCTTCTTGGCTTCGGCTTCGAAGGCGGCAAGCTTGTCGCGATAGGCAGATATCGCGGCGTTCATAGGCTCTGGCGCGGGACCGCCGAAACGGGCGCGCACGGCGACGAAATGTTCGGGCGAAACGATCTCCTTGAACTTCTGGAGGTCGACGGAAGGCTTGCGGCCGGCCGAATGTTCGAAGGCCTTGAGGAAGGGCTCGTAGCCGTCATTCGGAAGGTCGCCCTTCGACGCGACGACGCTCCTTGCCGTCGCTGCGGCAATCTCATGCGCCTCGCGGAACGAAAGCCCTTCGATGCGCACCAGCGAATCGGCAAGCTCGGTAATGGTGATGCAGGACCGGCGGATATTCTGGTCGACGCGCTCCGGATCGATACTGATCTGGGCGATCAGCGCGGCGAGCAGGTCGAGCACGCGGGAGGCGGAAGCGAAGGCCTCGTAGCCCATGCCCTGCGTTTCGCCTTCGCTGTCGTTCATGTCGGTGAAGGGCGTGTTGTGCATCACGTCGAGCACCGTGCGGGCGCGGCCCATCGTCTGGCTGGCGAGATGGCGCAGATGCTCGATCGGCACCGGATTGCGCTTCTGCGGCATGATCGAGGAGATCTGCACCAGCGCGTTCGGCACGTAGATCTGGCCGACTTCGAAGCTCGTCCAGAACTGGAAATCCTGGATCAGGCGGCCGAGATGCAGGAACATCAACTCGATCGCCGAATAGGTCGAGGTCGTGTAGTCGACCGAGGCGATGCAGCTGTAGGAATTGCGAAGCGGTGCCGAGAAGCCGAGGAGGTGGGCCACGCGGGCGCGGTCGATCGGAAAACCGGACGTCGTGATCGCCGCCGCCCCCATGGGTGAAAGATCAACGATCTTGCGGGCTTCGGCAAACCGCTCGATATCGCGGATCAGAATTTCGATCGCGGCCGACAAGTAGTGGCCGAACGTCGTCGGCTGGGCCGGCTGGCCATGCGTATAGGCGACGATCAGGGTCGTCTTGTTGCGCTCGGCGGCATCGACCATCGCGGCCAGCAGCAGCCTAGCCTTGCCCATCAGCGCATCGATCTTGTCCTTCAGCCCGAGCTTGAAGAGCGTGTGGTCGATGTCGTTGCGCGACCGGGCGGTATGCAGGCGCCCGGCGATATCGACGCCGATGCGGGCCTTCAGTTCCTTTTCGATCAGGAAGAAGAAGTCCTCCACCTCGCCGGTATAGACGAGCGTCGACGGATCGATTTCCGTGTCGATCGCCTCCAATGCGCCGGCGATCTTGGACGCGATTTCCTTGTCGAGGATTCCGGTCTCGACCAGCATCACGAGATGCGCCCGGTCGATTCGGCGGAAACCGTCCACATGGTGGCTCTTGGCGCCGTCGAAGAGCGGCCGGAGCACGGTTTCCTTGTAGACCGGATCGGGGAACTTGCTGGTGTCGGAAAGGCGCGGGTTGATGTCCGCCATGGCTTTATCCTTGCATTATCCCTTTAGGCCCGCCAGCATCACACCGCGGACGATGTAGCGCTGCAGGACGAGGAAGACGAGAAGGGTGGGAAGGGTGGCGATCGCCGCGCCCGTCATGATCATTTCCCACTGGATGGACTGCTCGACCGCGAAGCTCGAAAGCCCGACCGGCAGCGTATAGAGTTCCTTGCTGGTGGTGACGATCAGCGGCCAGAAGAACGCTGTCCAGTTGCCGAGGAAGGTGAAGATAGCAAGCGCCGAAAGCGCCGGCGTCACCAGCGGCAGCGCCACTTTCCACCAAATCTGGAATTCGTTGAGCCCGTCGACGCGGGCCGCCTCGATGAAGTCGTTCGGCACGGTTTCGAAGAACTGCTTCATCAGGAAGGTGCCGAAGGCCGTCATCATGCCGGGAAACATGATGCCCCAGTAGCTGTCCAGCCAGCCGAGCTGGCTCGACATCAGGTACCACGGGATGACCAGCATCTCGGTCGGGATCATCAGCGTCGAGAGGATGGCGAGGAAGATGAAATAACGGCCGCGGAACTCGAACTTCGCCAGCGTATAGCCGACAAGACTGTCGAAGAAGCAGTTCGACACGGTGACGATGACCGCGATCAGCGTCGAGTTGAAGAACCAGCGCATGAACCGCCCGTCGGCGAGCACCGAGATATAGTTCGCAAGCGTCGGCGCGGCGGGAATGAGGCGCAGGTCGTAGATCTGGTCGGGGGTCTTCAGCGAGGTCGAAAACATGAAGGCGATCGGCGAGACCATGATCAGGCCGCCGATGAACAGGATGGTCCAGGTGACGATCAGGCCGGGACGGACCTTGCCGTGGCTGAGGCGCGTGGCTTCGCTCATTTCTTTTCCCTCAGGATCCAGAGCTGCAGCAGCGATACGATCAAGAGGATGGTGAACAGCACCACCGTCTGCGCCGCGGCATAACCCATCGCATAGGAGTTGAAGGCGGTCTGGTAGATCATCAGAACCAGCGGCTTGGTCGATCCGAGCGGTCCGCCGGGATCGTTGGTGGTCATGTTGTAGACCTGGTCGAAGATGCGCAGGAAGCCGATCGAGGAGAACACCACGAGGAACACGGTGGTGGGTTTCAGGAGCGGCAGGGTGATCTTGCGCAGGATTGCCCATTCGCCGAGGCCGTCGATGCGCGCCGCTTCGTAGAACGTGCCGGGAATGGCGCGCAGGCCGGCCATGAAGATGATGATCTGGAAGCCGAGGCCGGCCCAGATCGCCGTCACCATGATCGAGAACAGTGCTTGGTCGGTCGAGCGGATGAACGGCTGCTGCGGAATGCCGAGCATGCTGAACACGTCGTTGATGACGCCGATCGGCGGCGGCTGGTAGAACCAGCGCCAGACCCAGGCCATCGCCGCTGCCGTCGTCAGGAACGGCAGGAAATACAGCGCCCGGATGAAACTGTGCATGAAACGGACGCGATCGAGAAAGAAGGCGATCGTAAACGCGGTGACGAGACTGATCGGCGTGCCGATGATCAGATAGGTGAACGTGTTCTTGAACACCTTCCAGAACTGCGGGTCCTTGAAGAGCTTGATATAGTTGGCGAACCCGATGAATTTCGCCGGCCGCAGCAGGTCCCAGTTGGTAAACGACAGGTAGAAGGCCTGGAACGTCGGATAAAAGCGGATGATTGCGTAGAAGAGGATCGGCAGGGCAAGGAAACTCCAGACCCAGACGAGGCGCCGCGTCCGCATGGAAAAGCGGTCGCCAAAGGATGTCCCTCGGGATCCGCCGGGGCGGCCGGACGCCGCCCCCTGCTGTTCAATCGCTGCCATGACCGGCTCCGTATCTTACGGCTTGGCCGCGTCGATGATTTCCTGCTCGGCGGCGGCTGCCTGTTTGATCGAGTCCTCGACCGACTGACCCTGCAGCAGCACGCGGTTTGCCATGTCGATGGCGTTCTGGCGCTGGCCCTGCTCATCCATGAACAGCGTGGTGTGAGCGTATTCCAGGCCCTTCAGGAACGGTGCGTAGATCGGGTCCTTCAGGTTGGTTTCGGTCAACGCTGCGGAACGGAGCGCCGGCAGCTCGCCGACGGTCTTCAGCCAGATGTCCATGGCGGCAGGCGAGGTGATGTAGGCCAGGAATTTCTTCGACGCTTCAAGCTTCTCGCCCTTCGCCTTGGCGCTGATGCCGTTGGCGAAATAGCTGGCATAGTTGGATCGCACGCCTTGAGCATTGGCCGGCAGTTCGGTCACGCCCCATTCGAAGTCCTTGATGCTCTTGAAGGCGCCGAGGCGGAAGGTGCCGTCGATGGTCATGCCGGCCTTGCCGCCGCGGAACGCCGCCTGACCTTCGTCCATGAAGCCGGCGGCGCCGATCTTCTTTTCAAGCTGTAGGCTGGTGTAGAACTTCAACGCCTTGATGCCGGCTTCGCTGTTATAGGCGACCTTCTGGTCGTTGTCGGTATAGGGCACGCCGCCGAACTGGCGGATCAGCACTTCACGCCACCACTGGTGGTCCTGGCCGGCCATGTCGAGTGTCGAACCTTCGACGATGAGGTTGCCGGAAGCGTCGCGCTTGGCGATCTTCTGCGCGGCGGCGACATATTCGTCGAGCGTCTTCGGCGGGCTGTTCGGGTCGAGGCCGGCCTCGGTGAAGAGCTTCTTGTTGTAGAACAGGGCGAGCGAGCGCACGGCGGTCGGCAGGCCGTAATAATCGTCGCCGCGCTTCATCGCCTTGACGATCGGGAAGAACTCGCTTTCGATCTTGGCTTGCGGGAAGGCATCCTTCGGAAGCGGAGCGAGGAGGCCGCCGGCGACGAACTTGTCGAGCCAGCCGTAGAACAGCTGCATGACGTCGGGACCATTGCCGGCCATGTTGGCGGCGATCACGCGTGTCTGGTAGTCGGCATAGGGGAACGTGACCTGCTTGACCGTGATGCCCGGATTGGCCTTTTGGAACTCGGTGATGAGCTGGTCCATCGCCTTCACACGCGTGTCGAAGACATACTGCCAGTATTCGATTTCGACCGCCTGTGCGGCATTGAATGCGAATGTGCTGAAACCGGCGACGAGACCGGCGAACAAAGTTGCCTTGCGCATGTGAGCCTCCATTTGCCCCGCCGGGTGCTCCGGTCTTGGGGTCTGATTGTTCCCTGCATTCGGATGCGACCTGCAGCCGACGCGTTTATTGGTTTTCGGGAGGCGAACCTCCCTTTGACGTGCTGCGGCGCTATGCCCAGCCCTACCCTTACGGTTTCCTGAGTGGGGTCGTTTGTCAATAAGATAATTTACTTGAATTATTCTATTGCGGCATACCGCTTCCCGGCGTTATGAATTCCGTCAACCGAAGGTGGGCAAGATGACCATACACACGATCGGCACACACCCGGTGGCTATCGGCAAGAACCCCGAACGTAGCCGCGAACACAACCGCCGCGTCGTGCTGGATGTGGTGCGCCGTCACGGCTCGCTCGGACGTGCCCACATCGCCAAGCTTACCCATCTGACGCCCCAGGCCGTCGCCAATATCGTCGACGACCTGGCGGGCGAGGGGCTGCTGATGGAAATGGGCCGGCTGAAATCCGGCCGAGGCCAGCCGCCGATCCAGTTCGCTGTCAATCCCGAGGGCGGCGCCACCATCGGCGTCGAAATAGCCGCCGACCATATGGTGACGGTGGCGCTCGACCTGTCTGGCGGACTTCGGGCAAAGCGCATCACGCCGCTCAAGGATACCACTCCCGGGCATATCCTTTCCGCATTTGCCGCGGAGCTTGCCGCGGTCACGGAACTGGTCGGCGCAAAGCTGCTCGGCACCGGCGTCGTCATGCCCGGCCCGTTCGAGATCGACGGCATGACCTCGGTCGGCCCGACGACTCTGCCGGGTTGGGCGGGGCTCGACGCCGCCCAGGCGCTCAGTGAAGCCTGCGGCCATGCGGTGATCGTCGAAAACGACGCGACGGCGGCGGCCGTCGGCGAGCGGCTGTTCGGCGCAGGCCTGGCGATCTCCAATTTCTGCATGATCTATTTCGGTGTCGGTATCGGCCTCGGCATCATCCAGGACGGCGCGCCCTATCGCGGCGCCTTCGGCAATGCCGGCGAGATCGGCCATGTCACCGTCGTGCCGAAGGGCAGGCCCTGCCCCTCCTGCGGCCAACTCGGCTGCCTGGAAGGTTATGTTTCCGCCTATGTGCTGAAGGAAAAGCTGAGTCGCGTCGGTATTTCCGACACCGAGTTTTCCGATCTCGAGACGCTGCACGCGGATCGCCACCCGGTCGTCGAGGAATGGATCGACGAGGCGGCGACCTATCTCGGCCCGATGGTCGCCATGCTCGAAAACATCCTCGACCCACAGACCGTCATCCTCGGTGGAGCGCTGCCGGATGCGATCATCGAGGACATCGTCGCTCGCATGGGCAATCTGCCGACCTCGGTCGCGAGCCGCAGGCAGCGCGATCTGCCCCGCGTGCTGCGCGGCCAGACGGGACAATTGACGGCAGCGCTCGGTGCTGCCGCCCTTCCGCTTTTCGACATGGTGACGCCCAAGCTTGAAACCTCGCTTGCCGCGCTTGCCGATATTCCCGCATGACATATTGAGGAGAATTTTCATGCTGACCGCCCGCGAACGCATCGAACGGCAGATGGCCGATCCCTCGCTCGTCCGGCTCCATCGCAAGCTGACGCGGCTGAAGTCGACGGTCACGATGATGAACACCGGCGCCCACCCCGACGACGAGCAGAACGGCATGCTCGCCTGGTTCCGCCTCGGCCTTGGCATGCGCGTCATCATCGCCTGCTCGACACGCGGCGAGGGCGGCCAGAACGCGCTCGGCCCCGAACGTCTCGGCCCGCTCGGGGTGATCCGTTCCCGCGAACTGGAAGAGGCGGCCCGCGCGATCGACGGCGACGTCTCCTGGCTCGGCCACGGCCCGACCGATCCGGTCCATGATTTCGGCTTCTCCAAGGATGGCGACGCCACCTTCACCCGCTGGGGCGAGGCCCGCACGGTCGAGCGCCTGGTGCGCGCCTATCGCATGGAACGGCCCGATATCGTGATCCCGACCTTCCTCGACGTGCCCGGACAGCATGGTCATCACCGGGCCATGACCCGGGCCGCGGAGACCGCGATTACACTCGCCGCCGACCCCAATGCCTACCCCGAACATTTCACCGAGGGCCTGAAGCCCTGGAAGGTCGCCAAATATTACCTGCCGGCCTGGTCAGGCGGCGGCGATACCTATGACGACGAAGTGCCGCCGCCGGATACAACGGTCACGGTGCTGGCCAAGGGCCGCGATCCGGCCACCGGCGCGGACTATGACCGGATCGGCGAATGGTCACGGTATTACCATGCCTCCCAGGGCATGGGTCACTGGCCGAAACGTCCGGAAAAGGACTGGCAGCTGCACCTGAAGCTCTCCGCTACGCGCTCGAAATCCGAGCAGTCGGTGCTCGAGGACCTGCCGGCATCGCTGACCGTCCTTGCCGGTTTCGCCGGCCTGCCCGCCAACGTGGCGGAAGCCCTGCGCTCCGCAGACGCCGCCATCGCCGTGGCCTGCGCGGCTTTCCCGGATCGCGATGCGATCATCAGGGCGCTGACTGAGGCCGCCGGCTGGCTGGACATCGTAGCCTCCGCCGCACCGGAAGAGTTTGCGACCCTGCAGGGCCACCGCATCGCCCGCAAGCAGACGGAAATCGATGCTGCCATCCTCGATGCGGCCGCGATCGTCGAGCGTGCCTATGCCGATCCCTCCGTCATCTCCCCCGGCGGCGCTACGACACTCACCGTCGAACTCGGCGAAGGCGCTTCGGACCACAAGGTCGATGTTGTCCCGGTTCTGCCGGCCGGCGTCTCGTCCTCCGTTCAGTCGCTCGCCCATGACCGCGTATTCGCACTGACCGCGACGTCGGACGCTCCGCTCTCCAGCCTCTATCTGCCCGCCTGGTCTGCGCTCGGCGGCAACGGCCATGCGCATGTAAAAATCTCGGCCGAGATCGGCGGACGTTTGGTTTCCGGCACCTTCGATCTTGAAGAGCCATTCGCGGTGACGCCCGCCCAATCGTTGATCCTGTTGCCGGATGCGCTGCTCGTACCCCTCGGCACCAAGCAGACGGAATGGCCGATCAAGGCCAATCTCTCCGGCACCAATGCGCCGGTCTCCTTCAAGACGCCTCCAGGCTGGGTAATGAAGAAGACCGACGGCGGCTGGATCGCCTCCCCGACCGATGCGGCCAAGCCCGGCCTCGTCGAACTCGAACCGCAGATCGACGGCCACCCGGCCTTCCAGGTCACGCCAATCGCCTACCGGCATATCGGCCGCACCAGTTTCCGAGCCCCCGCCGCGCTAAAGATCCTGTCGGTCGATCTGAAACTGCCGGAAGGCGCACGCATCGGCTACGTCAGCGGCGGCGCCGATCGTGTCGGCATGTGGCTCTCCCGCATGGGCCTCGATGTCACCGAACTCGACGCCCAGGCGCTGTCCGGTGATCTGTCGCGCTTCACCACGATCGTCGTCGGCATCTTCGCCTTCGGCATCCGCAAGGATCTCGCCGCCTCCACCGAGCGCCTGCATCGCTTCGTGGAGGAAGGCGGCCACCTCGTGACCCTGTATCACCGGCCGACCGATGGCTGGGATCCGAACGAGACCCCGGTCCGCCGCATCGAGATTGGTTCGCCGTCGCTGCGCTGGCGGGTGACCGATCCGAGGGCAGAAGTCACCGTGCTGGCGCCAGACCATATGCTGCTTAAAGGGCCGAACGTCATCGGCCCCGAAGACTGGCAGGGATGGGACAAGGAACGCGGCCTCTATTTCGTCTCCCGCTGGGATGACGCCTATGAGCCATTGCTCGCCATGCACGACGCTAACGAACAGCCGCTCAAGGGCGCGCTGATCTCCGCTGCCATCGGCAAGGGCCGACACACCCATACCAGCCTCGTGCTGCATCACCAGCTCGACAAGCTCGTGCCCGGTGCTTTCCGGCTTATGGCGAACCTCGTACAGCCGGCGTGAGCACGGAGGCAGCGCCAGAGCCGGAAGCAGAGCGGGCCTCGAACGCCCGCATAGGCATCGGCTGGCTGCTTCTCGACATGACGCTGGTCTCCGGCGGCATGACCGCGCTGGTGAAGGCGCAGGGGGCGACCTATCCCGCCTTCCAGCTCGTCTTCATCCGGGCGATGATCGGGCTCCTGTTCATCCTGCCGTTGATCTGGCAGCATCGCGCCGAGATGCGCCGGGTCAAACATCCGTGGCGGAATATCTTTCGCATCTCCTGCAATGCGGTGGCGCTGACCAGCAATTTCCTCGCCATCACCATGTTGCCGCTCGCCATGGTCAATGCGGTCGGGTTCTCCCGGCCGCTGATCACCATGGCGATGGCGGTCGCGATGCTCGGCGAGACGGTGAGCCGCATCCGCTGGCTCGGCGCCGGCCTTGCCTTCATCGGCGTGCTGATCGTCATGGCGCCCGGCACGTCGAGCTTCGATATCGAGGTGATCGTTGTGCTGGTTTCGGTCGTCTTCGGGTCGCTGGCGATCATCCAGACGCGGGCGCTGAAGGACGAGAACACCACAGTGATGATGGTCTTCTACACGGTCGGCCTCGCCGTCATCACCGCCGTGCCCGCCGTCTTCACCTGGAAACCGGTCATGCCCCTCGACTGGATCCCGCTGCTCGGCATCGGTTTCCTCGCCCAGCTCGGCCAGTATTGTTTCCTGCGCGCCTACCGGATCGCCGATGCCAGCGTGCTCGCGCCCGTCGGTTACCTCTCGATCGTCTTCGTCACCGTCACCGGCTACGTCTTCTTCGGCGAGGTGCCCGAGGTGAGGGTGGTGATCGGCGTGATCGTCATCCTGGCCGCACTGCAAGGCGCAGCCTGGCTCGACCGCCGCCGCCGCCGCGCCTGACTTTGATGGCGATATAGCGCAAACGCCGAGCAGGCGTCCCGACCGATCGATCTTTATGTGTCTCGGAGAAAATTTGGTGGAGCTAAGCGGGATCGAACCGCTGACCTCTTGCATGCCATGCAAGCGCTCTCCCAGCTGAGCTATAGCCCCATCAGGGTGGTCCGGTATTTTCCGGTCCTGGGAAACTCCGCCGGGCGCCTGTAAGGGCTGCCCCGTTGGAGTGGCGGCTTATTACTTCCGGTTTACGGAGAGTGCAAGCCGTATTTTGTGCGCCCGGCAATTTTTATTGAATTGCCGGGCCTTAACTTCGATATCGGATCAGACTTCGTCGTCGTCGCCGGTCACGCCGATGATGCCCGACATGTCGTCGTCGTCTTCATCTTCGTCGGCTTCCAGGAAGGTATCGTCGTCGTCATCGCCGATATCGACATCGTCGTCATCGCCGATATCCGGGATATCGTCGCCGCTGGCTGCCTCGTCGCCCTCTTCGAGCGATACGAGTTCGACTTCCGGATTTTCGGTATCGACTTCCTGGACGTCTTCTTCCTCGGCCTGTTCCATCTTCTTGGCGGCGCTGTGCTCCTCGAAGAAGGACAGCGGCCAGGATTTGCCGGAATAGGGGGAAACGACCGGATCGCGGTTCAGGTCGTAGAATTTCTTGCCGGTATCGGGGTCGGTCCGCTTGGTTCCGAGTTCCGCTTTTGCCACAGTCAGAGCCTCATGAGATGGCCGAATATTTCGGCGCGCCGCTTGGACAGCGGCCTTATAGGGTGAAAATCTAAGCCGGTCCCCATAAGGCCTGCGCTCTTTGATGTCAAAGACAAACTTTTCATGGACCTCATAAGAGCGAATACGGTGACCGGTGGCAGGCTTTATGTTAGTGACGACGGGAAAATTTTACCGCAAAGGGCCGGCCTGCCGTCTCTCCGGGCGGAAGCGACAAGAGGTTGAAAAACATGTGCCAGCCGCCGCATTTTCGCGAAAAGGATCTCGGAACTCAGCATGCGCTGATCGGGACCTATCCGATCGGTCTGCGGGTCACACCCGGGGCGATTCGGGAAGCATGAGTTTGACGTCCAAGCCAGCAATCGTCATCGCCATCGACGGTCCCGCAGCCGCCGGCAAGGGCACGCTGTCGCGGCTGATCGCCGACGCCTATGGTTTTCATCATCTCGACACCGGGCTGACCTATCGCGCCACCGCCAAGGCGCTGCTCGATGCAGGCCTGCCGCTCGACGACGAGAAGGTCGCCGGGAAAATGGCCCGTGAGGTTGAACTGGCCGGCCTCGATCGCGATATATTGTCCGCGCATGCGATCGGTGAGGCGGCCTCCAAGATCGCGGTCATGCCGTCGGTCCGCCGGGCTCTGGTGGAGGCGCAGCGTGCCTTTTCCCTGAGGCAGCCGGGAACGGTGCTCGACGGCCGGGATATCGGTACTGTCGTCTGTCCCGATGCTCCGGTGAAGCTCTATGTCACCGCGTCTGCGGATGTGAGGGCAAGGCGCCGTTACGATGAGATCGTCGGCAAGGGCGGTGAGGCGGATTACGGTGCGATCTTCTCTGACGTAAAGAAACGCGACGAACGCGACATGGGCCGGTCCGATAGTCCTCTGAAGCCCGCCGACGATGCGCACTTGCTTGATACCTCGGAAATGAGTATAGAGGCCGCGTTTCGGGCAGCGAAGTCCATCATCGACGCCGCCCTGAAGAGACAATCGAGTGAGAATAGCGAATTAGAATAGCCCGAGGTTCGGTCCCCGCGCCGGATTGCCTCCCCCGGATCATTCCGATGAGGGAGGCGGACCCGAACTTTTGGGCATGTGCAACACGAACCACCGGCGCTGTATGGGCCCGTATCGGGTACCTCAGGAGATTTCATGGCAGTATCTAACCCCACGCGGGAGGACTTCGCAGCCCTTCTCGAAGAATCCTTCGCTTCCAACGATCTGGCGGAAGGCTATGTCACAAAGGGCATCGTCACCGGGATCGAAAAGGACATGGCCGTCGTTGACGTCGGCCTCAAGGTCGAAGGTCGCATCGCGCTCAAGGAATTCGGTGCCAAGGGCAAGGACGGTTCGCTGAAGGTCGGCGACGAAGTCGAAGTGTATGTCGAGCGCATCGAAAACGCGCTGGGCGAAGCAGTTCTGTCGCGCGAGAAGGCTCGCCGCGAAGAAAGCTGGGTCAAGCTCGAACTCAAGTTCGAAGCTGGCGAGCGCGTCGAAGGCGTCATCTTCAACCAGGTCAAGGGTGGCTTCACCGTCGATCTCGACGGCGCTGTTGCCTTCCTGCCGCGTAGCCAGGTCGACATCCGTCCGATCCGCGACGTCACTCCGCTCATGCACAACCCGCAGCCCTTCGAAATCCTCAAGATGGACAAGCGCCGCGGCAACATCGTGGTTTCGCGCCGCACGGTTCTCGAAGAGTCCCGCGCCGAGCAGCGTTCTGAAATCGTTCAGAACCTCGAAGAAGGCCAGGTTGTCGACGGCGTCGTCAAGAACATCACCGATTACGGTGCGTTCGTTGACCTCGGCGGCATCGACGGCCTGCTGCACGTCACCGACATGGCATGGCGCCGTGTGAACCATCCGTCGGAAATCCTGTCCATCGGCCAGCAGGTCAAGGTACAGATCATCCGCATCAACCAGGAAACCCACCGCATCTCGCTCGGCATGAAGCAGCTCGAGTCGGATCCGTGGGATGGCATTGCCGCCAAGTATCCGGTCGGCAAGAAGATTTCCGGTACCGTCACGAACATCACCGACTACGGTGCATTCGTCGAGCTGGAGCCGGGCATCGAAGGCCTCATCCACATTTCCGAAATGTCCTGGACCAAGAAGAACGTTCATCCCGGCAAGATCCTGTCCACGACGCAGGATGTTGACGTGGTCGTTCTCGAAGTCGATCCGTCCAAGCGCCGTATCTCGCTTGGCCTGAAGCAGACGCTCGAAAATCCGTGGCAGGCATTTGCTTACAGCCATCCGGCCGGCACTGAAGTCGAAGGCGAAGTCAAGAACAAGACCGAATTCGGCCTGTTCATCGGCCTCGAAGGCGATGTCGACGGCATGGTCCACCTCTCCGACCTCGACTGGAACCGTCCGGGCGAACAGGTCATCGAGGAGTTCAACAAGGGCGACGTCGTCAAGGCTGTCGTTCTCGATGTGGACGTCGACAAGGAGCGCATCTCGCTCGGCATCAAGCAGCTCGGCAAGGACTCGGTCGGTGAAGCCGCCGCTTCCGGCGACCTGCGCAAGAATGCCGTCGTTTCGTGCGAAGTCATCGCCGTCAACGATGGTGGCGTAGAGGTTCGTCTCGTCAACCACGAAGACATCACCTCGTTCATCCGCCGCAACGACCTGGCACGCGATCGCGACGATCAGCGTCCGGAGCGTTTCTCGGTCGGCCAGGTCTTCGATGCCCGCATCGTCAACTTCTCCAAGAAGGACCGCAAGGTCATGCTGTCGATCAAGGCTCTCGAGATCGCAGAAGAGAAGGAAGCCGTCGCTCAGTTCGGTTCGTCCGACTCTGGCGCTTCGCTCGGCGACATCCTCGGCGCGGCTCTGAAGAACCGCGGCAACAACGAATAATCGACGCCTTTTAGAAATCGAAAACCGCCGGATGCAAGTCCGGCGGTTTTTTCATGCGCAGTTTTTGCGGGTCGAAATCAGGTCCAGCCGGCCATGCGCCAATAGAGGTCGTTTGCCCGGTCCGCATCTTCGGTGGCTGCCTTCGAAGCATCGTCGCCGGGGTGCTCCTGGGCGTGATCATCATCCGGACGTTCTTCGCTGAACGCCTGCTCGCCGGCGGAATGCTGCTGTTCGCCGTCCTCGTCGGTCTTGGAGATCGCCTTCGTCTTGCGCTCCTCGGGGTCCCGCTCGCGTTCTTCCGGCGGATAGGCGACATAGGGCAGGGCGACGCCTTCGCGAAACATCGGCGGCAGAGCGATCGGGAGAGCAAGTTGTTCGGCGACTTCCGTCGCACCCGTGGACGAACCGGTCGCGTTCGGGGGGCTACCGCCGATACGGCCCGTCGAACCTGTGCTTGACGGTTCGTCGGTGGCCGGCTGCGCAGGCTTTGCCATGGCCGCGCCCGCTACCTCGCCCGTCTGCAGGGCCGATTTTCCGATAAGCTCGCTGTCGGTCAACTGCTGCAGCGCCTGTTGTTCCGGCAATTGTTTAGCCGCAACCGGCAGGCTGTCGAGAAGGTCGCTGGTGGCGTCGGCAAGCACGTCCGCAAGCCATATGGTCGTCGCGCCGTTCGCCATCTTCTCCGTATTGAGCGCACGCGCGCCGCCTTGCTGTTCGAGGCCGCGCTGGGAAAGCCGGGCCAGCGCCGGCCCATCATAAAAGACGGGTTGAGAGCCGCGCCGATCGCCTGGAACGGCACTCGCGATCTGCCGACCTTCGTTGGCACGCGCCGCAGATGTGCTCTCCGGCGCATCTTCGGCCCGCACGGCAGCAAGCTCCGGGGTTTCGCTCTCGGCGACTTCGGCCGCTTCCTGCGCGGATGCCGAGACAGGTGCGGCGTCCGGATCTGTCTCGGCACTTACCGGCGAGGCATTCTCGTCGATGGGGCCCGGCAATGCGTCGATCTCGGCGGAAAGCATGGCCGGATTCTGAGCAGCGCTGGAAATTGTCGCCGCAACGGGCGCTGCTTCTGCATCCTGCGTAGCTGCTTCTGCGGCAATCTCCCCCGGCAAAGCTCCGTCGATCGCAGTGTCCTCGCCGGGCTGGGCGCCTGGAGGGCCAACCTCTGCCGTGTGCACGAGGACGGAAGTTTGGCCGGACGCAGATGGCGCGGCATTCGCTGGCTGTGGCAACGGGCTCGGCGCCTGTTCCGCTCCGGCATTCTGCCGATAGGAGCTGACGACAGCCTTGGCGGCGAGA
The DNA here is from genome assembly GCF_023006505.1 of Neorhizobium sp. SHOUNA12A. GTDB lineage: Bacteria > Pseudomonadota > Alphaproteobacteria > Rhizobiales > Rhizobiaceae > Neorhizobium. Next base: position 15,635 of record NZ_JALBGV010000079.1, read on the forward strand.
TCGCGGTCGAGCAGCTGCGCGGTCTCCAGCTGTATGGCGATGCGGGCGGCTTCCGGACTTGCGGGATTGTTGAGGATTTCCACGAGCAGACGCAGCGAAATACCCCTGACGAGCTGGTTGAGCGTCCGTTCGAGAGCCGCTCTTTCGGTGGGGTTCATCGCCTTGACCGCGTCTGAGAGGCGCTGGGCATAATCCGCCAACGCTTCGCCTTCGCGACGCGGCACCTTGATCAGCCGGCCGATGGTCTCGGCGAAGATGGAAAATCCCTGCGCGAGCTGAAGCTGCGCCGAGAGCGAAAGGATATCCAGCCGCCCCGCCGACATCGGCGAAGAACCGATCAACCCGCTGTTCGCCGCGGCATTGGCCACGTCGATCCGCTGACGCAGCATCGGTTGCTGCGAAGGTGTCTGGTAGTCGACGAATGAACTGGTACGAACCGGCGGCAGCATCGTCCGCTCCAATGTCTGATAGAGACGATAGGACAGCTCGGCCGAAGGGTTCTTGTCTTTTCGCAACGATACGGCGTTGCGACCGGAACGCCTCATGGCGTCGCCAGTGCCGATACACAGGATGACTGTGGGGCAAAAAGGTTAACAACTCGCTAACGCATTCCCGTTTTCGCCGACAGGTCAGCGAAAATGATCCATTACGATGCAGATGAGGGGAGATTGGGGGTTATTGCTGGATCACGCAGCCAACTTCTTCTTCAACAATTCATAAATGCCGATTTCGTCCACCCGCACCGAAAAGATGTCGGCCTGGGATTTTTCGGCGCTGTCGGCGGCAAGCTCCTCGATTGCGCTCGCCGCCATTTCATTGGTCGGCGCTTCATTGTCTGCCAGGACCTCATCGGTGACGGAGTCGCCCTTGGCGGATTGATCGTCGGAGACGAGGCTGTCGCCCGCGTCGTCCGTATCGGTATTGGCGACCTGTTCGGCCGCCGCGGCGAAGAGGGCCAGCAGCGCGGTGTCGTCGACGGCAGGCGTATCGCCGGTGCCATCGGCAGCCGGCGCGGCTGTCGCCTTGTCATTCGTCTTCTCGATGACGTCCTGAACCTTCTGGACGTCCTCAAGCTTCTTGCCGGCCTCCGCCGCCTGGATGTCGGCCTGGCGTTCGGCGCGGGTTCCGGCATCTTCGACACGGGTCGGATCGTAGCCCTGCGGACCGAGCTTCAGTTCTTCGAGCGTCTTCGGATCGGCGACATCTTCGAGCCGCTGCACGACGCGCTCGACTTCGGTGTCGAGCTTGCCGCCATTGGCCTTCCGGTTGAGGCCGTCCATCAGGCGCTGGTTGTCGTCGCCGTAGGGGTTCTTGATCGCCGCGAGCAGCGTGTCCATGGAGATGCCGATGTCGTCGAGGCCGAGGTCTTCGGCGAGTTTGCCGACCTCGTCCGGCATCATCTCCTTCAGCGCATCTTCCAGCGCTTTCCCGAGCTTGTAGGAGGAGCGCGCTTCGTCGGTATCGATGCCGAGCTTGGTCGCCAGGCGGTCGACGAGCTCGATCTTCAATTCGTTGGGGTCGGTTTTGTTGACGCTGAAAAGGGCGGAGGCGATCTTGTCGCGGGCGCGCCGGGCGTCTTCGCTGGCGCTGATCCGGGCTTCGACAACCGGATCGCTCTTCTTGCCGGTCCGCTGCTCTTCGTCTTTCTTGCGCTGTTCCTCGATGCCGTCGAGCATCGACTGCATCATGTTGGTCGCGGCAAGCCCATAAGTCTGCTGGGTAGGAAGCAACATGGCCCGAAATCCGGTCTCGTCGGAAGGTGCACCGCCAAGCAAAACTAGATTTGAAGGGTTAACGAGACGTTACCGGGTGGCTAGAACTTATGTCACCCCTTATCTATTGGGGCGGCCGCGGCTTCACCACCAGCGTCACCAACGCAAAGCTCACATAGAGAAGCAGATACCAGGATCCAAGCTTGCCGAACGATACGACGTGCCAGGTCTTCTGCGTCGGATAGATCCAGGTGCCCGTCAGCGTTCCGATATTCTCCGCAAGCCAGAGGAAGGCCGAGGAAAGAAACGCGGCAAGCACCAGCGGCATCCGCAAAGTTGTCCGGTCGGTGGTGAAACGGATGTTCACCCGCCGGAACACGATCACGGTCGCCGCAAACAGAAGATAGCGGATGTCCGGCAGAAAATGATGGCTGAAGAAATTGGAATAAATGGCGATCGCCAGAAGCCCTGTCTGCCAAATTGGCGGATAATGGCTGAAGCGCATGTCGAAGATGCGGATCGTGCGGGCCATGAAGGAGCCGACTGCCGCATACATGAAGCCGGAAAACAACGGTACGCCGCCGATCTGGAGAAGCGACATTTCCGGATAGGCCCACGACCCCATATGGACCTTGAATATCTCCATCACGGTTCCCGTGACGTGGTAGACGAGGATGACCCGGGCTTCGTCCCAGCTTTCCATCTTGAAGCGCAGGAACAAGATCTGGACAGTCAGGGCGGCGAGGAACAGGAAATCGTAGCGATGGACCGGCCAACCCGGTTGCCAGATGACTTTGGTGATGAGCAGCAGCGCCAGCATCATCGCCGCGAACAGGCAGGCCCAGGCCTGTTTCAGGCCGAACAGGATGAATTCTGAAAGCCACCATGGAAGCGGCGCGAGTGCGGCGCGAATAACAATTCGCAGCGGCTCGAGATACGGCCCGGTCTCGTGTGCCGCCGGTCGTTCGCGATAGCCTTGATCCATCCGCCGGTCAGCCTATCAGCTATGGGCGAAGATATCGGCCTCTTCCCAGCCCAGCAGGTCCAGCTTCGCCCGCGTCGGCAGGAATTCGAAACAGGCCTGGGCCAGTTCGGCGCGCTTGTCGCGCACCAGGCGGTAGGTCAGCTTGTCGCGCAGCGCATGCAGGTGGAGCACGTCGGAGGCCGCATATTCGAGTTGCGCCGGCGAAAGCACCTCGGCCGCCCAGTCGGATTGCTGCTGCGCCTTGGAAACGTCGACATCCAGCATTTCCTTGAGATTGTCCTTGAGCCCGTGCCGGTCGGTATAGGTGCGGGTCAGCCGCGAGGCGATCTTGGTGCAGAACACCGGTGTCGTGGTCACGCCGAACGTATGGAAGAGCACGGCGATGTCGAAGCGGCCGTAATGGAAGATCTTCTGGCGCGACGGATCGGCGAGCATGGCGACGAGGTTGGGAGCTTCGTTCTGGCCGGCCGCGATGCGGATCACGTCTGCCGAACCGTCGCCCGGCGAAAGCTGCACGACGCAAAGCCGGTCACGACGGGGCACGAGGCCGAGCGTTTCCGTATCGATGGCGATCGCCCCGGTATATCGGGCTGCAGCGACTGCCGGAATATCGCCTTCATGATACCTGATCTCTGCCATGTCCGTCTCCGTCTGCCTGTCTGCAAAGATTCGCTATAAACCACGTTTTTCGTCAGGGATATGGGTGATCTTGGGAAGGCCGCACCGCCAGCGGTCAAATGTGTTTCATTACGCGACCGAATTCTGCGCGGGCATTTGCTCAGCCTTGCAGCTAATGCATTGCTGCATTGCAACCAAGTGGCTTGGCCTGCTTAAACGATTAGCCTATATGTTTGGCCATCGGGCGACGCACTCCTCCTCCCAGTGTTGCCTGATACGGATCGACAACATCCTCCTCCTCCCAGTTGTCGATCAAGTTTAAAGCCTGGCGCACCCTCCTCCCGCGCCAGGCTTTTTCCGTTTTTGGAGCAGGATTTCCTTCAAAACATTGCTTTTTGCCTTACGACAGCCGAGGTGCCGCGATCTGTGATTGGCGTCACGTAGGTGTCACGCACCGCCGATATACGAAACCTCGCCTTCCCTTTGAACTTTTCGTGAGGTTACTATGCGCAAGATTTTTGCCGCTCTGGTCGTTTCGACCGCGCTCGCCGGCGCCGCCCAGGCTGCCACCGTTTATCCGCTGGATCGCGCCACGATCCTCAGCGGCTCCCCCTTCGATTTCAAGGTCGAGTTCAACTCCGTCGTAAAGCCGGAAGACGTCAAGATCACCGTCAACGGCCAGGATTACAAGACTGTTCTCGGCAAGGAAGTCCAGTTCGTCGCGGAAGAAAAGAACAAGGACAAGATCCTCGGTTCTGCCGTCATCCTGCGCGGCCTGACCATCGCCACCGCCGGCGATTACAAGGTCGAGATTTCGGCCGGTTCCGAGACGAAGACCGTCACCTGGAATGTCTACGGCACGGGTTCTGCCCCGAAGGCCAAGAATATCATCTTCATGCTCGGCGATGGCCTTTCGGTCGCGCATCGCACAGCTGCCCGCATCATGTCCAAGGGCATGACCGAAGGCAAGGCCAACGGCCGTCTCGCCATGGACGACCTCGACCATATGGCCTTCGTCGGCACCTCGGCGACCAACGCCGTCGACACCGACTCGGCCAACACGATGTCGGCCTACATGACCGGTCACAAGACCGCCGTGAACGCGATCGGCGTTTATGCCGACCGCACGCCGGACTCGCTGGACGACCCCAAGGTCGAAACGATTGCTGAAGCACTTCGCCGCCAGACCGGCAAGTCGATCGGTATCGTCGCCACCTCCGAAATCGAGGACGCGACGCCTGCCGCCGTCGTCTCCCACACCCGTAACCGCAACGACAAGGCCGATGTCGTCGGCATGCTGCTAGGCGTCAAGCCGGACGTCCTGCTCGGCGGCGGTTCTGCGTATTTCCTGCCGCAGGCGACTGCCGGCTCGAAGCGCAAGGACGACAAGGATTATGTCAAGCTCTTCAAGGATGCCGGCTACACGCTGGCCACCGACAAGAACGAACTTGCAGCCGGCGCAAACGCCAATGGGTTGCTGCTCGGCCTCTTCCATCCCGGCAACATGGACGTCACGCTTGACCGCGAGTTCCTGAAGAAGGGCACCGTCGAGAAGTATCCGAACCAGCCGGGTCTGGTCGCCATGACCAAGGTCGCCCTCGATCGTCTTTCCAAGGACCAGGATGGTTTCTTCCTGATGGTCGAAGGATCCTCGATCGACAAGATGTCCCATCCGCTCGACTGGGACCGTGCCGTCATCGAAACCATCGAATTCGACCAGGCGATCGCGGTTGCCCGCGAATTCCAGAAGACCCATCCCGACACGCTGATCGTCGTCACCGGCGACCACACCCATGGCGTTTCGATCATCGGCACGGTTGACGACGACAAGCCGGGCACCGAGATGCGCGAAAAGGTCGGCACCTATGCCGAAGCCGGCTTCCCCAACTACAAGGACGAAAACGGCGACGGTTATCCGGACAAGATCGACGTTTCGCGCCGGCTGTTCCTTGCCGCCACCAACGGCCCGGACCACTACGAAACCTTCCGCCCGAAAATGGATGGCCCGTTCGTTCCGGCGATCCAGAACGAGAAGAAGGAATACGTTGCCAATGAGCAATACAAGAACGTGCCTGGCGCGGTCTTCGTTCAGGGCAATCTCCCGAAGAGCAGCGACAGCGGCGTTCACTCCGTCGACGACGTCGTCCTGCAGTCGTCCGGCCCCGGTTCGGAAGGCTTCAAGGGCTATATGGAAGAAAGCGACATCTACAAGGTGCTCGCCGATACTTTCGCGCTCGGCACCAAGCAGACCAACTAAGGTCTGACGGCCTGCCGTACCCGTGGTAGAACAACGCTCCCGGCCGAAACACGGCCGGGAATAGCGTTTCAGGAGGGTTTCATGGAAAAGCTCTTTTCAAAGGGTTTCAGCCGCCGCTCCGTGCTCGGCCTGGCCGCCGCCGCAGCTCCGCTGCTTGCGGCAGCCCGTTCCGCCGCCGCTGCCGATGACCTCGGTTTTAACGAACTCTATGGCAAGTACAGCGTTCTCGGCCTGGAATTTTCCGACAAGGTGAAGAAGCTGGCGGGCCGCGAGGTGGCGATCCGCGGTTTCATGGCGCCGCCGCTGAAGGCGGAAGCTGCTTTCTTCGTGCTGACCGAAGTGCCGATGGCGCTTTGCCCCTTCTGCTCCTCAGATGCGGACTGGCCGGACAATATCGTCGTCATCTACCTCCACCGCAAGCAGACATTCACCCAGGCGAACGAAACGATCGAGGTGCGCGGCACCCTTGAGGTCGGCTCCTGGAGAGATCCAGATACCGGATTTGTCAGCCTCCTGAGGATCCGCGACGCGGCATATCAGGGCGCGTGAACATGCTTTCCTTGCGCATAGACAATCTGGCCATGTCGTTCCCCGGCCTGAACAGCCCGGTTTTGCAGGTCGATTTTCTGACGATCGCAGCCGGCGAGCGCGTTGCCGTCACCGGCGGCTCCGGTTCCGGCAAGAGCACCTTCATCAATGTGATCACCGGGCTTGAGCGCCCCACCTCCGGAAAGGTCGTCTGGAGCGGCGAGGATGTCGCCCGGCTTTCCGAGACCGCGCGCGACCGCTGGCGGGCAGAACATGTCGGCCTCGTGATGCAGGACTTCCATCTTTTTCCCGGCCTCTCGGCAGTCGAGAACGTGCTTCTGCCGGCGCGGCTGGCCCGTGTCGCCGATGCGGCGCTGATCGCCCGCGCACACGACCTCCTCAAAAGCGTAGGCCTTTCCCGTCCGGGCCAGAAGATAGAGACCATGTCGCGCGGCGAGATGCAGCGTGTGGCGATCGCCCGCGCGGTGTTACGCAAGCCGGGCGTGATCGTTGCCGACGAACCGACCGCCAGCCTTGATGTGGAGGCCGGCGAGACGGTCGGCCGGCTGCTTCTGGACATGTCCGGCGAAACCGGAAGCACTCTGATTGTCGTTTCCCATGATCAGCGCCTGATCGACCGGCTCGATCGCCGCATCACGCTTGGCGCCGGCCGTATCATTTCCGACAGTTTTCGCGAAGAGGTCGCGGCATGATCCGCTTCATTGCCGCTGATCTGCGCCGCCTCTGGCTTGGCGCTGTGGTGGTTGTGCTGCTGGTTGCGCTCGCCACCGCCCTCGGCGTCACCGTCACGCTGCAGGAGCGCGCCCTGCGGCTCGGCAGCGCCCGCGCCGCCGACAAGTTCGATCTGGTGATCGGCGCGGCCGGCAGTGAAACCCAGCTCGTGCTCTCTTCGATCTTCCTGCAGCCGGCGCCGCTGCCGCTGATGCCGGGCGAGGTGCTGGCAAAACTCTCGAAGGATCCGCGTGTCGCCTGGGTGGCGCCGGTCGGGTTCGGTGATTCCTTTGCCGGCTACCCTTTGGTCGGGACGACCCGCGCGCTGATCGGCAGCACCGTCTCCGGTTTTGCCTCAGGCCGCATGTTCGAGAAAGAGGGCGAGGCGGTGGTCGGGGCGGCAGTGAAGCTGCCGGTCGGGGCCGAAATCAAGCCCGTGCACGGCACGGCGGCGATGGGCGGCGAGACCCATGCGGGCGTCGTATACCACGTCACCGGCAAGTTGCCGCCGACGGGGACGCCCTGGGATCGAGCCATCCTAGTGCCGATCCAGGCGGTCTGGCACGTCCACGGTCTCGGCCACGATCATGAGCACGAGGACGAAGAGCATCACGAAGGCGGAGCAGCACAGGTAACGCAGGCTGCGGCCGCCACGGATGAGCATGCCGACGAGGATCACGGTCATCACGGGTCCATCGATGCGGATGCGGCGATCGATGAAAATTTCGCAGCCGATGCGCCGGGCCTTCCGGCGGTCCTCGTAAAGCCGAAGACGATTGCCGATGCCTACAAGCTCCGCCAGGAATATCGCAACGGCAATACGCTCGCGGTTTTCCCGGGCGAGGTGCTGACCAGCCTCTATGCGACGCTCGGTGATGCCAAGATGGTGCTGAGCGCCGTGGCCGCCGGATCGCAGGGCCTGGTGGCGGCAGCCTTGGTCCTGGTCACTGTCACCCATATCGGTCAACGGCGGCGCCAGATTGGCGCGCTGCGGGCTTTTGGCGCGCCGCGGCTGTCGGTTTTTGCCATAGTCTGGTTCGAGCTCTTCCTGCTGGTCGCGCTCGGCATCGGTCTCGGCTTTCTGACCGGCCTTGCCGCCGCCCAGATGATCGCCAATGCCTTCACGGCCAAGAGCGGCATCATCCTGCCGGTCGGCTTTACCGGCGAAGATTGGCGCATGGTGCTGATCCTGCTTGCCGCATCGGCGGTTCTGTCCGCCGTGCCGGCCATTCTCGCCTACCGCCAGTCGCCGGCGGCAGCGCTGCGGGCCTAGGCCAGCGCCCTGATCGCCGAAATCACCTCGTCCTCGACATCGAGCCCCTGCTCGATCGCCGTCCGGCGCGCGTTCTGGCCGCGCCGCCCGGGCAGGCGAACGCCCTCTTCGGAGGCCATCTCGTGGGCAAGTTCGGCGATCCGCTCGGCAGCCGAGGCGGTGCTTGCGGAAGGATCGATGACAATCAGCGTCTGGCCGACCGAGGGCGGCGGACCTTTCTCGTCCATGAACGAGCTTGCCTCGTAGGAGAAGTTCGATCCGGTCAGGCCGGCCGACAGGATCTCCACCATCAGCGCCAGCGCCGCACCCTTGGCGCCGCCCGAGGGCGCCATCAGGCCCTTGTGGGCCGCGTGCGGATCGGTGGTCGGCTTGCCGTTGGCATCGAAGGCCCAGCCTTCCGGAATGCTCTCGCCCTTCTGGCGCGCCGCCATGATCTTGCCAGCCGCGACGGTCGAAAGCGCCAGATCGATGACCAGCGGATCCTCGCCGGCAACCGGCGTCGCAAAGGCGATCGGGTTGGTGCCGAACAGCCGCTTCCTGCCGCCCCAGGCGGCCATCGAGGCCGGCGCATTGGCAAACATCAGCGCCACAAGGCCTTGCTCGGCAAACCGTTCGACGGTCAGCGCCATGACGCCCGCATGGTGGGAGCGATGGATGGCGCCGAGCGCGATGCCCTGTGCCTGGGCGATCTTCGGAAGCTCGGCGACTGCGATATCGAAGGCCGGGTAGGCGTAACCGAGCGCCGCATCGACGACGAGCGCCGCCGGACGCGGCCGGGTGGCGACGGGTCTCGCCTTGCCGTCGACCTTGCCGGAGCGAGCTTGGCCGATATAGGCGGGAACGCGGCGCAGGCCATGACCGTACTGTCCGGCAGCTTCCGCATGCACGAGCGCATGGGCGACGGATCGGGCGGTATCGGCAAGAACGCCATTGGCTTCGAATACGCTCTGAACGAGCGTTTCGGCGTCATAGAGAGTGATGTGCATGCTGGAGATCCAGATTGGTTCGGGGACGAACGCCGCGAGAAAATCAGGCGGTTATTCGCACTTTACCGGCTGGCTGAGTGAACTTGCAACACCGGAAGGCGGTGCCGGGATGGGCGAAGCGCGTCGGACAGCCGAAGCGACATAGTCGTCGATAGACGCGTTGCCCGATGACCCCGCGACCGAGACATTGCCGATGTTGCCGCTGCCGTCGAAGCTGAAGCGGACCGTAACGATGCCGGTTCCGTTGCCGGGGCATTTGCGGGCGTAGCGAGCAATCTTCGTTCTCACGCGCGTCATCCACTGCTGCGGGGAGACCGACGAAGAGAAGAGGCTCGTGGAATTCTGGCTGGCGGCCGTGCGGTCCGATTGTTTGGCCTGGATTTTCGCCTCGGCCATGTCGGGCCGGGCCTGCTGTTGCTGCTTCGGCTTCTGGACCTTCTTCACCGGCTCCTTCCTGGGCTCCGGCTTTTTCGGCTGTTCCGGCGGCTTTTCCGCGACCGGCGGCGGCAGGGGCCGCACTACCGGCAGCGGCACTTCGACATTTTCGAGCGCCGCCGTCATCTGTTCCTCGACCGGCTTGATCTCCTCGATCGGCTCCGGCGGTGGCTCCGCCACGGGCGGCTGCACCGGTTCAGGCTCGACCGGCTCGGCGACTTCCTGCAGCGGTGGTTCCACCGGCTGCTCGACAGGTTCTGCAACGGGCTCGGGCGTCGGTTCGGGTCTCGGCTGCTCAACGGGCTCCGGCTGCGGTTCCTCGACAGGCTCCGCCTGCTCGCTCATCACCTGTTCCTGCTCCTGCATGTCAGGAGAGATCTGCTCTTCCTCGGTGTTGGCGGCTTCCGGCTCTGGCGCAAGCTCGATCATGATCGCTGCCGGCGGTGCGTTGTCGGCCGGCACATCCGGTTGTTCGCGCATCAGATAGGCCGCGGCGCTGAAATGTACTGTCAGCATCAGCAGTCCGGCAGCGCCCCATAGCGCCAGTTCGCCGACGCGTCCGCCCGGGCCTGTCTGCGAGACGACGAGGCTCATGGATTGCCTCCCGTTGCCGGGACGGTGGGTGCTACGGCTGGGGCATTTCCAGCGGGCGCCGGCACCGCCGGTGCCGGCAGCGTCTCAAGCCCAACCAGCGCGATCTTGAGGTAGCCGGAATCGCGCAACAGGTTCATGACCTCCATGAACTGGCCGTAATCGACCGCCTTGTCCGCGCGCAGGAACACGCGGGTGTCCTTCTTGCCCTCCGTGACGCGGTCGAGGGTCGCGGCAAACTGCTCGCGCTGCACGGCGTCGTTGCCGATATTGAGGCTCAGATCTTCCTTGACCGTCAGGTAGAGCGGCTCGTCCGGCCGCTCAGCCGGCCTTGCGGTTGATGCGGGAAGATCGACATTGATGTCCACGGTCGCCAGCGGCGCCGCCACCATGAAGATGATCAGCAGCACCAGCATGACGTCGATGAACGGCGTCACGTTGATCTCGTGGTTTTCGGAAAGCTCGTCGCCGTGCTGTTCGCGGATGCCGCCGGCCATGGTCGATCAGCCTCCTGCCACGAGCGAGACCGGCGTCTTGCGGCCGCCCGGGGGAACCTTGCGGAAATCGAGGTCGCGGCTCACCAGCCGTTCCACACCCGCTGCGGCATCCGCCAGCAGCTGCCGGTAACCGGTGATGGAGCGGGCGAAGACGTTGTAGATGACAACCGCCGGAATGGCCGCGACGAGGCCGATCGCGGTCGCCAGCAGCGCTTCGGCAATGCCGGGCGCGACGACGGCGAGGTTGGTGGTCTGTGATTCCGAAATGCCGATGAAGGCGTTCATGATGCCCCAGACGGTGCCGAACAGGCCGACGAACGGGGCGGTGGAGCCGATCGTCGCGAGCACGCCAGTGCCGCGCGACATGCGCCGGCCTGCATAGGCCTCGATGCGGGAAAGCGCCGAGCCAACCCGCTCCTTCACGCCGTCGCCATGGGCATGGTCGAGAGCTGCTTCTGAAAGCTGCATTTCTTCTGCCGCGGACCGCAGCATCAGCGCCGCGGGACC
>NZ_JALBGV010000007.1 GCF_023006505.1 Neorhizobium sp. SHOUNA12A
GATGACCCCGCGCCCGTCGCGCGACGAGTTCGGCCCGGCCGTGTGGTTCTCCCTGTCGGTCGGCCGCAAGCAGAATGCCGAGCCGCGCTGGCTGATCCCGATGCTCTGCCGCAACGGCAACGTCACCAAGCGGGAAATCGGCGCAATCAAGATGCAGCAGGACGAAACCTTCGTCGAGATCGCTGCCGACCACGCCGACGCCTTCATGCAGGCTGTCGGGAAGGACAAGGCGCTGGAGCGCGGCATCCGCGTTACCCGGCTGACCAGCGCGCCGGACCTCAGCCGTCCCGCGCCGGCCAAGCCTTACGTCAAGAAGTCCTACGACGATCGTCCGAAGGAGCCTCGTGGCGACGACTGGGCGAAGGGCAAGCCGAGGAAGAACACCTCCAACGCAGCCGGTCCGGGCGGCCCCAGGGCCGCCGAACCGCGTGGCGACGCCAAGCCCTTCAACAAGGAAGCCAAGCCGTTCCGCAAGGACGCCCAGCCCTTCAAGAAAGACGACAAGCCTTTCAAGAAGAAGGACAAGCCGAAATTGGCCAACAGCAGCAATTTCGAGCGCCGGAAGTAGGCAAGGCACAGCGCTGCCAACCGGAATTGCGAGATTTCAATGAGATCAGGGGCGGCCCGAAGCCGCCCCTTTGTCGTTTCGGAGGGAGGCGTTTCAGAGGGACTCTTCGAACAGCGTCAGCAGGCGCTTGAAGTGGCGCTCGGAACCGTCCTTGTCGTAGATGCTGTGGTCCGGCACCGTCCAGCCATGCGCCATGCCGACATAGTTCTCGACGATATGGTCGACGCCGCCGGTGCGAAATGCTTCGGCGAGCCGAGCCGACTGCTCCGGCGGAAAGCTGTTGTCGACGCCGGCGACGCCGACATAAACGCGCGCCTTGATCCGGTCCGCCAGCCTGTGCGGGCTGTCTTCGGCGTCGCTTGCGAGATTGCCGCCATGGAAGCTGGCGGCTGCCTTGATGCGTTCCGGATAGTAGGCCGCGGCGGTGATCGCCCGGCCGCCGCCCATGCAATAACCCACGGCGCCGATCGCGCCGGTGGCGCCTTCGGAGGTCAACGCTTCGATGAAGGCTTCTCCGTCCTCGGCGGTGAGCGGCTGTGGCGTGGCGCGCATCAGGCCCATCAGCTGCGTCCTGGTTGCTTCTTCGCTGAAGGCCGTCTTCGCATCGAACGGGCCGTAGGCGCCCGAGCGATAGAATAGGTCCGGAACGAGCACGGTATAACCGGCATCGGCGATGCGCTGGCCCATCTGGTAGAGCGCTTCGCGCGGGCCGAAGGCATCCATGTAGAGGATGACGCCCTTGTCGGTTGCAGCACCGTCTGCAGGCTTGATGACGGCGGCTTTGGCCGCGCCGTCCTTCGTCTTGATCTCAATGTCGTGCTTCATGAAAATACCCTCTTGCTCTTCCGATCGGATGCTGGCGAGTTTATGTCGGGGCGCTGCGGCGGCTTTTCAATAATCAACTCCATGACCTCCACCAATGACAGAATTGTGAGGCCGGCCCTGGCGATTGCGGCTGGACCGGCCTTTCGCATTGCCGCATGTTTTCGCCGGGAATGAGCATGAACGCAGTTCTTTGGGATCAGCATGATGCTACGGGCTCTCGCACTCGGTATTTCCAGCCTGCTTCTGTCAGCCTTCGCCGCGCTGGCACAGGATGGCCTGCCCGTCAGCCAGTGCCAGGCGATCGCCCAGAAGCTGCCCGGTGTCACATTTGCGAGCTTCAACCCATCCGGCTTGCAGTTCGCCCAGGCGAAAAAGAATTTGGCGCTGGCCGACAGGGAAGAGGTGAAGATCACCTTTGTCGGCCATTCCACCTATTTCATCGAAACCCCTGAAGGGGTCGGCATCGCCACCGACTATAGCGGCGCCTATCGCCCCTCGCGGCTGCCGGACGTGGCAACGATGAACAAGGCGCATTCCACGCATTTTACGCTGAGCCCCGATCCCGGGATCAAGCATGTGCTGCACGGCTGGAGCGATGTGCCTGGCGAGAGGGTCCAGCATCGCCTGATGGTCGGGGATGTCTATGTCCGCAACGTGGTGTCGGATATCCGCAACTGGGGCGGTGGCATCGAGGAGAACGGTAATTCGATCTTTATCTTCGAGGTTGCGGGTCTCTGCATCGGTCATCTCGGCCACCTGCATTTCGAGCTGAACGAGGCGCAGTATACGGAGATCGGCCGGCTCGACATCCTGATGGTGCCGGTCGACGGCGGCCTGACGATGGGGGCGGACAGCATGAGCCGGGTCGTGCAGCGGCTGCGCTCGTCGCTCATCCTGCCGATGCACCGCTGGGGGCCACCGCTCGACAACTTCATCGCCATGTTCGACGCCAAGTTCGACATCGCCTATGCCAAGGAACCGACGATCCGGGTATCGATGCGCAGCCTGCCGAAAAAGCCGACGATACTGGTGCCGCAGGGGCTGTGATCGCCCCTGCCTTGTTCCGGTTCAATGGAACTGCGGGAAGGCGAGGTGCTGCTTGACGCCGACATCCGGCATCTTCTCGTCCTTCAGGTTGGCCTTGGCGATCTCCCAGCCGAATTTCAACGTGCTGTCGGTGGAAGCCCAGATTTCCGCGTCGTCGACCCGGAAGGCGAGCAGGGTCAGCAGCGGGTCTTCCTTGCCGCGCTCGTACCAGGCCGAGGTCACGGCGCTCCAGTATTCGTCGATCTTGGCCCGGTCGTTACGGATTTCCAGCGTGCCGGAAAGGCAGGCGTGGTAATCGTGGTTCTTGCCGACGACGCAAAAATGGGCGCGGCTGCCGGCGCGGATGGCGCGTACCAGGTCCGTGTCGGCCTTGGTGAAGAACCAGATCGTGCTCGATTTCGGATCGGCATTCGGTGCCATCGGCTGGAAATGCATATGCGAGCCCTCGATCCCGAGCATGCCGGCATGGATGTTGTTGATCTCCTCCCAGAGTTGGCGTTCGGGCGCTTCGCGGGCTTCGGTAAGGCTTGCCATCGATTGTCTCCTTGTTGTTCGTCTCGGTGAACAAACGGCAAGGCTTTGGCTTTGTTCCTGGCCTTATCGGCGGGGCGGCATCAGGAAAAGCCTCGCCTTACCTTGGAATGCCCTTGAACGGCTCCGGCTTCGAAATTATAAGGCGCCATTCCAGAACGAGTTCCAGAACAAGCTAAAGTGTCAGGGGTGCCATGGCTGGCCATTCACAGTTCAAAAACATCATGCACCGCAAGGGCAAGCAGGATTCGATCCGGTCGAAGATGTTTTCCAAGCTTGCGCGTGAAATCACCGTTGCCGCCAAGACGGGTCTGCCTGATCCGACCATGAACGCGGCGCTTCGCCTGGCGATCCAGAACGCCAAGGCGCAGTCGATGCCCAAGGACAATATCGACCGGGCGATCAAGAAGGCTGCCGGTTCCGACGGAGAGAACTACGATTCCGTCCGTTACGAGGGTTACGGCCCGGGCGGCACCGCCGTTATCGTCGAGGCGCTGACCGACAACCGCAACCGCACGGCCTCCAACGTCCGCTCGACCTTCACCAAGGCTGGCGGTGTACTCGGTGAAACCGGCTCGGTTTCCTTCTCCTTCGACCATGTCGGCGAAATCACCTACAAGGCGAGCGTCGGCGATGCGGACAAGGTGATGGAAGCGGCGATCGAGGCTGGTGCCGACGACGTGACCACCGATGAGGACGGTCACACGATCATCTGCGCTTTCGAAAGCCTCGGCGAAGTGTCCAAGGCGCTCGAAGCGACGCTCGGCGAGGCCCAGACCGTCAAGGTGATCTGGCGGCCGCAGAACACGATCGAGGTGGATGAGGAGAAAGCACAGTCGCTGCTGAAGCTCATCGACAACCTGGAAGACGACGACGACGTGCAGAGCGTCTATTCGAACTTCGAGGTTTCCGAAGAAGTCATGGCCAAGCTTTCGGCCTGAATTTAGAGCCGATCTCGATACAAAAACGGCACCCGATCGGGGTGCCGTTTGCATTTCAGGGCTCACGCTCAGAAGATCTGGCGCAGGGCCACGTAGAGTACGAACGCGATAGCGATCGAGGCCGGCAGCGTCAGCACCCAGGCGAGCAACATGTTGCGCACCGTCGACCACTGCAGTCCCGACCCGTTCGCCGCCATGGTGCCCGCCACGCCCGACGAGAGCACATGGGTGGTGGAGACCGGCAGGCCGAGATGGTCGGCAGCACCAATCGTCACCATCGCGACGACTTCCGCCGAAGCACCCTGGCCATAGGTCAGGTGGGTCTTGCCGATCTTCTCGCCGACCGTCACGACGATGCGTTTCCAGCCGACCATGGTGCCGAGGCCAAGCGCCAGCGCGACGGCGACCTTGACCCAGAGCGGGATGAACTTCGTGGCGTTGTCGACGGCCTGATGGTAGGCCTTGACGGCGTCGAGGTCGGTGCCCTGCATCGGCAGCAGCTTGTTCTTGTCGATCAGCTTCAGCGCCTCGCCGATCAGGTAGACGTCGTTGCGGATGTTGCCGACCAGCGAGGTCGGTACCGCCTCGAGGGTCGGGAATTTCGAGATCTGCTCGCTTGAGGCGTGGATGAACCGCTGCAGCGCCAGCGTCGTCGTGTCGTTCCAGGTCTTGTTCTTGACTGCATTGGCGACTTCCGCCCGGGCGTCGGCGACCGTGACCCCCGGCTTGACGTATTTCTGCAGCGCCGTCTCGACATTCGTGGAAGCCTGCTCGTAGGCATGCAGATATTGCGCATCGGGGGTACGGTTGAGCGCAAAGGCTGTCGGCACAAGGCCGATCAGGATAAGCATGATCAGGCCCATGCCCTTTTGGCCGTCGTTGGAGCCGTGCGCGAAGCTGACCCCGGTGCAGGTGAAGATCAGCAGGCTGCGGATCCACAAGGGTGGCGGCTTGTTGCCCTTCGGTTCCTCGTAAAGCGCCTTGTTGCGGACGAGCACCTTCATGACCAGAAGCAGGATCGCCGCAAGCCCGAAGCCGATCAGGGGAGAGATCAGCAGCGACAGGCCGATATTGCTCGCCTGCGACCAGTCGACGCCGCTGGTGGCGGTGCCCTGCGGCGCCAGGAACTGGTTCGCCAGGCCGACGCCGATGATCGAGCCGATCAGCGTATGCGAGCTGGAGGAGGGCAGGCCGAGATACCAGGTTCCGAGGTTCCAGATGATGGCGGCGATGAGGAGCGCGAAGACCATGGCGAGGCCGGAGCCGGAACCGACCTGCAGGATCAGTTCCACCGGCAGCAGCGCCAGGATGCCGAAGGCGACCGCGCCACTTGAGAGCAGCACGCCGAGGAAGTTGAAGAAACCCGACCTGACGACCGCCAGTTCCGCCGGCATGGAGCGGGTGTAGATGACGGTTGCCACGGCATTGGCGGTATCGTGGAAGCCGTTGACGAACTCGAAGCCGAGCGCGATCAAAAGCGCAAGGCCGAGCAGCGCCCAAGGAACCGAGCTGGCTACCGAAAGATCGTTCGCCAACGCGTACCCGACATAACCCAGGCCGCCGATCAGTACGAGGCCGAACAGGGGAATGAACCATTTTCCGAGTGAACTCGGGTTTTCCAGAGGGTGGTAGGACGCAGAAACACTGGGTTTGGAAGCGATGGCGTCTGTCACGTTTCGGTACTCCGCATTTTCCAGGATTAACAAAAGCTAACTCTGGTCGGTGAACCTCTTGTGACGCCCGCTTCCTAGGCGGGGATGGGCTGCTTCTCCATCATCGGCAACGTCGCAAACAATTCGACCGAGCGCAGCCGCGCATCGACATCGTGGATCGGCATCGAGATGATCAACTCGTCGGCGCCGGTTTCTTCCAGGAAATCCCTGAGCTTTGCCTCGACCGTCGCAACGGAACCTACCGCTGCGTAACGCAGCGTGTGCTCGACGTTCATCTTCTCCATCGGCGTCCAGAAACCTTCCATGCTGTCGACGGGCTTCGGGAACCGGGTGCGGACGTTCTTGCGCAGATTGACGAACTGCTGCTGCGACGAGGTGAAGTGGCGCTCAGCTTCGGCATCGGTTTCCGCCGCGACGCCCATGACGCCGACCATCATGTAGGGCTTGTCGAGTTGGAGAGACGGCTTAAAACGGTCGCGATATATCGAGATCGCTTCCATCAGCATGTCGGGCGCAAAATGCGAGGCAAACGCATAGGGCAGGCCGAGGGCGGCGGCGAGATGGGCGCTGTAGACGCTCGAGCCGAGCAGCCAGATCGGCACGTCCGCATCCATGCCCGGGACGGCGAGCAGGCTCTGGTCCTTTTCCGGCGTGCCGAGCAGGCGCTGCAGTTCCAGAATGTCGTGCGGAAAACTTTCGGCGCCGGCATCGAGATTGCGGCGAAGGGCGCTCGCGGTGCGCATATCGGTTCCGGGCGCCCGGCCAAGGCCGAGATCGACGCGGCCGGGCAACAGCGCTTCCAGCGTGCCGAACTGTTCGGCGATGACGAGAGGGGAATGGTTGGGCAGCATGATGCCGCCGGAGCCGACGCGGATGGTCTTGGTCGCCGCACCAACATGGCCGATGACAATCGCGGTTGCGGCGCTGGCAATACCCGGCATGCCGTGATGTTCGGCGAGCCAGACGCGTTTGTAACCCTGCTCCTCGGCCTTGATTGCCAGGCGGCGGGACTGGTCGAGCGCATCGCTCACGGAATAACCTTCACCGACGGGTGAAAGATCGAGAATGGAAAAGGGGATCATCGGCACGTCCTGGAGGCGGTATAACTGACAGAGTGTTCCACTTATCTAGGCAGTCGCGTCCAGAAATACGACCCCGAGGTTGACAGAAAAGCGCCGGTCGAAAGGGGCGTGACGGACGACCCCTCCGACATCAGGATTTGACCAGCCGCAGGTGCGAACCGGGTTTTGCGGGTTTGAGGCTTTCCGGTACAGTCACCCCTCCCGCGTTGAGGATGGTGACGGGCGTGAAACGTCCCGCATGGTGGTCGATCGTACCGATCTCGTGGTTCATGCGGCCGAGCTTCGCCGTCAACGCATCGAGCGCCCCTATCTGGTCTCGGCTCGCCTTGGCAAGCGTCGTCATCGTGGTCCTGACGGCTGCGATCGCTTCGATCTCCTTGCCGGAGCTTGCTGCAAGCGCCGCCACGTGGCGATCAACGGCGTCCGCATAGATCGTCATCGCATCCAGCTCTCCACCGGCCTTCTCGACGGACTTGCCGCCGAGTTCGGCCGCTTCCGCCGACTTGCGTGACAGGCCGGAGATGTCCTTGGCGGCCTCTGCGGCGCGCTCTGCAAGTCCGCGGATTTCCTCGGCCACGGTCTTGAAATCGACCTCGGCCTCCCCCGAATGAGCCGCTTCGACGCCGGCATTGAGAGCGAGCATATTGGCCTGGAAGGCGATCTCCCGGATGTTGGCTGCGGCGGGCTCGATCTTGAGCGATGCCTTGCGGATTGCTTCCATCGCCACCGTTGCCGCTTGCATCATCTCCTTCGGCGGGCGCAGGTCGAGCCGGGCATTGTGGGCGATGTCGGCCGCGTGCTGTGCCTGCAGCTTTCTCGCCTTGAGCGTTTCGGCAAGCGAACCGACATCCGCGGCGGTCTTGGCGATGGCTGCCGTCAGGCGGCCACCGGCTTCAGCGGTTGCCGCCATGTCGGCCCGGGTCTCGGCGCAGTCCGTGTAAAGGTCGTGGGCGCCGCTGCCGATCATTCCGAGCACGTCTTCCAGGATTGTCAGGGCGTGGTTGAAATCGGCGCGCAGGCCCTCGTATCTTTCGGGGAACGGCATATCGATCCGGACCGTAAGATCGCCGACCGCTAGGCGCCGCAGGCCGCCGTCGAGCGCTTCCACCACGGTCTTCAGATCGTGTGCCTCGTCTCCGGCGGCCTCGAGGTCGCGCATGCGGGTTTCAGCCGCAGCCGTCTCCTGCCGCTCGCGCTCTTCTTCGTCTTCGACAAGGCGGGTGAGATGGTCGCGGCAGAGCCGCTCCAGCGCCCGTGAGATGGATCCGATTTCATCTGTGCGGGCCAGATGCTCGCGCGGCACCGCCGTCTTGCCGGCGGCGATCTCCGAGACGGTTCCCGCGATTGTCCGCAACGGATTGATGAGCGCGCCGGCAAGCGAGATGGTGACGAGGGTCAGCGTTATCAGCGACGCGGCGATGCCCAGCATTTCGAAAGGCGTCAGTCCGTCGGCGACATAAAAGAGGAGCCCGGCGAGAATCCCATTCTGCGTCAGCACAAGCCCGATCACCTTGACGGAAAGGGAATGATATTTGCCTATCATGGCTGCCTCCTCACATTGCGTTCAAGCCGCGATTTGCAACGCGCGAGGCGCCGGGGCGTTGCCGACCGGCGACCCGAAAGGGAGCAAACCTTCCCGATATGGTTACCCGTAGGTTAACGGCGCAGCGTTCGCGTTTTCGGTTTGTTCACATTCTCATGGCACTGGTAGGGGCATCAGGATAGGGTATGGGCATGACAGGCACGATTCGCATCATCGGCATCGACCCGGGGCTTCGACGCACCGGCTGGGGTATTATCGAGACGCTCGGCAACAGCCTGAAATTCGTCGCCTCGGGCACCGTGACCTCCGACGGCGACCTGGACCTCGCCTCCCGTCTCTGCCAGTTGCACGACGGGCTGGCGGAAGTGGTGCATGCCTACCAGCCGGACGAGGCGGCCGTGGAGCAGACCTTCGTCAACAAGGATGCGGTCGCAACGCTGAAGCTCGGCCAGGCCAGGGGCGTGGTCATGCTAGTGCCGGCACGGGCCGGGCTGCCGGTCGCCGAATATGCGCCGAACGCGGTCAAGAAATCGGTCATCGGCGTCGGCCACGGCGAAAAGCAGCAGATCCACATGATGTTGAAGATCCTGATGCCGAAGGCCGAGTTCAAGGGCAATGACGCCGCGGATGCGCTGGCAATCGCCATCTGCCACGCCCACAACCGCGGCGGCCAGCGCATGCGCGCCGCACTCGCCGGCTAGTTTGTTCTTGACTTGTTCTGGTTTGGCCGATAAGTAATACCTGAGAGGTATTACCATGCGCGTCACCGAAAAAGGCCAGGTTACGATCCCCAAGGAAATCCGCGACCGATTGAAGATCGGACCGGGATCGGAGGTGGATTTTGTCGTGTCTGATGACGGCGTGAGGCTTGTCAGGCTCGACGACAGCAGGCAGGACTACAAGAGCTTCGAAGAATGGGCGGACAGCGTCAAAGGCACCTGGGATCTCGGCGGCATGACGACCGATGAGTACATCGACTGGCTTCGGGGACCGCGCGATGACCTCGACCGTCGTTGATACGAATGTGCTGATCGATATGCTTGGGCCTGCCACTCCGGCGCGGAACTGGTCGCTCGGTGCATTGAAACGATGCGCGGAAGAGGGCGAACTTATCCTCAACCCGGTCATCTGGTCAGAACTGTCGGCATCGCCGCTGAGTGAGCTCGAGATCACCCTGGCATTCGGCTGGCTCGGTATGAAGCGCGAGACCTTGTCTTATGATGCGGCATTTCAGGCGGGTAAGGCGCATTTTTCTTACCGCAGGTCCGGCGGACTTCGTGAGCGAACGCTGCCGGATTTCCTGATCGGCGCCCATGCCGCGGTCCGCTCCCATCGTCTCCTGACCCGTGACCCAGCCCGTTATCGCGCTTATTTTCCCTCGCTCGACATCATCTCCCCCGAAACCCATCCCTGACGGACATCTTTCATGATCGGCAAGCTCAAAGGCACTATCGACGAGATCGGCGACGACTATGTGCTCGTCGACGTTCATGGCGTCTGTTACGAGGTCTTCTGCTCGTCGCGGGTGCTGTCGAAGATGGGTTCGGTCGGCGAAGCGGTGGTGTTGTTCATCGAGACCTATGTCCGTGAGGATCAGTTCAAGCTTTTCGGCTTCCTGAGCGCGCTGGAGCGGGAATGGTTCAACCTGCTGCAGAGCGTGCAAGGCGTCGGCGCCAAGGTGGCGCTCGCGGTGCTCTCGACCCTGACGCCGTCTGAGCTCGCCAACGCCATTGCCCTTCAGGACAAGACGACGGTTTCGCGTGCGCCCGGCGTCGGGCCGAAGGTCGCGGTGCGCATCGTCACCGAACTCAAGAACAAGGCGCCCGCCTTTGCCGGCGAGGCTTCGGGCAATATCGGCCTCAAGCAGGAGCTTGGCGAGGGCGTGGCCGCAGCGCCGGTCGCCGATGCGGTCTCGGCGCTCACCAATCTCGGTTATTCGCGCGACCAGGCCGCGAATGCGGTTGCGGCGGCGCTCAAGAACGGCGGCGAGGGGGGCGATAGCGCCAGACTTATACGACTGGGGCTGAAGGAACTGGCCCGGTGATTCCTTGCTTTTTTCAAAATCCTTACTAAGATAGAAATGTAAGGAATGGAGGTGCAAATGGGCTACGGTGCAAAACTGACCTCCAAAGGTCAGACGACAATTCCAATCGAAATCAGGAAATATCTCAATCTTAGTCCCGGTGATCAAATGGACTTCATCATTGAAAATGGTGAAGTCAAATTAAGGGCCAAGACGCGGAGCGTCATGGAGTTTGCGGGTATTCTCGGTCATGCTCCCAATGGCGTCCACTTGACTGTCGAAGAAATGAGCGACGCCGCGGCGCAAGCGGCGGCAGATGATGATCGGAGGATCATGCGTGATTGGCATCGATACGAACGTACTCCTCCGGTTTCTGATGACGGACGACCCGAAACAGTACGAAAGCGCAGTTGAGTTCTTTCGTTCAAGATCGGCAGAAAATCCGGCTTATATCTCGCTCTTCGTTTTCACCGAAGCATGTTGGGTCATGCGGAAAAGTTACGGCTATAAGAACCAAGAGATTGCGTCCGTGTTTCGAGGACTATTGGAAAGCCGAGAGCTCGTCTTTGAGGATTCGGATTTCATAGAGACCATGTTTTTGGCCGATGGCTTCGGCAAGTTCGACGTCGCAGACTATTTGATCGCTGAGCTCGCAAAAAGAATTGGCTGTTCAAAAACGGTGACTTTCGACAAAACTGCTGCACGATATGTACCCGGAATGGAACTTCTCGCATGAGTGAACCCGCCCGCCTGATAACGCCGGAAAAGCGGGGCGAAGACCTGGATATGACGCTGCGCCCGCAGTCGCTGGACGAGTTCACCGGCCAGGCGGAGGCGCGCGCCAACCTGAAGGTGTTTATCGAGGCGGCGAAGAACCGCGGCGAGGCGCTGGACCACGTGCTGTTTGTCGGTCCGCCAGGCCTTGGCAAGACGACGCTGGCGCAGATCATGGCCAAGGAACTCGGCGTCAATTTCCGCTCGACATCCGGCCCGGTCATCGCCAAGGCTGGCGATCTTGCGGCCTTGCTCACCAATCTCGAAGAGCGGGACGTGCTCTTTATCGACGAAATTCACCGGCTTAACCCGGCAGTCGAGGAAATCCTCTATCCGGCGATGGAGGACTTTCAGCTCGACCTGATCATCGGTGAAGGTCCGTCGGCGCGATCGGTGAAGATCGACCTTTCCAAGTTCACACTGGTTGCCGCCACCACCCGAGCCGGTCTGCTCACCACGCCGCTGCGCGACCGGTTCGGCATTCCCATCCGGTTGTCCTTCTATACGGTTGATGAACTGGAATTGATCGTCCGGCGCGGTGCGCGGCTGATGAGCCTTTCGATGACCGATGCAGGCGCCCGCGAGATCGCCCGGCGCGCCCGTGGCACGCCACGCATCGCCGGGCGGCTCTTGCGCCGGGTGCGCGATTTCGCCGAAGTGGCGAGGGCCGAGGCGGTGACGAAGGAGATCGCCGACGAGGCCCTGACCCGTCTTCTGGTCGATAACATGGGCCTCGATCAGCTCGACAAACGCTACCTCAACATGATCGCCGTCAATTTCGGTGGTGGGCCGGTCGGCATCGAGACCATCGCCGCCGGCCTGTCGGAACCGCGCGATGCGATCGAAGACATCATCGAACCCTACATGATCCAGCAGGGTTTCATCCAGCGCACACCGCGGGGCCGCGTTTTGACCGCAAATGCGTGGAAACATCTCGGACTTCAGCCGCCCAAGGATCTCGAGGCGGCGCAGTTCCGCATGTTCACCGAGGATGATTGATTGATTTCCCGCCGCGGGTTCCTGACGTCTCTTACGGGCGGTGTTGCGGCGTTTCTGGCGCTGGCCGGCTATGCGGTGGCCGAGCCGCTGGTACGGCTGAGGGTCGCCCGAAATGTGCTGACGCCGCCCGGCTGGACGCCGGGACTGAAGCTCCGGATCGTTGCGCTTGCGGATTTCCATGCCTGCAAGCCCTGGATGCCCGTCGAGAGGATCGCCTCGATCTGCGAAGCCGCCAATGCGCTTGAACCGGACGTCATTCTGCTGCTCGGCGATTATGTTTCCGGCATGCGCTTCATCACCGATCATGTGCCGCCGGATGCCTGGGCCGGCGCGCTTTCGAGCCTGAAGGCGCCGCTTGGGACCCATGCCATCCTCGGCAATCACGACTGGTGGCAGGACAGCGAGGTTCAGGCGAGCGGCGAGGGCGTCCCGTTCGGGCGCAGGGCGCTGGAGGCGGCGGGCATTCCCGTCTACAGCAATCGGGCGGCTAGATTCGAGAAGGACGGCAGGCCTTTCTGGCTGGCCGGCATCGAAGACCAGATCGCCCTTCTTTCGGACGAGAAAACCCGCCATTGGACGCGCGGCAAGGATGACCTTCCGGCCACGCTGGCACAGATAACAGATGATGCCCCGGTCATCCTGATGGCGCATGAGCCGGACATCTTTCCAACCGTGCCGGATCGCATATCGCTCACCCTCTCCGGTCACATGCATGGCGGGCAGGTGCGGCTGTTCGGCTGGGCCCCGATCGTTCCTTCCCGCTATGGCAGTCGTTATCTCTACGGGCATGTGCAGGAAAGCGGCCGCAATATCATCATATCGGGCGGGCTCGGCTGTTCCGGCCTGCCCGTCCGCTTCGGCGCGCCGCCCGAAATCAACGTGATCGATCTGGGATAATCACATGGCAGGCCGAACTCGCATCCGCATCAAGACGAAGAGCAAGCGCATCTTTCAGATGCGGATCGCCGGGCTCGGGTTCCGGGACGGTCATGTGCTGGTGCACCGCGCCGTGGACGAGGCATTCTGGACGTTTCCGGGTGGGCGGGCCGAGATCGGCGAGACCTCGGAAGAGACGCTGAGACGCGAGATGGTCGAGGAGATCGGCGTCGAGGTAACGGTCGGGCGGTTGCTCTGGTCGGTCGAGAATTTCTTCCACTATGAAGACCGCGACTGGCACGAGCTCGGTTATTATTACCTGATGGATATCCCGGAGACGTTTCCGTTTCATCCGACGGACATCGTCCATCGGATCAAGGACGAACACGATCTGGAATTCAAATGGGTACCGGCGACAACCGAGGCTCTCCGGGCACTCGACATCCCGCCGTATTTCATCGCCGAGGAGATCGAGAGCCTGCCGGTCACCCCGCGCCATCTCGTCTGGCGCGACGGCGATCTGGATCTGAAATCCTAGTTCGGCCTTTTGGGCATTCCAGCGGGTTTGAAAGGCCGCGGCCGTGGATCTCGGCTGTCGTGCCAACTGACGCCTGAGCCGCCCTGGCGTGCCGGCTGGAACATCTGCGCATTGCTTTCCGTTTCTCCTGCGAAAGGAGAACGTCATGCGGAAGATCGAGATCGGAAATGAGGTCGAATGGGCCTGGGGGCGAGCGGAGGCCAAGGGCAAGACGATCAAGCGTAAGGCGGGGGCCGATGAGCCCGCGTTCCCAATCCGCGTTCTTCAGAGTCAGTCCGAACTGAGGAAGACCCATGGATAGCGAAATCCCGGATCACATCCCGCCCACCGAAGTGGCGCAGGCTGCTGAAAAAGGCTTGAAGCTACGCTCCCAGTACCGCCGCGGCGGCACGATGGTGGGCGTGGCCAGAGCCCGCGATCTCAAGAATCGCAAATCGATTTCGGAAAAGACGGTGCGGCGGATGGTGAGCTATTTCTCCCGCCACAAGGCGGACAAGCGTGCCGAGAACTTCGGCGACGACGAAAATCCTTCCACCGGTTACATAGCCTGGCTGCTCTGGGGCGGCGATGCGGGCCAGAAATGGGCCGAGGAACACAAGAAGGCGATCGAAAAGGCAAAGAACGAAGCAAAGATGCGGCGCTTCACGCAGTCGCATTGAGAGCAGCGGCAAGACCTGCGATCGTCTGTCGCAGGAGCGGTGCGCCGCCCGGCTGCCAGCCGAGTGCCCTCAGTTTGTCCGTCGACATGACGTTGACGATGCCGCGATCTGCCGGGGGCGGCAGGTTGTGATGAGATACCGGCAGATGGCTGAGGATTTCAGGCGTATCGGTCAGAACATCCGATGCGTTAAAGGCGTGGCCGGCGACCTTACCGGTTTCTGTTTCCAGCATGAGGCGAACGGCGGCGGCGACATCGCTGCCGTGGATCTCCGTTCCCGCACGCGACGGAACTGGCCGGCCTGCCAGGTAATCCGCAAAGAGCGCGTCCCATTTGTTGGGGCGCAGATTGCCGTAGACGCCGGTGAGCCGGAGAGACGAGGTGGCAAAACCGGGGGCCGAAAGTTCTGCCAGTGCTCCCTCGGTCCAGAGTTTGATCTCGCCATAGAGGCTGCCGGGCTTCAAAGCGAGATCTTCGTCAAGCACCGTTCCTGCCGGTTGTCCGTCATAGACGGCCCTGCTCGAGAGGAAGACAGCCCGGCGGGTGCCGGCCTTCCTGGCGGTCTCGAACAGCTTGACCGTGCCATCGAGGTTCAGCCGCTGGAAGCGATCGGGATCATCGCCTTCGCCGCCGCGGTATTTTCCGGGCAGATGGTCGAAGGCGGCATGGACGAAGAAATAGGCCTCGTCGAAAGCTTCGATCTGGTCGAGGGCGGGATCGAGCGAAAGGGGCACGAACTCGACGGGTTTGGAAAAGAAGCCAGGTGCCGGCGGATTGCGCCCTCCGACAATGACCGGATAGCCGGCATCGATGAGGCCTTCGACGATGTAGCGGCCGACCAGGCCCGTTCCGCCCGATATCAGCACCTTCATGGCGTTTCTCCCGGTTTCGGCAGCGAGGAGAGGGCGGGGATCTCGCGATCCTCGTAAAACGCCTGCCAGAGGTCGATCAGCGGCCGAAGCCGGTCGGCTTTCGGATGATCCTTCTCCCACGGCTTCTCATACTGGTAATGCAGCACGCCGATGCTCTCCCAGTTCCAGAGGTCGGGCATGTTGAACCAGACGTATTGCAGCATGTTCATGAAGACCGGCAGGCCGTGCCAGTCGGGAAAGAAGGTCTCCAGAAACGTCTGATCGGTGCGCCGCCAGAAGGCGTCCGGCTGGTCGAGCGCCGCAAGCATCCTGTCGAACGTCTCCGCCGACGGTTTGGCGACGAAGACGCCGGAGTTCAGGCGGTGGAAATCGGATAGGTTTTCGTAAACGTTTGGGGCGGCGGAAAATTCCGGATAGGAGAACAGCTTGTCGAGAGGCTTCAGCACCAGCGCGTCGGCATCGATAAAGACGCAGGTTTCGTATTCGGTGAGCTGCCAGAGCCGAAGCTTGCAGAAATTATCGAGCGGCGTGTGGAAATCCGGCTTGCGGCCCTTGGTGAAGGGGGCGGCGCCATGCAGGTTTTTTCGCGCATGCCGTTCGTTGAAGGCTTCGGAGAGGGGCAGATGTTCGACCTCGACCAGCCGGCAGCCGAGGGCTTCGAGCGGGGTGAGGGCGGGGCGCTCGACGCCGCCGGTGTGGAGGACGACGATATCGGCCTCAGTGCCGGTGCGGCGGATGGAGCGAGCCAGCGCGGTTGCGCCCATGGCGTAGTCGGCATTGGTGACCAGGGTGACAAAGGCGTTGGTCATGAGGGCGTCCCGCTCACGACACCGACTTCAACCTCACACCCTCCGGATCATGTTCCACCTTCGCAGCAATGTCTCTCGTCCAGGCGGAAACGGCGGGAACCCGTGATCTATCAACGCGGTAGGCGTATTTCTTCGCGACGTCGACGATCTCGCCCAGCAGTCCTTCGCCGAGCGTGGTCGGTTCGAGACCGAGGCCGAGGAATTTTTCGTTCTTCACCACCAGTTCGTTTTCCGGCGCTTCCTTGCGCGGGTTCGGCAGCCAGGCGATCCTCGAACCGGTCATTTTCGAGATCATCTCGGCAAGATCGCGCACCCGATGGGTCTCGGTCATCTGGTTGAAGATCTCGACGCGACTGCTCCGTGCCGGCGGATTGGTCAGTGCGATCTCGATGCAGCGGACCGAATCCTGGATGTGGATGAAGGCGCGGGTCTGGCCGCCGGTGCCGTGGACGGTGAGCGGGTAACCGATCGCCGCCTGGATGAGAAAACGATTCAAGACCGTCCCGTAATCCCCGTCATAGTCGAATCTATTGATCAATTGCGTGTGCCGGCGGGTCTGTTCGGTGTGGGTGCCCCAGACGATGCCCTGGTGCAGGTCGGTAATCCGCAATCCGTCGTTCTTCGCGTAGAACTGGAAGAGTTGCTGATCGAGGCATTTGGTCATGTGGTAGATCGAGCCGGGATTGCTCGGATAAAGGATCTCCTGGGAAACGGTGCGGCCGTCGGCCGTTTCGATGCCGACCGGCAGGTAACCTTCCGGAATGGCGGCGCCGACCGTCGAATAGCCGTAGACGCCCATCGTGCCGAGATGCACGAGATGCGCGTCGAGATCGAGTTCGACCAGCGCATTCAAAAGGTTATGGGTGGCGTTTACATTGTTGCTGACGGTGTAGTTCTTGTGCCGGTCGCTCTTCATCGAATAGGGCGCGGCCCGCTGTTCGGCGAAGTGGATGATGGCGTCCGGGCGGTTTTTTGAAAGCCAGCCCTTCAGGAGTTCGTAGTCCTTGGCGAGGTCGATCAGATGGAAATGAATGCGGCGTCCGGTCTCGGCATGCCAGATTCGGGCGCGTTCCTGGATGCTGTCCATCGGCGTCAGCGACTGGACGCCAAGCTCCGTATCGATCCAGCGGCGGGAGAGGTTGTCGAGGATGTGGATCTCGTGGCCGGCGTCGGACAGGTGAAGCGATGTCGGCCAGCCGACGAAGCCGTCGCCGCCCAGGACTGCAATCTTCATGAGTTACTCTCCGCTGGTTTTCGACTTATTTCCTGATAGGGAGGATATGTGACAGCACGTCAAAACTGGGGCGGCTTTGCGCGCTTATCCAGTGGAGTAGCGGAAATTTCCAAGGCAAGGCCATGAAGGAATACAATTTTTTGTTATCGGGCGAGTTGATGGAAGGTGGCCATCGGCTGGCCCAGCGCGTTTATTATGAAGACACGGATTTTTCCGGCCTCGTTTATCACGCCCGTTATCTGCACTTCCTGGAGCGCGGCCGCACCGACTATCTGCGCTGCCTCGGCTGTGAACAGAGCGCGCTGCTTTCTGCCGACGAAGAGGGGCTGGTCTTCGTCGTCCACCGGATGGAGATCGACTTCAAGCAGCCGGCCCGCATGGACGACATCCTGATCATCCAGACGGTGACGGAAAAGGCGGGCGGCGCCAAGATGGTGCTCAACCAGGAGATCCGCCGCGGCGAAACGCTGCTGATCGCCGCGAAGGTGGTGATCGCGGTCATCAACAGGCACGGGCGCCCGCGCCGGCTGCCGGAGAGCGTGGCTGAAAAGTTTCTCGGGCGCCCGGCCGAGCAGGTCAGTCCGGTTTAGACGGGTTCTACGGGCCGCCGCAGGCATGCTGCGAATCGGCCATTGCCCAACTCTGTCCGGTGCGTGCGTTGGTGACGAAATATTCCCGGCCCCGGTCGTCGCCCGCCGGGCAGCGTTTGGGAGTGGAAATCAGGCACATGGTCACCTTGTCGCCGGGCTTGGAGGCGATCAGCGCCTCCTCGCGGGCATAGGAAACCTGGTAGCCTTTGTTGGCATATTCGATGCCGGTTCCGGAGTTGTAATCCTCGTCCTTGACGGGATCCTGGCCGACCCGCGGATGGACGGCAGTCACGTTGGTGACGGCGCATTGGCCGATCTTCTGCGGCAGGGTCGGCGAGGGTTTGGCCCGTCCTGCCGCGATTATATTGGCGGTAACGTCCGCGGGAATGCTGTTGTCGCCGCCGAGTTTCCCAAGGATCGCTATATAGGTGCTGAGAACGCAGGATCGGTCGGAGCCGCAGGCTGAGCGGTCGCTGGTGAAGTCACGCAGCGTCTTGCGGGTCTCCGCCTTGTTGTCCTTTTCGGCCTTTTCCTGGACCCTGGGAAGCACCGTGTCCAATGCCGAAAGGAGCGGGTCGTTACAGACTATCCGTTCATCGGGCGAGGGGACACCCTTGCAATCGAACGAGCCGGCGTGCGCCGACGTGGCGATCAACATCGTCAAGGCTATCGTCACCGCACGCCACATGGTCACTCCCCAAAAATCCGCTTCCACAGGTGTGCTACTCCCTGAATGAGAAAAAACTAAGTTGCAAGTCACCGGTTTTCCTTGTTCCAACTTGAAGTGATCTGCGAACTGGCAATTGCAAGGCCGCTCTAAACCATTCGTTAACGATAATGGTGTCTTACTGAGCATTGAGGAATTTGTGCAACGCACGCCTTCCTTTGACCAAAATTGAAAGCGAGAAGCCAAGCTTGGAGCTCAGGGTATCTTGGGGTTAGGGCTAAGCGCATCCAGCGATCAAAGACATACTCGCCTGAGCGCGCTTTTGAACCGCCCGGTCCCTAAAGCCGGGCGTTTGGATTCGGGGATAGTAGATGGAACACGTAGGTTTGGCGGCGGCGGCGAGCGAAGTGAGCCTCTGGTCGCTGTTCATGCAGGCCGGTCTGGTCGTCAAGCTGGTGATGATCGGCCTTATCGGCGCATCGGTCTGGACCTGGGCGATCGTGATCGACAAATATATCAGCTTCGGTAAAGCCAAGCGCCAGTTCGACCAGTTCGAACAGGTTTTTTGGTCCGGCCAGTCGCTGGAAGAGCTTTACCGCACGCTGTCGGAGCGGACGAATACCGGTCTTGCCGCGATTTTCGTCGCCGCCATGCGCGAATGGAAGAAGAGCTTCGAGCGTGGTGCGCGGTCGCCGATCGGCCTGCAGATGCGTATCGACCGGGCGATGGACGTCACCATGTCGCGCGAGGCGGAAACCTATGAGGCGCGCCTCGGCTCGCTCGCGACGATCGGCTCGGCCGGCCCGTTCATCGGCCTCTTCGGCACGGTCATCGGCATCATGACGTCGTTCCAGGCGATCGCCGGTTCGAAGTCCACCAATCTCGCGGTCGTCGCGCCAGGCATCGCCGAAGCGCTGCTCGCCACCGCGATCGGCCTTGTTGCCGCTATTCCGGCGGTCATCGCCTACAACAAGTTCACCGCCGATGCCGGCAAGCTCTCGGGCCGCATGGAAGGTTTCGCGGACGAATTCTCCGCCATCCTGTCGCGCCAGATCGACGAGAAGCTGCAGCCGCGCCAGGCGGCGCAGTAAAAGCCTTTCGGGCTCTCAAGGAGTAACGTCTCATGGGCATGTCGGCCGGAGGAGCAAGGGCATCGGGTGGCGGTCGTCGCAGGCGCGGCGGACGTCGCGGCGGTGCGATCAGCGAAATCAACGTGACGCCGCTCGTCGACGTCATGCTCGTTCTGCTCATCATCTTCATGGTGGCGGCACCGATGATGACCGTCGGCGTGCCGATCGACCTGCCGGAAACGCAGGCGAAGGCGATGAACGCCGATACCCAGCCGATCACCGTCTCGGTCAATCCGAAAGGCGAAATCTTCCTCCAGGAAACTCCGATCGGCCTCGACGAGATCGTGCCGAAGCTGCAGGCGATCGCAACGACCGGCTATAACGAGCGCATCTACGTGCGCGGCGATACGACCGCTGCCTACGGCGTCGTCATGAAGGTCATGGCCCGCATCTCTTCTGCCGGGTACAAGAATATCGGCCTCGTGACCCTGCAGGAACAGGAGAAGTGATCGCGGCGCCATGAAGGTCAGTCTCGGCACATCGCTGGTCCTCCACTCGCTGGTCCTCGGCTTGGCGCTCGTTTCGCTGAGCGCGCCCGCGTCTTTCGACGTGGCCGACGTGGAAGCGCTTCCCGTCGACATCGTCCCGGTCGAATCGATCACCCAGACCCAGCAGGGTGACAAGAAGGCGCCCCCCAGCCAGAAGCCTTCTCCGAAGGAAACCAAGAACCAGAAGATTGTCGACAACGCCCAGAACGCTGGCGAGAACAATGTCGACCTGAAGACGCCGCCGACGCCGACCACCAAGCCGCAGCCGACCGAAACCACGGCGGCTCCGAAGCCGGTGGAACGGCCGACGCCGACCCCGACGCCTGAACAGAACCAGGTCAAGGATATCGTCAAGGAAGAGACGGCGCCGAAGCCGACCGAGATGGCTGCCCTGCCGCAGCCCAAGCCGGAGATCACGCCGCCGAAGCCGGAACCTACCCCGCCGAAGCCTGAGCCGACGCCACCAAAGCCGGAGGCTGCCAAGCCGACGCCCGCGCCTTTGCAGAGCGAGAACACGTCCGAGACAGGCGAGTTGCCGCAATCGGTTCCGGCGCCGGCTTCGAGGCCGCAGCCGCCGAAGCCCGAACCGCCGAAGGAGCAGGCCAAGCCCGTCGAGAAGCCGGCTGAAAAGCCGGCCGAGACGAAGCCGGTTACGGCCAAGGCAGCTGAGACGGCGAAGACTGACAACAAGGCGACCGCATCCGTCAAGCCTTCCGACAAGAAGGAAGGCAAGCAGCAGGAAACCGCCAAGTCGTCGTCTTCGATGGCGAGCGATTTCAACGCCGATCAGATCGCAGCCCTGCTCAACAAGCAGGAGGCATCCGGTGGCGGCGCCAAGCGTTCGACGCAGGTGGCCTCCCGTGGTGATACCAAGACCATCGGCACCGGCCTCAGCTCCAGCGAGATCGACAACGTCAAGGGACAGATCCAGGGCAACTGGGCGCTGGTCGGTGGCCTGACCGGCGTCTCGGAAGTCCGTGTGAAGATCCGGGTGCAGCTCGATCAGTCCGGCAATATCGTCGGCGAGCCGGAAGTGACCGCCACCGGTGGTCCGGAAGGAACCCGGCGTGCGGTCGAGGGCAGCACGCGCCGCGCCTTGATGAAATCCGCTCCGCTCAAGAATTTGCCCGCCGCAAAGTATGAGGGCGAAAAAGGTTGGAATGTTTTGGTGCTGAACTTCGATCCGTCGGAGTTTGCATTGTGAGCCGGCAGGTATGGAACCGACAGAAGCAGATGAAACGGAACCTGCCCCGAAACTCTCGTATTAAGCTGAAAGGCTTGTTTCAATGATCAAGAGTTCTTTTTTTCGCGCCGTGATGGTGGCCGCGGGGATGTTGACGGCATTGATGGCCGCGACCCCGGCCAACGCTGTCGTCGAGATCAACATCAACAAGGGCAATATTCAGCCGCTGCCGATCGCGGTGACGGATTTCCTGTCGAACAACGAACTCGGCGCCCAGATTTCCCAGGTGATCGCCGCGGACCTGCAGCGCTCCGGGCTTTTCGCGCCGATCAACAAAAGCGCCTTCATCGAAAAGATCGCCGATCCCAATAAGGCACCGCGCTTCGAGGACTGGAAGGTCATCAATGCCCAGGCGCTGGTGACGGGTCGTATCACCCGCGAAGGCGACGGCCGCCTGCGCGCCGAGTTCCGCCTGTGGGATACGTTTGCCGGCAGCCAGATGACCGGTCAGCAGTTCTTCACCCAGCCGGAAAACTGGCGCCGCGTCGCGCATATCATTGCCGATGCGATCTACAAGCAGATCACCGGCGAAAACGGCTATTTTGACACCCGCGTCGTGTTCGTCTCCGAAAGTGGGCCAAAGACCGCCCGCCAGCGCCAGCTGGCGATCATGGATCAGGACGGCTTCAACGTCCGCATGCTGACCAACACCAAGGATATCGTGCTGACGCCGCGCTTCTCGCCGAGCCGGCAGGAAGTCACCTACATGTCGTTCGAGGGCAACCAGCCGCGGGTCTACCTGCTGCAGCTGGAGACCGGGCAGCGCGAAGTGGTCGGCAATTTCCCGGGCATGACGTTCTCGCCGCGGTTCTCTCCGGATGGCCAGAAGGTGATCATGAGCCTGCAGCAGGAAGGCAATTCCAACATCTATACGATGGACCTGCGCTCGCGCACCACGACGCGGCTCACCTCCACGGCGGCGATCGACACCTCGCCTTCCTATGCACCGGATGGTGGGCGCATCGCCTTCGAAAGCGACCGCGGCGGACGTCCGCAGATCTACGTGATGAATGCCGACGGTTCCGGCCAGACCCGCATCTCCTTCGGCGACGGTTCCTATTCGACGCCGGTCTGGTCGCCGCGCGGCGATCTGATCGCCTTCACCAAGCAGTCGGGCGGCAAGTTCTCGATCGGCGTGATGAAGCCGGACGGATCCGGCGAGCGCATCCTGACGAGCGGCTTCCACAACGAAGGTCCGACCTGGGCGCCGAACGGCCGCGTGCTGATGTTCTTCCGCCAGAATGCCGGCGCCGGCGGTCCGCAGCTCTATTCCATCGACCTGACCGGCTATAACGAGCTGCAGGTCAAGACGCCTTCCTACGGTTCGGATCCGGCCTGGTCGCCGCTGCTCGAATAGGGCGCCTTGATGAAAGAGGCGGGATTCCGCCTCTTTCCCGCCCCAATCTGCTGAAAATGAACGAAAAGGGACACCGGGAATATTTTGTTAACCATAAGAATTTGAGCATGGTTAACCGAACCCGGTTAGAATCTGGAAACTCTGAAAGTTACTGATCAAGGAGAGACCGGCCATGAGCCGCACCGATACTTCGGCGATGAGCCGCATGCAGATCCTCGCCCGCAATCCTGCCGTTATCGCCCTGACTGTGGCGCTTGCGCTTGCCGGCTGCGCCAACAAGAAGAACCTGCCGAACAATGCCGGTGAGCTCGGCCTCAACGGCGCCGGCGCTGCAACGCCCGGTTCGACCCAGGACTTCACCGTCAATGTCGGCGACCGCATCTTCTTCGACACGGATAGCACTTCGATCCGCGCCGACGCACAGCAGACACTCGACCGTCAGGCCCAGTGGCTGGGCCGCTATCCGAAATACGCGATCACCGTCGAAGGCCATGCCGACGAACGCGGCACGCGCGAATACAACCTCGCGCTCGGTGCACGCCGTGCGGCCGCCACCAAGGAATATCTCGCATCGCGTGGCGTTCCGGCGAATCGCATGAAGACCATCTCCTACGGCAAGGAACGCCCGGTTGCCGTCTGCGACGACATCTCCTGCTGGTCGCAGAACCGTCGCGCCGTCACCGTTCTCGGCGGCGCCGGTATGTAATCCGAGCAACAGCTCGAAAATAAAAGGCGGTCTTCGGGCCGCCTTTTTGTTTTTTCCATAGTTTAGCCCTGTTTTCCGGGATTTTTGACCGGGAGCTCGGTTGCTTTTTGCCGGCAGTTGGAAAAAATCTCCTCTCGCGCCAATCCGGCGCAGACTAAAGAGCAGGACGGACAAAGATGAAGAAACTTGTCTTGGCAGCGATGCTGGGGCTGATGGCGACGAGCGCCCCGGCTGGGGCTTTCGCATTGCCGAAACTCTTCCAGGGCGGCAATCAGCCTGCTGCAGAACAGCCGCGGGAAACCACTCCGCCCCCGGTCATTCTGGCGCAGAGCAATGATGCCGTCCGTATCCAGCAGCTCCAGGAAGAAGTCCGGCAGTTGAACGGCCGGATCGAGGAAATGAGTTTTCAGCTGCTGCAGATGCAGGAGCAGTTGCGCAAGACGCAGGAAGACAACGAATTCCGCTTCCAGGACCTGGAAAAGAAGAAGCGCACCGAAGTGGACGACGCGGCCGGGAAACCGGCTGTGGCGTCCAACCGCGCTCCCGCTGCCCAGCCCCCGTTGCCGCAAGCGACTGCTCCCGCCCAATCCTCCGATGATGTCGCACGGATCATCGAATCGCCGTCCGGTCAGGGCGTCGGCGGGGCGACCGCGCCCGGCCGCGCTCCGCCACCGACGACGCTCGGGTCGATGGATATGGACCAGAACGGCAATCCGCGTGGCGCAAGCCGCAACGACCGGGCCAACAATGCTGCCGGGCTTCCGGGCGTCGATACCGGCCCGCAGATTTCCGGCAAGACGCCGCCGGCATCGACGGGCAGGCCCGATCCGCAGCAGACCGCCTCGCTCGGCAGCGAGAACGATGCCTATCAGACCGCCTATAATCACGTTCTCGCAGGCGACTATCCGCTCGCCGAGAAAGAATTCAACGGTTATCTGGCCGCTTATCCGAAGGGCGCCAAAGTGGCAGACGCGAGCTTCTGGCTCGGCGAGTCTCAGTATTCACAGGGGAAATACAACGACGCCGCCAAGACCTTCCTCAACGCCCACCAGACCTACGGCAAGTCGCCGAAGGCGCCGGAAATGCTGCTGAAGCTCGGCATGTCGCTTGCCGCGCTCGACAACACCGACACCGCCTGCGCAACCCTCAAGGAAGTCACCCGGCGTTATCCGAGCGCGCCCAAGGCCGTGCTCGCCAAGGTGGGCAGCGAACAGAAGCGCCTCGCCTGCTGATCCTCCCGTGACCACGGGCCCGAAAATCCTGTCGCCGGAACAGGCGGCCGAGCGGCTGATCGCCGATATCGCCAAACCCGCGCGCCTTCTCGTCGCCATTTCCGGCGGCAGCGATTCCAGCGGGCTGTTGGTCGCCCTCTCGAAATTCAATTCTCCCGGCTCCGGCCTGTCGCTCTTCGCGGCGACGATCGATCATGCGCTGAGACCTGGCTCCGCAGGCGAGGCGCGCACCGTCGCTGCCCTTTGCAGCCGGCTCGGCATTCCCCATTTCATCCGCCGCTGGGAGGGAGAAAAGCCTGCGACCGGCATTTCCGACGCGGCCCGTGAGGCTCGCTACCGGCTACTGGTCGAGATTGCCGACCAGATCGATGCGACCGCCATTCTCACCGGTCATACGCTCGACGACCAGGCGGAAACCATCGCGATGCGCGCGGCCCGCAACGGGGGCGAGGAAAATTCGGGCCTTGCCGGCATGGCGCAGGCCGTGCTCCTCGATCGCCGTCGCTGGCTGCTCCGGCCGTTCCTCAACAGCCGGCGGGCCGATATCCGTGACTTCCTGACCAGGGAAGGGCAGGGCTGGATCGACGATCCGAGCAATCTCGATCCGCATTACGAGCGGGTGCGGGTCCGCGGGCGGCTGACGCAGGAAAGCCCGTTCGATGCTGCCGCCCAGGATGTGGCCGCGGCGCGGCGCACGACGCTTTCCGACGAGGCGGCGCGTCTTGTCCGCGAGCATGTGACGATCCGCCAGGGTGTTCTGGCGCATCTCGATACTGCGGGGCTTCAAGGAGAGCCGGCCGTGCGGCGTCATGCACTGTCATTGCTCGCCGCGGTGCTCGGGGGGAGGGCGCACGCACTCGGCAGCGACAGCATGGACCGGATCATGGCCTTTCTCGACGGTGGCCAGCCTGGCCGGATCACCGCCGGCCGGGTGATCTTCGACCAGCGCCGCGACGGGCTTTATATCGTCCGTGAAAACCGCGGCATACTGCCGCTGCACGTTGCCCCCGGCGATACGGCAATCTGGGACGGTCGCTACCGCATCACGAATGCCGGCCCGGTCGAGATCATCGTTGACCCAACCGCGCCGGATCGCGACGAAGCATTGGCGCTGTTTCCCGGCGTGCCGCCCGCGATCGCCATGCGCGCCGTGGCGGCGATGCCCTTCATCGAAACAAATGCCCTTCTTTTGACGGAGGATCAGCAGAACAAAGACGTGGCCGAACGAAGTATCGTCCAACCTCTGCTTGCGCCTTTCGACCGCTTTTTGCCGCAGTTCGAGCTTAATCTCGGTATCGAGTTTGCGGTTTTGCTCGGATGCGACGGTTTTCCCCGGCTGCCAGTTAAGGATTCCTCGCGGAAAAGGTAGACGGCGGCTCCTGTTCGCCTTGGCAAGGACTTGCCGCAACCCTATGTTATGCGGCAAGCAAGGCGGCCGCCTCACGAAGCAGGCCGTCGCAGTCCGGGGAGTTCAATGAACCCAAACTTTCGTAATATCGCCCTCTGGGTTATCATAGCCCTCCTGCTGGTCGCATTGTTCAGCATGTTCCAGACGGCGCCGTCGCAGACCAGCTCGCGTGAGGTCCCATATTCGCAGTTCCTGCGGGATGTGGATTCGGGGCGGGTGCGGGATGTCGTCGTCACGGGCAATCGGGTGCTCGGCACCTACACCGAGAACGGATCAGGATTTCAGACCTATTCGCCCGTCATCGACGATTCGCTGATGGATCGGCTGCAGGCGAAAAACGTCACCATCGTCGCACGCCCGGAAACGGACGGATCCTCCGGTTTCCTCAGCTATCTCGGCACGCTGCTGCCGATGCTGCTCATTCTTGGCGTCTGGCTGTTCTTCATGCGGCAGATGCAGGGCGGTTCGCGCGGCGCGATGGGCTTCGGCAAGTCCAAGGCCAAGCTTTTGACCGAGGCGCATGGCCGCGTGACGTTTGAAGACGTTGCCGGTGTCGACGAAGCCAAGCAGGATCTCGAAGAAATCGTCGAATTCCTCCGCGACCCGCAGAAATTCCAGCGTCTCGGCGGTCGTATCCCGCGCGGCGTGCTGCTTGTCGGCCCTCCGGGCACCGGTAAGACGCTGCTCGCCCGTGCCATCGCCGGCGAAGCCAACGTTCCCTTCTTCACCATTTCCGGTTCTGACTTCGTCGAAATGTTCGTCGGCGTAGGCGCAAGCCGCGTGCGCGACATGTTCGAGCAGGCGAAGAAGAACGCACCCTGCATCATCTTCATCGACGAAATCGACGCGGTCGGCCGTCATCGTGGCGCCGGTCTTGGCGGTGGTAACGACGAACGCGAACAGACCCTCAACCAGCTGCTCGTCGAGATGGACGGTTTCGAAGCCAATGAAGGCATCATCCTGATCGCCGCGACCAACCGTCCGGACGTTCTCGACCCGGCGCTGCTGCGTCCCGGCCGTTTCGACCGCCAGGTCGTCGTGCCGAACCCGGATATCGTCGGCCGCGAGCGCATCCTCAAGGTTCACGCCCGCAACGTGCCGCTGGCACCGAATGTCGACCTCAAGGTTCTTGCCCGTGGAACGCCCGGCTTCTCCGGCGCGGACCTCATGAACCTCGTCAACGAAGCAGCCCTGATGGCCGCGCGCCGCAACAAGCGCATGGTCACCATGAGCGAGTTCGAAGACGCCAAGGACAAGATCATGATGGGCGCCGAGCGCCGCTCGTCGGCCATGACCGAAGCGGAAAAGAAGCTGACCGCATATCACGAAGCCGGCCACGCCATCACCGCGCTGCATGTCGCCGTCGCCGATCCGCTGCACAAGGCAACGATCATCCCGCGCGGCCGTGCGCTAGGCATGGTCATGCAGCTGCCGGAAGGCGACCGTTACTCGATGAGCTACAAGTGGATGGTGTCGCGCCTCTGCATCATGATGGGCGGTCGTATCGCGGAAGAGCTCACCTTCGGCAAGGAGAACATCACTTCCGGCGCGTCCTCGGATATCGAGCAGGCCACCAAGCTTGCGCGCGCCATGGTCACCCAGTGGGGCTTCTCCGACGAACTCGGCCAGGTCGCCTATGGCGAGAACCAGCAGGAAGTCTTCCTCGGTCACTCGGTCTCGCAGTCGAAGAACGTTTCGGAAGCAACCGCCCAGAAGATCGACAACGAAGTGCGCCGCCTGATCGACGAGGCCTATACCCAGGCGCGTGAAATTCTCACGACCAAGCACGACGAGTTCGTGGCGATCGCCGAAGGCCTGCTCGAATACGAGACGCTGTCGGGCGAGGAGATCAAGGCGCTGATCAAGGGCCAGAAGCCATCGCGCGATCTCGGCGACGATGCGCCTCCGACCCGTGGTTCGGCCGTGCCGAGCGCCGGCTCAAAGAAGGACGAGCCCAAGGGCGGCGAACCGGAAAGCGGTCTGGAGCCGCAGCCGCACTGAGCCTTTGCTACTGACATCAAAAGCCGCCGTGGAGCGATCCATGGCGGCTTTTGCTTGGAAGGGTTTATTTATTAGTAACGGGATATAATCGATTTTGACGCTAATTTATGTGCTTGTGCCGTTAAACTATGGCATGAGCCAAGCTTCAGGCCGGTTTTGCCGTCTAACATATTGCAGGGTTCGATTCCCTGCTTAAGACCGCGACGCTCAGGCGCGATGACGAAGGAGCTTACATGACACGCCGCTATTTTGGCACCGATGGCATTCGCGGACAGTCCAACATCCACCCGATGACGCCGGATCTTGCGATGCGCGTCGGCATCGCCGTCGGCACGATTTTTCGCAACGGCAATCATCGCCACCGGGTGGTGATCGGCAAGGATACGCGCCTCTCGGGCTACATGCTGGAGAACGCCATGGTGGCGGGTTTTACCGCCGCCGGCCTCGACGTCTTCCTGCTCGGGCCGATCCCGACGCCGGCTGTTGCCATGCTCACCCGGTCGCTGCGCGCCGATGTTGGCGTGATGATCTCCGCCTCGCACAATCCTTATGAGGACAACGGCATCAAGCTGTTCGGTCCGGACGGCTACAAGCTCTCCGACGAACTGGAGATGCGCATCGAGGATCTGCTCGACAGCGACCTGCATTCGCAGCTCGCCAAGTCCGGCGACATTGGCCGGGCAAAGCGCGTCGAGGGCGACATCTACCGCTATATCGAACACGTCAAGCGCACGCTGCCGCGCGACGTTACCCTGCATGGCCTGCGGGTCGCGATCGACTGCGCCAATGGCGCGGCCTACAAGGTTGCTCCGCTGGCGCTCTGGGAACTCGGCGCGGAGGTTGTGACCATCGGCAACGAGCCCAATGGCACGAATATCAATCTCGACTGCGGCTCGACCAGCCCGGAAGCACTGCAGAAGAAGGTGCATGAAGTGCGCGCCGACATCGGCATCGCGCTCGATGGCGATGCCGACCGCGTCATCATCGTCGACGAGCGCGGCGAGATCGTCGACGGCGACCAGCTGATGGCTGTCATTGCCGAGAGCTGGGCCGAGGACCAGAAGCTGAAAGGCGGCGGCATCGTCGCGACGGTGATGTCCAATCTCGGGCTTGAACGTTTCCTCAACGGCAAGGGCCTCGACCTGGCGCGCACCAAGGTTGGTGACCGTTATGTCGTCGAGCATATGCGCAACAACGATTTCAATGTCGGCGGCGAACAGTCCGGCCATATCGTACTCTCCGATTTCGGCACGACCGGTGACGGCCTCGTCGCCGGCCTGCAGGTCCTGGCACGGGCAAAGCGCCTTGGCCGGCCGGTCAGCGAGATCTGCCGCCGTTTCGATCCCGTGCCGCAGCTTCTGAAGAACGTCCGTTTCCAGGGCGGCAAGCCGCTGGAGGATCAGATCGTCCGCCAGGCGATCGCCGATGCGGAAGCCGAGCTCGCCGCCAAGGGCCGCCTGGTCATCCGCCCGTCCGGCACCGAACCGTTGATCCGGGTGATGGCGGAAGGCGACGACCGGGGGCAGATCGAGCGCATCGTCGACGGGTTGGTCGGCGCCATCGCCAACGTCCGCACCGCGGCCTGACAGACATAGTCTCAATGAAAAAGGCCACCCACGGCTTTCGCGGGTGGCCTTTATTTTTTTACGGGGGAGCTCCGGATCGCCGGAAATCGCCGTCCTTGCTGCCTTCAGAAATCTTCCCAATCCTGCTTTGCAGCGGCGGCATTGCCCTGGAATGACTGCGCGACTTTCGCGACCATCCTGCGGGCCGGAGATGTGGTCGGGCGGCTGCTGCCGGATGCGAGTGCGGGCGAGCCCCGATGTGAAGAGGTTCCAGTTACAGTGCCGCCGCCGATATGGAACTGCGACAGGAGCTGGAACAGGCCCTCTGCATCCCGGGCAAGGCTGTGCGCCGCTGCGGTTGTTTCCTCGACCATGGCCGCATTCTGTTGCGTTCCCTGATCCATCGTGTTGACCGACGTGTTGATTTCCTTGAGGCCGGTCGACTGTTCCTTCGAGGCTTCCACGATAGCCTCGACATTGCCGTTGACCTGCTGGACCTGAACGACGATCTGTTCCAGGGCCTTGCCGGTTTCTCCCACCAGCGCCACGCCGTTCTTCACGTGGTCGTTGGAGGTGTGGATCAGTTCCTTGATCTCTTTTGCCGCCTTGGCGGAACGCTGGGCGAGTTCCCGCACTTCCTGCGCCACCACCGCGAAACCCTTGCCGGCCTCGCCGGCACGGGCGGCCTCGACGCCGGCGTTCAGTGCAAGCAGATTGGTCTGGAAAGCGATCTCGTCGATGACGCCGATGATGTTGCCGATCTCGACGGCAGACGAATCGATCTTGCCCATCGCGTCGACGGCATCGCGGACGACCCGGCCGGAACGCTCGGCATTTTCCTTGGTCATGCGCACGAGGTTGCCAGCTTCCTGGGCGCGGTGGCTGGAGTCGGAAACCGTCGTGGTGATCTCTTCCAGGGCCGCAGCGGTTTCTTCGACAGAGGCCGCCTGCTGTTCGGTGCGCTTGGCGAGGTCGTCGGAGGCTGAGCGGATTTCCTGGGCACCGGCGGCGATCGCACTCGCATTTGCGGCGACCTTCTGCATCGCTTCGCGAAGTTTCGCCACCGCGGCGTTGAAGTCGGCCCTCAACTGATCGAGCGAGGGGATGAACGGTGTGTTGATCTCCCGCGTCAGATCGCCGTTTGCCAGAGCCTGCAAGGCGTCGGCGAGTTGGCGGACTGCCTGGCTCGTCTGTTCGGCGATCGCGTTGCGCTCGGTCGCTTCCTGTTCCAGCCTCTGACGTTCGCCGACGGTCCGTTTCGCCTCGGCATCGGCTGCGCGTTCCGCGTTGACGGAGATGGCATCCCTCAGGGCGGCCACGGCGCGGGCGAGCATGCCGATCTCGTCGCCGCGTGCCTCGATCGTCCGGTCGCCTTCGAGGCTGCCCGCCGCCATGGCCTTCAGCGATTGCTGCAGCTTGGAGAGTGGTCCGATGATCGAGCGGGCAGTCAAGAAGGCGACAATGATCGAAAGCAGCGCGGCTATGCCGAGGGCGGCCAGCGCAAGGTTTCTAAAGCCGCTCGCAGCGTTGCGGACATCGCCGCCGATCGATTTGTTGAGCGCCTCCTGATAGTCGATGAACTTGTTGATCGCTCCGAGCCAGGAGACGAAGAGGGGACGGGCCTGCTCCAGCAGGATCTTGCGCGCCGCCTCACCATCACCTTTCTGCTGCAGCGAAATGATCTGGGCGACCAGCGGATTGGTCTTCGACTGAATGTCGGCGATTTCAGCCAATATTACCTTTTCCTGACCCGTTGCAC
Organism: Neorhizobium sp. SHOUNA12A; assembly: GCF_023006505.1. GTDB lineage: Bacteria > Pseudomonadota > Alphaproteobacteria > Rhizobiales > Rhizobiaceae > Neorhizobium. Next base: position 31,140 of record NZ_JALBGV010000007.1, read on the forward strand.
CGGAGGGGGCGCCGACCATGTCCGCCATGCGTTTTTCGTTTTCCGCATAGGAGGCCGCGAGCTTGCCGATGAGCGCTTCGGCTTCCTTGCGTTCGGCATCGGACGTGACGAGCGTCACATCGCGGATCGCGATCGCGCGGTCGTGCACGCTGCCGCGATAGTTGATGGCAAAGCGCTGCTTGACGCTGTTGACGTCATTGACGGTTGCGAGGTTGTTGTCGATCGTCGCAACCTGGCTGGTGGAGTAGAAAGTCAGGCCGATCATCAGGAGAAGCAAAAAGCCGAACCCGACAGCCAGTCGGAATGCTATGCCGAATGTTTTGACATTGCTCATGGACAGTTCTTTCTTTTGCGGCGCCTCGCGTCGCAGCTATACGTGGTCGATCTTCTCCGGAAGAGCATCAGGATATTTCATCGCGGCAATTTTGATTGAAATTGCTTGTTCGGTGAACAAGGAGTCCCCGATTGAAACGCATCGGCAAACGCCCTCCACTCATTCGGCCCCTGCAGATCCCCCGGTATTTCCCAGATCCGAATATGCTAAAAGTATGCATCTATAGTTTATAAAGAATTAATTGTTTATCTAAGCTTAAATTACCTTTTGCTAACGCCGATTCTACTAAAGTAAGTGAAGTCAATAGTTTGGCGGCTAGCGTGGATTTGGCCTGCCGTGCTCGGTCAGCCTACAAAAGAGGAATCCGTTCGGCGCGAGCGCCTTGTCCAACTCTTTCAACATAAGTTCAATTGTAGAATTGCCGGCGGTTTTAGGAAAACGCGCGGTAAACGAGCATGGTTAAGCGAGACTTAACCTTTGTCGATCATCATCCCTAGCGGATCAACCCGTTGGCTGCCCGCTTTGCATGCCATACGCGATACGAGCTTTGGAGATGAACCCATGAGAAAGTTGCTGGCCAGCGTGTTTGCGCTGACACTGACGGCGAGCGCCGCCACTTCTGCCGATCTTTATCAGCCGCAGCCGGAGCCCTATCAGGATGCGCCCGAAGTGACCGTTCAGGAGGCGACCGGCTGGTACCTTCGCGGTGACGTCGGTTATTCCTTCAAAAAGTCGCGCGGCACCGACTTCTACCAGGGTACCGGTACACCTGGTGTGGCGATCGCGGAATTCGACCGTTCCGATCTGCGTGATGCTTTCACGCTCGGGGGCGGTGTCGGTTACCAGATCAACAGCTACCTGCGCACCGACGTGACGATGGACTACATGTTCAACAGCAAGTTCCGTGGCTCTACGCATGGTGGTGGCGCCGGCGGCGGTGCTTGCGCCGTTGCGTGTACATCGACCGACCTCGCTGCCTTGCACGCCTACTCGCTGATGGCCAACGCCTATGTCGATCTCGGCACCTATGGCTACTTCACGCCTTACGTCGGTGCCGGTATCGGCGGCACCTACGTCAAGTGGTCGAACCTGCGCAACACGTCCTGCGCCGACGACGGCAGCGGTTGCGACGCGACAGTGACGCATGGCGGCGAAAAGAGCTGGCGTTTCACCTACGCGCTGATGGCCGGCGCATCGATCGACATCACCTGCAACGTCAAGGCCGATGTCGGCTACCGCTTCCGTCAGGTTGCCGGCGGTGACATGTTCGGTTTCGCATCGGGTGGCGGCCCGGGCAAGGACAAGGGTTTCTATTCGCATGAAGCCCGCGTCGGCGCCCGCTACATCTTCGGCGGCTGCGACACGCCGCCGGCTTACGAGCCCCCGCCGCAGCCGATCGTCTACAAGTAAGGGTTATCCATCTCCAAGCGAAAGCCGCCTCCGGGCGGCTTTCTGCGTTTGCGGCGGCAAGGCTGCGGCAGAAATTTGTCCGTGGGCGACATTACCCGCTTGACTGTGAAGGCGCTCAGGCATAACCACAGCGGCGGGACACCTCTCCCCAACGAGAGGCCATCTATCTGGAAGGATAGCCATATGGCAAACGCCGCAAAGCCGGACCTGCGTCCGAACAATACCCACTTTTCTTCTGGCCCTTGCTCGAAGCGCCCCGGTTGGTCGCTCGAAGCGCTTTCCGATGCTCCGCTCGGTCGTTCGCACCGTGCCAAGGTCGGCAAGGCAAAGCTCAAGCAGGCCATCGACCTCACCCGTGAAATTCTGGGCGTGCCGGCGGATTACCGCATCGGCATCGTGCCGGCCTCCGATACCGGCGCCGTCGAAATGGCGCTCTGGTCGCTGCTCGGCGAGCGCGGCGTCGACATGCTGTCCTGGGAAAGCTTTGGCGCCGGCTGGGTCACCGACGTCGTCAAGCAGCTGAAGCTCAAGGACGCGCGCAAGATCGAAGCCGGCTACGGCCTGCTTCCGGACCTTTCCACGGTCGATTTCGACCGCGACGTGGTCTTCACCTGGAACGGCACAACCTCCGGCGTTCGGGTCCCGAACGCCGACTTCATCCCGGCAGACCGCAAGGGCCTGACCATCTGCGACGCCACCTCGGCGGCATTCGCCCAGGACATGGACTTTGCCAAGCTCGACGTCGTCACCTTCTCCTGGCAGAAGGTTCTGGGCGGTGAGGGCGGCCATGGCATGCTGATCCTCAGCCCTCGCGCTGTCGAGCGCCTGCAGACCTACGTGCCTGCCTGGCCGCTGCCGAAGATCTTCCGCCTCACCTCTGGCGGCAAGCTGATCGAAGGCATCTTCGTCGGCGAGACAATCAACACGCCGTCGATGCTCTGCGTCGAGGACTATATCGATGCGCTCAACTGGGCAAAATCGGTCGGCAGCCTCAAGGGTCTGATCGCGCGCGCCGATGCCAACGCCAAGGTCATCCACGATTTCGTGGCCGCCAATGCCTGGATCGACAACCTCGCCGTCGACCCGGCAACGCGCTCCAACACCTCGGTCTGCCTCAAGATCGCCGACGCGGATGTCGCCGCTCTCGATACCGACGCGCAGGAAGCCTTTGCCAAGGGCATGGTGTCGATCCTCGAAAAGGAAGGCGTCGCGCTCGACATCGGTGCCTATCGGGATGCGCCCTCCGGCCTTCGCATCTGGGCCGGCGCCACGATCGAAGAAGCTGACATGAAGGCTCTGATGCCCTGGCTCACCTACGCCTTCGAAACGCAGAAGGCTGCGCTTTCCAAGGCCGCCGCTTAAAGCAAGTCGCGTATCCGGCTCCGCTGATGAAGCGGAGCCCATTTCCTCATTCACGACAGAAACTTTTTCAGGAGGCCCACTGATGGCACCTCGCGTTCTCGTATCCGACGAACTGTCGGAAACCGCCGTCCAGATCTTTCGCGATCGCGGCGTCGAAGTCGATTTCCAGCCGAAGCTCGGCAAGGACAAGGAAAAGCTTGCCGAGATCATCGGCAACTATGACGGCCTTGCGATCCGGTCCGCCACCAAGGCGACCGAAAAGCTGATCGCCGCCGCGACCAATCTCAAGGTCATCGGCCGCGCCGGCATCGGCGTCGACAATGTCGATATCCCTGCCGCCTCGCGGCGCGGCATCATCGTCATGAACACGCCGTTCGGCAACTCGATCACCACGGCCGAACACGCCATCGCCCTGATGTTCGCCGTCGCCCGCCAGCTTCCGGCAGCCGATGCCTCGACCCAGGCCGGCAAGTGGGAAAAGTCGCGCTTCATGGGCGTCGAGATCACCGGCAAGACGCTCGGCGTCATCGGCGCCGGCAATATCGGCGGCATTGTCTGCAAGAAGGCGATCGGCATCGGCATGCATGTTCTTGCCTATGACCCCTTCCTGTCGGCCGAGCGCGCCGAGGAAATGGGCGTCACCAAGGTCGAGCTCGACGAACTTCTGGCCCACGCCGATTTCATCACCCTGCATGTGCCGATGACCGACAAGACCCGCGGCATCCTCGGCAAGGAAGCGCTTGCCAAGACCAAGCCGGGCGTTCGCATCATCAACTGCGCCCGTGGCGGCCTCGTCGATGAGGCAGCGCTTGCCGAAGCCATCAAGTCCGGCCATGTCGCCGGTGCTGGCTTCGACGTGTTCGAAGTCGAGCCCGCCACCGAAAGCCCGCTGTTCGGCCTCGAAAACGTCGTCTGCACCCCGCATCTCGGTGCATCGACCACGGAAGCGCAGGAAAACGTCGCGCTGCAGGTCGCCGAGCAGATGTCGGACTACCTGATCAAGGGTGCGGTCTCGAACGCCATCAACATGCCGTCGATCACGGCGGAGGAAGCGCCGCGGCTGAAGCCGTTCATCCGTCTGGCGGACGTGCTCGGCGCATTCGTCGGCCAGGTCACCGAGGATGCGATCAAGGAAATCGAGATCCTCTATGACGGCTCGACGGCCGGCATGAACACCAAGGCGCTGACGAGCGCGCTGCTCGCCGGTCTCATCCGTTCGCAGGTCTCCGACGTCAACATGGTTTCGGCGCCGATCATGATCAAGGAAAAGGGCATCATCCTTTCCGAAGCCAAGCGCGACAAGTCGGGCGTCTTCGACGGCTATATCAAGCTTACCGTCACCACCGACACGATGACCCGTTCGGTTGCCGGCACCGTCTTCTCCGACGGCAAGCCGCGCTTCATCCAGATCAAGGGCATCAACCTCGATGCGGATGTCGGCGCCAACATGGTCTACATCGCCAATACCGACGTTCCCGGCATGATCGGCTTCATCGGCACGACGCTCGGCAATGCCGGCGTCAACATCGCCAACTTCCATCTCGGCCGCGACAAGGAAGGCGGCGATGCGATCGCTCTCCTTTATGTCGATGGTCCGGTTCCGGCCGACGTGCTGGCGAAACTGACCGCCAATCCGGCAGTCCGCCAGGCCAAGCCGCTGGCGTTCAACGTCGACTGAGGTCACGAAAGCTGTTCACGACTGTCATGGTCGTGAGGGTTTTCCGAGCAATACGAAGGCCTCCGGCAAACACCGCCGGAGGCCTTCGTCATTTATCCGTCCGGCATATCCTGCATGTCGGAGAGCTCGATGCCATGGGTGTCGAACCACCACTCTGGGCTCATGCCGGGATGCCTTTCCCGCAGGTGGAGATATCTGGCCCGAAGCCGGTCCTGGCGCTCGCCCTCCTCGATGAAGAAGGGATGGTCGAGCGTGCCGCCCATCCGATGAAGGCGGCGGAGCAGTTTGCGCAGGACGTAACCCTGTTGCCTGTTTCCCGGATGGTAGCCGCTTTCGATGATCTTCATGATCGCGCCACTCAGCGTTTCGAGCGCATCCTGTGGCGGCGTACCATTGATGAGCATGTCGAGACGCTCGGCGCCGAAGCCGACATCGATGCAAGTTCCGAGCGGATTGACGATGTTTCCGATCTCCACCCCGTCCTTGTAGAACTCGGTACTGTATCCCGTGATGCTGCCATCGCTCCAGGTACATTCCGGATCGGGGACGATCGGAAGGCGTCCGCGGTAAAGCGGCGTCCAGTCGGCCAGGCGATCGGGATGGATGGTGACGTGATCCGGCACAAGACCGAGTTTTTGCAGGAACTCGAGCCAGAAATCGATGGCACCGCCAACACTCATCTCCCGGAAGGAGAAGAGGCCGAGCATGGTGAAGTGGAGGAAGTGGGCTCCGTCTCCGATTTCATCCAGGTCGCCGAGGCGCAGGCATGCCTGGCTGTTTGCGACGGTTCCCTCATGGGAAGGATCGGAGAAGAGGAGTTTGTACCGCTGCATGCCAGCGCTGCAGAAGAGCGTGGTGGCGTCATGCGGCCTTACGGATTCAAAGGTTTCGAAATCGATGCCCTTTGAAAGGCAGAAGTCTTGATAGTGCCGGATCAGGCGTCCCGCGGTGTCATAGGCAACCTCCTTTGCATTTGTGTGCCTTGCCAAAAGGTAATGGCATTCCGCATGCCGCGCAATGCGGGATGCGAGGACAATCTCTCGGGGCAAGAAGGCCCGCGCCGGGATGTCGCAGGGCAATATGAAAATTACACCCTTGGGCTGTATTTTTGGAGCTTGGCTCCCGTTTCAAACTTGGTTATCTACTTCGACGGGAAAAACGGATGGCTGATCTAAAATCCGGAACCATCCGTCGCTATATAGACCGGGAACACCGCGATAGAGCGGTTTATGAGGAGAAAACGATGTTATCGAAGCTTCGGCGTTTCAAGAACCTGTTCGCGATCCTGGCGATCGGGATGGCGGTTTCCTTGACCGCCGTGGATTTGGCTGAGGCGCGCCGCGCCAGCGGCGGCGGTTTTGGCAGCCGCGGCACGCGCACATTCTCGGCTCCGGCGACCACCAATACCGCGCCCACGGCGCCGACCGGCATCAACCGGTCGATGACGCCCAACACGCAGCAGAACGCCACGACGCCACAGAACGGCTTTGGTCAGCAGGCAGCGCAGCAGCCTCGTCGCGGCCTCTTCGGCGGCATGTTCGGCGGCCTGCTCGGCGGTCTCGCCCTTGGCGGCCTGATCGGCATGTTCATGGGTACCGGTTTCGGCGGCATGGCCGGCATGCTTGGCATGTTGCTGCAGATCGCGCTGATCGGCGGTCTCGCCATGCTGGCTTTCCGTTGGTTCGCCCGCCGTCAGCAGACGGCCGGCGGCCCGGCAGGGGGCATGAACACCGGTTTTGGCCAGCAGCGCAACGCCTATGATGCGCCGAGCCAGAACACCTCGTCCTTCCAGATCCCGAAGATCGGGTCGCTGGGTGGCAGCGGGCAGGGCGGTTTTGGCGGCGGCCAAAATGCCGCTCCGCGTCAGGCCGGGCCGGAAACCGACGAGATCGGCATCACCAACCGCGACCTCGACCAGTTCGAGAAGCTGTTGACCAACGTCCAGTCTGCCTATGGCGAAGAGGACTATGCCAAGCTGCGCACCCTCACCACGCCGGAGGCGATGTCCTATCTGGCGGAAGAACTCGGCGAGAACGCTACCAAAGGCGTCAAGAACGAGGTGAAGGACGTGAAACTGCTGCAGGGCGACCTCGCCGAAGCCTGGCGCGAAAACGGCCAGGACTATGCGACCGTTGCGATGCGCTATTCGAGCGTCGACTACATGAAGGACCGCAAGACCGGCGCAGTCGCCGAAGGCGATCCGAACGCGGTGACCGAAACCGTCGAAGTCTGGACATTCGTGCGCAAGCCCGCCAACGACTGGCAGCTCTCGGCGATCCAGGCAGCCGCTTAACTTCGAAGCAGCGCGATGGTCTTTTCGTCGCGCTCGCCATCAAAGAACTGCGAAAGGGCTTTGCCGAAAGGCGAGCCCTTTTTGCTGACGGCCTCGAACAGCGTCATCGAACTCTTGAATTTGATGTCGTCCGGCGAGCCGAGGATCACGTGCGCCGAAAGATCCGGATGGGACAGCATCGCTTCGGTACATTCGGTGAGCCGGGGTCCCAGCAGGGGATGTTCGAGATAGGCCGTCGCCTCGGCTCTCGAGCCGATCGCGAAGCGTTGGGACATGATCGAGAAGCCGAGCCCCTCGACCTGCGGGAAGATGTACCACATCCAGTGGGAGCGCTTTTTGCCATCGCGCAGCTCGCCGATGACGCGCTCATAGACCGGCGCTTGCGCGTCGACAAAGCGCATGAGGTCGAATTGCATTGTCTCTCCGTCCTGATCGCCCTGTTGCCACAAATCACCCCAGGCCAAGAAGACTCTCAAATCATGAAATTTTTGCGGCCGCTCTTTCCGATGCTGCATCGCACCCTAGCTGAGGAGGTATGGAACGCTTCATTCAGGAATTCCGGAATGATACGGCCTGGCTGCCGGACTGGCTTGTCAGCTGCGGTGTCATGGCCGTTGCATTTCTGATCGGGCTTGCGATCCAGCGTTTTGGATTTCGCTTTCTGACGCGGCTGGTCGAGAACAAGGACCTGTTCTGGCGGTCGCTGGTATCGCGTACACGGCGGCCGATGCGGCTGGCGATCCTCACCTGGACGCTGTCGCTCGGCGCGACCATTGCCCCGCTGAGTGCCGGGCAGGCGGAGGTGATACGTCACCTGCTGCTGCTCGGCTTCATCATCGTCGTCGGCTGGATGGTGAAGATCGCCCTGCATGTATGGATGATCGTCTATCTGCGCCGCTTCAAGCTCGATGCGGAAGACAATCTGCTTGCCCGCACCCATGTCACCCAGTCGCGGATCGCCGAGCGGATTGCGAGCTTCATGATCGTGGCGATCACCATCGCCGCAATGCTGATGACCTTCCCGGCCGTGCAGCAATACGGCGTCAGCCTGCTCGCATCGGCCGGGGTCGCCGGCGTCGTGCTGGGCCTTGCGCTGCAGCCGGTGCTGAAGAACATCTTTGCCGGCATCCAGCTCGCCATCACCCAGCCGATCCGCATCGACGACGCGCTGATCGTCGAGGGCGAATGGGGCAATGTCGAGGAGATCACCTCCACCTATGTGGTGGTAAAACTGTGGGATTGGCGGCGGATGATCCTGCCGCTCAGCTATTTCATGGAAAAGCCGTTCCAGAACTGGACGCGCGACAGTACGGCGCTGATCGGCACGGTGATGATCTATCTCGACTATTCGGTTCCGGTGAGTGCGGTGCGCCGCAAGGTCGAGGAAATTGCCGCAGCGTCAAAACTCTGGGACAAGCGGGTGGTTGCCGTGCAGGTGACGGATTTCCGGGAAAATGTCATGGAGATCCGCATTCTCGTCTCGGCCTCCAATGCTCCGAGAACCTTCGATCTCAGATGCGAGGTCCGCGAGAAGATCATCGACTTCATCCAGCGCGAATATCCCGCCAGCCTGCCGCGGGTGCGGGCGGAAGGTGCCGCCAGTAGCGTCAGGACGGCTGCCGGGAAGGCGGTACGGCATGGCGTGCTGCAGTCTTGAATTGCGGCCTTGACCGTTTGTTCATGCTGGCGGCCTAGAATAGTCCGCCTAAGCGCGGAGACGGGCGATGGTACTGAACTGGGCAGTCTTCCTTTCCGGCATCGGGTACCTGACCTATGCGGTGGCCTCGGCAATGGCCGGGCAGGAAATTTTCCTGTTCGGCGATGGTGGCCTGTTCCTGCGTTATGCGGAGCACAGCACTCTTGTCAGGCTCTATTTCGGCCTCATCGCCCTCTGCACGCTGTTTGCCGGCATCTTCGTGGTCGGCAGCCTGGTGCCGGAAACGGAGTTCGGGCGGATGACCAGGAGCCTCTGGGTCTGGCTTGAAAAACTGCCGGGCCGATAAGCCGATTCGCGCTCCTCCTTGCGCAGGCCACAAATCCTTTCTATATCCGGCAACAGCTGCCTTCGACGGCCGATCCCGCCGCAGGCCCTTAACACGCCGCTTCTATCATCTGGACGGGTGGCTTCGAGATACCGAGAGAGTTCCGTGAACACGCTGGATTTTGACAAGAGGCCGGAAGACACACGTGTTGTCGTTGCCATGTCGGGGGGAGTGGATTCCTCCGTCGTCGCAGGTCTGCTCAAACGCCAGGGTTACGACGTGCTCGGCATCACGCTGCAGCTCTATGATCATGGCGCGGCCGTGCATCGCGCCGGCTCATGCTGCGCCGGCCAGGATATCGACGATGCGCGGCGTGTTTCTGAAACGCTCGGCATTCCCCACTACGTCCTCGACTACGAAAAGCGGTTTCGCGAGACGGTGATCAATCCGTTCGCCGAAGCCTATGCGATGGGCGAAACGCCGATCCCCTGCGTTGCCTGCAACCAGACGGTCAAGTTCGCCGATCTCTTGGCGACGGCCAAGGAACTGGGTGCCGATGCGCTGGCGACCGGCCATTATATCCGTTCCTCCGCCAATCCGTCGCCGGGCAATCCGAACCGCCGCGCGCTGTTCCGACCGATCGACAGCGATCGCGACCAGAGCTGGTTCCTGTTCGCAACGACCCAGGAGCAGATCGACTACCTGCGCTTCCCGCTCGGCGGCATGTCAAAGGCGCAGGTGCGCGAGTTGGCCGAGGAAATGGGCCTTGTCGTTGCCAAGAAGGCCGACAGCCAGGACATCTGTTTCGTGCCACAGGGCAAATATGCCGATATCATCAGCAAGGTGAAGCCGAACGCGGCACTCGCCGGCGATATCGTGCACATGGACGGGCGCGTGCTCGGCCGCCACGAAGGCATCGTGCATTATACGATCGGCCAGCGCCGCGGCATCGGCATCGCCACCGGCGATCCGCTCTACGTCGTTTATCTCGATGCCCGCTCGCGCCGGGTGATCGTCGGGCCGAAGGAAGCGCTGGATACCCATCGCGTCTATCTGCGCGACGTCAACTGGATCGGCGACGGTGCGCTTGGCGAGGACACCAAGGGCGGATTTGCCTGTTTCGCCAAGGTGCGCTCGACCCGTCCGCCGACGCCGGCGATCCTGCATTCCAACGAACACGGCGTCTATGTGGATTTGGCGATCGGCGAGGCCGGTGTCGCGCCAGGCCAGGCGTGTGTGCTCTATTCGGCCGAAGGTGCGGATGCGCGCGTCTATGGCGGCGGTTTCATCGAGCGTTCGGAACGCGCAGCCGAGGCCGAAATCGCCCTGAAGGCTCTGCTTTCGACACCCGTCGCTGCCTGAAACGTGCACTAACCGGGGCTCACGAAATTGCCGTCGGTTTTTGCCCAGCCCCTGCTTGACACTTTGGTGACGGGGGACTTATAAGCCGCACGACCAAAGCGGAACCGGCCACGCCGGAACTTCCGCAGTCCCTGTGGCGGGGTAGCTCAGTTGGTGAGAGCGCAGGATTCATAACCCTGAGGTCGGCAGTTCAATTCTGCCTCCCGCTACCATTCAGTCCAGCGAAACCAGTCTCAGCGGCGCATTCTCGGAATGGCGTCGACATTTCCGCGGGTTGGCGGATATCTCAGGCCTGCGGCGTCTGGGGTTCCGCGATTTCCTCGTCTCAGTCTCTGCTTGCGACCAGCCATGTCTTCGGCGCGGGAGAAGTGCCGAAACTCAGGGAGATCTTCCGGTCCCGGCTCGTGCAACACAGCGAACGTCTCAACCGGCGGACGCTGGCGGGCAAGGCCCCGATCTTCACTTGCGCAACATCTGTCTGCTGGGCGGCAGTCTCAGTCCAGGGAGCGCTCTTGACGCAGTTCGTTTCATAGCAGTGGGACCTGCTTTGACGCGCCCAACAAAGCTGCTTTTCTTTTCACGAAATCTCGCGTAAGGCGCGCGAAGCTAACAATGACGACGGCCGCAAACTGTACGCCGGCGCCACAGGCGATCCCTGCATCGGCAAGGAAGCGAGATCGCCAACGTCACGTCGCTGGATACAGTACAAGCAGGATATTAGACATGAACGACGCGGGGATCCATGTGCGCGGTCTCAATTCGGGCCATTCGGAGGTGACGGAGCGCGGTGCGGTGCCGCAGATCCTATGTGGCCCTGATCCACGGAACGTTTCCCTGCCGGGCGAACGGCTCTCCAGCCTGTTCGAGCGCTGTGCCGAGCGCTACGGCGCGATGCCAGCCGTTATAGACGGCGGGCGCATGTGGACCTACATTGAAATTGACGCTGAGGCGAACCGCCTTGCGCGCTTACTCGCCCTGCGCGGCGTCAAGCCCGGAGACCGGGTAGCCCTGCTGCTCGAGCGGTCGGCCGAGACGTATATGGCGATCCTCGCTGTCATGAAGTTAGGGGCCGCCTTCGTACCGCTTGCAGCTGCCTTCCCCGAAGAGCGCATGTCTTTGATTATCGAGGACGCTGGTGTTCGTTTCGTCGTCACAATGGCCGAGCACGTGGCGCGCGCGGCGGCGCTTTCCGTTCCACATATCGTGATTGCGGCCAACTGTCCGGAGACCGCCCGTCAATCGGACAGCCCGCTCAATATCGTCGGATCCGACGACGATATCTGCTATATCCTCTATACATCCGGGACGACCGGCCGACCCAAGGGCGTGGCGGTACGTCACCAAAGCATCTGCAATTTCGTTGACGTTGCCGCCGCAGCATATGGCTATCGACCGGGCGACCGTGTCTATCAGGGCATGACGATCGCCTTCGACTTCTCCACCGAAGAGATCTGGGTGCCATTTGTCGCCGGTGCCACGATCGTCCCCGCGCCCGGCCGCATGACGCTGGTAGGCGAGGAACTCGGCGACTTCCTTCGCGCTAACGCCATTACCTGCATGGCCTGCTCGCCGACGCTGCTGTCGTCCTTGGAAAGCGATGTGCCGAGCTTGCACACCATACTCGTGGGCGGCGAAGCCTGTCCGCAGAATCTCGTGACCCGCTGGTCGAAACCGGGCCGCCGCATCCTTAATACATACGGCCCGACTGAAGCGACGGTGACCGCGACCATGGGCTACCTGACGCCCGAGCGCCGCGTGACCATCGGGTCGCCGCTGCCCTCTTATTCTATCGTGATCCTTGATGCCGAAGCGCCGCGATTGGCGGCGGCCGGGGAATTTGGAGAAATCGGCATTGCCGGCATCGGCCTTGCAGTCGGCTACCTCAATCGGCCGGATCTGACGGCACAGAAATTCATTCCTGACTTTCTCGATCTGCCTAATAATCCCTCAAAACGCATCTACCGTACCGGCGATCTCGGCTGCATAAATACAGACGGCGAAATCGAATATCACGGCCGAATCGATACACAGGTGAAGATTCGCGGCTATCGCATCGAGCTGGGTGAAATCGAGACGGCCTTGCTCGACCAGCCCGATATAGCGCAGGCCGCCGTCACCACTTGGGAGGTCGAGCCCGGCCGCCTGGAGCTGGTCGGTTATTATGCGCTAAAATCCGGTACCGGAACTCTTTCTCGCGCCCATCTTGCTAAAGAACTGCGCCGGCGCCTACCGGAGTACATGGTACCCTCATTCCTTGAGGAGCTTGCGGCATTGCCAATGACAGTCTCCGATAAGGTGGATACGGGGAGGCTGCCAAAGCCGATGGGCCTCCGGGTCAGCACAGGGCGCAAGGAAGTCCTCCCCTCCACCGATGACGAGAGCTATCTGGTGGTGGCGCTGGGCGAAGTGCTGATGATGGACGACATCTCCGTTGAGGATCATTTTTTTGATGATCTCGGCGCGAACTCATTGCTGATGGCGCGCTTCTGTGCCCGTCTGCGTGCACGCCAGGAGTGGTCAGGCACTTCGATGCGGGACATCTATCTCAATCCGACGGTCGCCGCTCTGGCGCGACACCTGCGCGGCCCTGAGGACAAGGCGATACCCGTGGAGGAGCCTGTCATCAATCATCGCGCCTCGAACCTCGCCTACTGGACCAGCGGCGCCGCGCAGCTCGCCTTTTATTGCCTCTTCGGCTATTTCGATCTTTGGATGCTGAACTATGGGCTCAACTGGGTCTATGACATGCTCGACGACCCGGTTCAGCTCTACCTGCGTTGCGCGATGTTGTCGGCAGCAGTTTTTTTCGGTATGTCAGGCTTTGCCGTTGCGATGAAGTGGCTGCTCATCGGCCGCTGGAAAGCAGAGAGCTTTCCGATTTGGGGTCTTCGCTACTACCGCTTCTGGGTGGTCAAAACGCTCATACGTTCGGCGCCGGTCGTCCTCTTTCGCGGCAGCCCGCTTTACAACCTCTATCTTCGCTTGCTCGGTGCCCGTCTCGGTCGCAACGCTACCATCGAGTCCCGCACGATCCCGGTCTGCACCGACCTGATCTCCATCGGGGACAACGCCATACTGCGCAAGGAATCCATGATTCTCGGCTATCGCGCTCAGGCCGGCTATATTCATACGGGATCGATTTCCATCGGCTGCGACGCCTTCGTCGGCGTAGGTTCGGTGATTGATATTGATACATCCGTTGGGGAGCGAGCACAGCTCGGCCATGCGTCCTCGCTGCAGCGAGGAGAGCACATTCCAGACGATGCCCACTGGCACGGATCCCCGGCGATACCGACCACGGCGGATTACTGCAAAGCCCCGACCCTTAGCCTTTCGAAGACGCGACGCTTTAGTTACGAGGCTGTACAGCTCATCACACTTTTCGCTGTCGTCACCCCGTTCCCCCTGTGGTTCCACAGCTACTGGCAAAATGTCAGCGACGACTATCAGGAGTCTATCGGTATCGTCGCCGTCGGCACGACCGTGACGCTCTTTGCTCTCACCAGCGCGCTGCTTTTCGTCGCGCTCGTGCTGCCGCGCCTGTTCAGCTTATTGCTGAAGCCCGGGCGCACCTACCGACTCTATGGCTTTCATTTCTGGTTGCAGTCTATCGTCGAGGCTTCCACCAATGCTCGCTTTCTCAACCTGATATTCGGCGACAGCTCCGCCATCGTCCACTACATGCGGGCACTTGGCTGGAAACTTAACAAGGTGGTGCAAACCGGCTCGAACTTCGGCAGCAATCAGCAGCAGGACAATCCGCTGTTCTGCGAGATCGGTTCCGGAACGATGGTTTCGGACGGGCTCTACATGATCAACGTCCACAAGTCGGCTTCTGCCTTCAGGCTGGAGCACACCAAGGTCGGCGAGCGCAATTACTTCGGGAACAACATCTTCTATCCGCCGGATAGCCGGACCGGGGATAACGTGCTGCTTGGCACAAAAGTAATGGTACCAATCGATGGACCGTTACGCGAAAACGTGGGCCTGCTCGGTTCGCCGCCTTTCGAGATCCCCCGAATTGTCAAGCGCGATAAAGAACTCATTCAAGGTGTCAGCGACGCCGAACGCCGCGGCTGTCTCCCGCACAAGAACAGGCACAATCTCACGACCGCCCTGATGTTTATCGCCACGCAATGGACAGTGTTGTTCATTACATTGGCGATTTGGGACCGGGCGCTGAACTATTACACCGAGTGGGCGCAGATGGCTCTGTTCGTCGCGGTCGTACTGACGGCAGCGTTTGCCATTCCGTTCCATATCTTCTTGGAGTGGGCGAGCCTGCGCTTCCGAAAGCTTCAGCCGCAGATGAATACCATCTACGATGTTGCCTTCTGGCGTCACGAGCGTCACTGGAAGCTATCGGATTCGCCGGTTGTGCAGCTCTTCGCCGGCACGCCGTTCCGTCCAATGATACTGCGAGCGTTAGGGGTCAAGATTGGCAGGCGCGTCTACGATGGCGGCGCGAACCTGACAGAAAGATCGCTGGTGGAGATCGGCGACGACGCGACGCTCAACGAAGGCTGCGTCATCCAGGCGCACTCGCTGGAGGAAGGCGCGTTCAAGTCGGATTTCATCCGCATCGGCAACGGCTGCACCCTCGGCCCCGCGGCCTTCATTCATTACGGCGTAACGATGGGAGATGGAGCACTCGCCGACGTTGATTGCTTTGTGATGAAAGGCGAAATCCTTCAGCCGAACTCGATCTGGCGCGGCAACCCCGCAAAGCCTGGCGGTTTTCTCAAGTCAGTTGCGGGCAAATGAACGGCGGAGCGGCAGAAGCTGCGCTATTGACGGAGATGAAGCGGCTTGCCCCGCCGACTGTCCGGCTCGGTTGTCGCATGATCGGCCCAAATGACGAAGCCTTGCTCCTGCCTGACGAAGTGGCCGCCATTACCTCCAGGCAACCTGCGGTCCGGCGAGCGAGCGGTACCGCCCGCTCGCTTGTCCGATGTCTACTGGCGCTTGAAGATGCGGAAGAGGCCCCCATAGGGCGTTCCCCCGCCGGAGCACCGCTCTGGCCCCGGGGCTTCGTCGGCTCTCTCGCGCATGATGCGGAAATGGCGGTCGCAGCCATTGCCAGAAGCGTTCACGTGCCCTCGCTCGGCATTGATGTCGAGCCGGCCGAACCGCTGCCGGACGACATCGCCGCCCTTGTACTGACTTCCGGGGATGTCCTCTCGGGGGTCGACGCGCGTTTTGCGACGCGCGTTCTCTACAGCGCGAAGGAGGCGGCCTACAAAGCCGCGTACCCGCTTGATGGGGAAATTCTGGGTTACGAGCATATAAATGTCGATCTTGCTCGCCGCGAGGCCGTGACCGCAGGCGGCCGCAGGATGCGGCTGTCCTTTTGCACGTTGCCTCGTGTTGTCGTCCTTGCCGCTGCGGTAAACGGTTAGCGGCAGGCGACGCCGGGGTCCCTGAACTTCTATCTCACCGAACTCGCTCGTTTAGGCGGTTAACCAAGGATATCGGTTGGCACGAAAGGGCCGCCGCCTTGTGGGGCTATAAGGTTCCGCTGGGAGTTGCGACCGGAACTGTGCAATGACAGGTTCCGGCCGCCGGCCCGCCCTGGGTAATGGTCAGTTCAAGGAACGAGACGCGGCGAGCAAGCCCGCGGCCTCGGCAAGTTTCTCCGGATCTTTAAGCCCGCGGCAGTAGAGATCGTACACGATGGGCGCGACCGCTTCCGCACTACGTTCCGAGCTTTCGGCCGCGACAATGACTGCGTGTCTGAGGAGAGAAATGTCTCCCATCGTCATTGCGCGAGCTGGGAAAGGATTGTGATATGTCATATCCACCTCCTTTGAAGGGGCAACTATAGGTGATGGGAGATGCCCTTTCCACAGATATTGCCAAACCCACGGGATCTGTACGGAAGCGGACGAAGATGGTGTTTCACTGATCCCGAACCTTGATACCGGCCTCGGCGGCCGCTCCGGTAAAAGCCTGTCGAGCTTAGGGGAGATCATCCAGTTCCGCGTTCGATCTTTGCGCCAACACGAGATTACTTTCCGAATGGCCGATGCGCATGGCCGGGCCTGGTGACACCCCGGAAAATTCGCCGCCCGCCTGGGGTAATCCATTGGCTAAGTTGGTCCCAAGCGGTTTGTTTTGCGCCACTCTTCGTACTCTCCGCGGGCATCGTCATGCAGCGGATAGTAGCGCTGCAACGATCCGCCCTCCATCAGCTTCTCGCGCGAGAATTCTTCCCATTCGTGATGTTTTTGTGCCTCTTCGATTACCTTTGAGGCCATTGAGACTGGAAGCACCACCACGCCGTCATCGTCGGCGACGATGATGTCGCCGGGAATGACCGTGACACCGCCGCAGGCAATCGGAACGTTGACGGCATTGGGGTAAATGCTCGTCTGCACATGGTAGTTGGGCGTCCAGCCGCGCAGCCAAAGGGGGAGATCCAGTTTCTCGACATTGGGCCGATCGCGCATGCACCCGTCGATCACGATGCCAGCACCGCCTCTGCCTTTGAAATAGGTCGACATCATATCGCCGAAGACCCCGGAACTCATATCGCCGCGCGCATCGACCACGACCACATCGCCCTCCTGGGCGTGATAGAGCACGTGCCGGTGCAACTGCGTCTCCGGATCGGCATATTCTCCCTCGGTGAAGAGATCCGGCCGCTGCGGCATGAATTGAAGCGTCAGGGCTGGCCCGACGATCGACTTCCCGCGATTCTGCGGCACGGGACCAACCATGTGCGGATTGCGGAAGCCCATGTGGCCAAGCGTGCCGGCAACCGTCGCGGCGCCGATTTCCTTCAGTGCGTCGATCAGCTCCTTGGACGGTCGCGTAATGTCGGGTGTATGGGTCATTTTAGGTTCCGATGGATGAAAACTACCAGTTCGTGACAGAACCGTCGCGGCGCTTCAGGTGAGGCGCTTCCCAGAAACGAAAGCTCTCCGCCTTGACCGCCTCTTCGTTGACCTCGACGCCGAGCCCCGGCAGATCGCTGACCGGATAGTCTGGGCCGACGAGCCGCGGTTGCACGGGGAAGAAGTCGGAATTATCGAAGCCCAGCTTTGCTTCGGGCGCCCTGGTCTCGAGCCAAGCGAAATTCGGTACCGAGGCGGCGAGATGGATGGTCGCGGCCGTGCAGACCGGGCCGAGGGGATTGTGCGGCATCAGGTCCACATAGTGCGCCTCGCTCCAACCAGCGACCTTCATTGCTTCGGTGAGCCCGCCCACATTGCAAACATCGAGCCGGTTGAACTGATGGATGCCGCGCTCGATGTAGGGCAGGAACTGCCACTTGCTGGCAAATTCCTCGCCGATGGCGAACGGGATGTCGGTCATCGTTCGCAGGGATTCGTAGGCCTCCGGTGTCTCGTCCCGTATTGGTTCCTCGAGGAAATCAAGCACGCCACGGCCGAGTTTGTTGCAGAAGCTCGCCGCCTCTGCCACCGACAGCCGATGATGATAGTCGATGCCGAGGACGACGTCATCGCCAAGCGCTTCTCGCGCCTTGTTTAGCATATTCGCGGTAGCGCCGATCGACTCGCGGGGCTCAAAAATGTCCTTGTTGTTTTGCCCGATAGGGAAAAAACGGATCGCCTGCCACCCCTGCGCGCGTAGTTCGCGGGCTCGTTCGATGGCAATATCGCCCTCGGCCTCGTCACCGGTCGAAGCGAAGGTAGGAATGCGGTCGCGCTGCTTGCCGCCCAGCAGTTCGTAGACCGGCACCCCCAGTGCCTTGCCCTTGATGTCGTGAAGGGCAATGTCGATGGCGGAAATCGCCGCCTGCAGAACGCGCCCGCCTTCGAAATATTGGCTGCGATAAACTTCTTGCCAGATCCGACCAATCTGCATCGGGTCGCGACCGATGAGAAACTCGCGATAGTGCTCGATCGCACCGGCCACGGCCTTCTCGCGACCGCTCAAGCCGCTCTCGCCCCATCCGAAGATGCCGTTGTCGGTCTCGACCTTGACGAGCATCTGGTTGCGTATTCCGATCCATACCGGATAGGGCTTGATAGCGGTGATTTTAAGCTTCGTAGTCATCTACACCCTGTTTCACACGTATCTGGCCTGTCTCAGCTGGCCATGAGGGCCATTTCTGTTTCGCCGTCGAACAGATGCATCCGCTCCTGGTCGAACTCGAGCCAGATCGGTTCGTCGGGCGCGACGGCAATGGTCGGCGGCACGCTGACATTGACGATGGCGCCAGACAGGAACGCCTGTACGAAAGTGACGTCTCCGGTCGGCTCCACCGTGTAGGCCTTGGCAGGAACGCTTCCCGGCACCGCACTCTTGTGCAGCTTGATCGTCGAGTGACGTGCGCCGAGCACGACTTTCTTGGTGGTTGCCGTCGCGACCTTCCGGGCGTTGTGTGGCGAGAGCTCGAGGCGCCAGCCCTCCGCGCTTGTCAACACAGTGTCGCCGCTCGCCGTTGATGCCTCCAGCGGAACAAGGCTCATCGCCGGGCTGCCGACAAAGCTGGCGACGAACATGTTCACCGGATGTGCAAACACCTGCGCCGGTGAAGCGTATTGCTGAAGGTAACCGCCGTTCATCACCGCCATTCTGTCCGCCATGGTCACGGCTTCGAGCTGGTCGTGCGTCACATAGATGATCGTTGCCTTGAGGTCCTGGTGGAAACGCTTGATCTCCGACCGCATCTGCACGCGCAGCTTTGCGTCGAGGTTGGAGAGTGGTTCATCCATCAGGAATACCGCCGGATCGCGGACGAGGGCACGGCCGAGCGCCACGCGCTGCTGTTGCCCGCCCGAAAGTTCGCGTGGCTTGCGCTCGAGCAGCTGGGTCATGTCGAGCACGCGCGCTGCTTCCCTGACTTTCTTGTCGATCTCGTCCCTTGGCAGTTTGCGCATCTGCAGCGGGAACGCCAGGTTTTTGTAGACCGATTTCTGCGGATAGAGCGCGTAGTTCTGGAACACCATTGCGATGTCCCGGTCCTTGGGGTCGAGGTCGTTGACCACCCTGTCGCCGATGACGATGTCGCCAGATGTGATGGGGATGAGCCCCGCCACAAGATTGAGGGTGGTTGTCTTGCCGCAGCCTGAAGGGCCGACGAGCGCAACGAATTCGCCGTCGTTGACCGTCAGCGAAACATTGTTGACAGCTTTGAAGCTGCCATAGGTCTTGACGAGATCATTGAGGACCACGTGGGCCACCGGCAACTCCCTAGTGCTTGACTGCGCCTTCCGTGAGGGCGCGTACGAAATATCGTTGGAGGAGGAGGAACAGGACCACGACGGGCACGCTCATCATGAAGCTGGCCGCCATCAGGCCCGGAAAGTCCGTGGTATTTTCCGAGAAGAAGCGCTGGATGCCGACCGGCAGGGTCAACTGCTCGTTCTTGGAGAGGAAGGTGTAGGCGTAGATGTACTCATTCCACGCACCGATGAAGGAGTAGATCGCCGTGGCGATGATGCCCGGCGTCGAGAGCGGCATCACGATCAGGACAAAGGCCTGGAACCGCGTTGCCCCGTCGATGCGTGCGGCCTGCTCGAGCTGCACAGGGATATTGTCGTAGAAGCCCTTGAGGAGCCAGATTGCCAGCGGCAGGCCGAATGTGAGGTAGGTTAGAATGAGCGACCCATGCGTATTCACCAGGCCGATCGCGCGCATCAGGATGAAGAGCGGCACGAGAAAGATCACAGCCGGGAACATGTTGCGCAGCAGGACGGCGAAGAACAGAAAGTTCCGGCCGGGGAAGGTGAAGCGCGAAAACGCGTAGGCCGCAGGAACTGCCACGATCACCGAAAGGATAGTCGTGGTCGTGGAGACGAAAAGGCTGTTCCAGAAGAAACGGAGGAAGTCCTGGCCTACGCTATTTTGCGGGTCGAGGAGCTTCTCGTAGCTGGCAAGGGTCGGTTGGTCAGGCCACCATTGCGGCGGGAATTGCATGGCTGCGAAGCCGGACTTGATCGAGGTGATCAGCATCCAGATCATCGGCAGCGCAGTGTAAAGCAGCATGAACGCGAGGAAGATGCGTCCGCCCCACCGCCATCCGTCGATGCGCACACGGCGACGGGCCTGGCTTCGGGGAGCAGTCTCAGCAATCGTGCTCATGCGCTCCCATCTTTCCGCTCGTTGCCGCTTAGCGCACGGACGTAGAAGTAGCCGAGCGACATCAGGATCAGGAACAGCAGCACTGAATAGGCCGATGCCACTCCCCAGCGCTGGCGGCCGAAGGCGAGCTCATAAATGTGGGTGATCCAGATATGCGATGCGTTCGACGGCCCGCCGCCGGTCATGATCCAGGGGATAATGAAGGAATTGAAGTTGGCCACTGCCAGGAGAAGGATCGTCACGGTCGAGACGTTTCTCAGGTGCGGGAAGGTGACGTGCCAGAACCGCTGCCATGCATTGGCTCCGTCGACTTTTGCCGCGCGCAGCAACTGATCGGGTACTGTTTGCAGGCCAGCCATCATCATGATCATGGCAAACGGAAACTCCCGCCAGATATTGACGACGATCAGGGAGGGCAGCACCGTGTTGACGCTGTCGATGAAATTCGGCGGTCGGTCGGCCAATCCTAGGCCGACCAGTACCGCGCCGATAATCCCAAAGTCCGAATGGTAGATCCATTTCCAGATATAGGACGCGGCGACCGCGCTGATGACCCAGGGAATGATCAGGATGGCTCGCAAGATGCCACGGCCGACAAAGTCACGATGGAGCGCCAGTGCGCTGGCAAACCCGAGGACAAATGAGATCAAAGTGGATCCCGCTGTCCAGATAAGCGTGTTCCGGGTGACCGTCCAGAACACCGGACTTGTGAGGATCGCGGTGTAGTTGTTAAGGCCGACGAAAATCTTGTCCCGGAGCTGTAGGCCAGGCGGTGTATTGAAGAACGAAAGCTCGATCGTGTAGTAGATCGGATAGGCTATGACGATGAGCATCACGGCGATTGCAGGGAGCACATAGGCGTAGTCGGCGCGATGTTCCCAAATCTTTCGCAGCAGACCGGACCCTTCGGGTCGCAGTCTACGGCTGGTCTCGGCCTTGCCAGTCAAGATCGTCACGGTGCCATGCCCCCATTTTTCGGAACAAACCGGCCGCAGCCTCAGCGCGGCCGGTCAGATCGTCAGGCATGGACTAAAGTCCGCCGGCCGTCAGGTTTTTTACCTTCTTGGCTGCGTCTTCCGCTGCTTGGTCAACCGTCATGGTGCCGGTCAGCGCATTCTGCAGCATGTCAGGGACGATGATGTTCATGATTTCCGGCGACTGCGGCAGCGCCGGGAACGGGATGCCGTAAGGCAGCATGGAAGTCGTGACATCAAGGAACTTGATGCTGTCCAAGCGCTCCTTCATCCATTTGGTCTTGAAGCCGTTGAGATTTCCCGGGTTTGAGCCGGCATAGGCCATCTTCAGCGACCATTCGGGGCTCGCCCACATGCAACCGATAGCCTTTGCAGCCGGCTCGTCTACCTTGCCGCCTTCGACATATTCGGGCTTGAGGATGTGAATGTTCGAGCCGCCAAACACGACGGCACGCTTGCCGTTCGGGCCAGTCGGTATCAGACCGTAGCGCATGTTGTCGATGACGGTCTGCGCCTTGTCCTTGTCGGTACCCGTCGTCTTCTTCTGCAAGTCGAGCATGACGTTATAGTCGGACGGGTGCGAGACCATCATGGCGAGCTGGCCAGCGAGGAAGAGTGGCTGATTATCCGCCTGCTGATTGGTAAGCGCCGAAACCGGAACCGACTTGTCGCGAACATACATGTCATAGGAGGCTTGCAGCGCCGCCTTGCTCTGCGCGCTGTTCAGCTCGACCTGCTTGTAAGTCGGGTTCGCGTTGGCCTCGTCAAAAACGCCGCCGCCATAAGCCCACAGCTGCGGCATGAAACGGTACGGTGTATTGCCGGCATTCTTGCGCGCCACCAGGCCGTAACCGGCAATGCCGAGCTTGTCGTGGATCTGCTTGGAATATTTGACGACATCGTCCCATGTTGCCGGAGCCTTGTCCGGATCGAGGCCCGCGCGCTTGAAGATGTCGGCGTTCCAGATGAACGCCATCGTCTCATTATTGGTCGGGATACCGTAGGTCACGCCCTCCCAGGTCACGGCCTTCATTGCACCGGGCCAGAAATCATCGGTCGCATACCCGATATCCTCGGGTTTGAGCGGCCGCAGATAGCCCTTCGAGGCGAATTCGGTGCCGCCCAGGATTTGTAGGCGGACCGCCATGGGCGCCGCATTGCCAAGGAGCGCGGTCCGGAACTTGTCCAGCAGGTCGTTATAGGTAAGGGCTTGATCCTCGAGCTGGATGTTCGGATAGGTTTTGCGGAAGGTCGCAAAGAAGTCCTTGTAATACTGGCGCAGGAGGTCGGGGTCGCCCTCGAACACACCCTGATACCAGAATGTCAGTCGCCCCTTGTAGTCGAGCGGGGTGACTTTGGCGCAGTCGGCCGCCGTGTCAAAATCCTGTGTACCGGCAATGGAGCGCACATATTGCGGCGACCACTTGCTCAAGTCGACCGGCGCACCCAGCGCAGACGCAGACATCAACGATACCAGCAAAGCAGTGGACACAGTGCCGCGCACGACAGCACCGCCGAGTGAAGTACTCGTCATAGGTATCCTCCCAGATTTCTCCCATGCCGCTCTGTGTGAAGCGAGCGGTCTTTGCTCCCCGGCCGTGGGACTTTCCACCCAATGTATCCCTTCGACCATATCATACGTTTTCAGATCACAGATTACCTGTCAACTAAAGAAATCGTACATTGTTTATGGAAGCCTTGCGTGATATCCGAGCAATCTGTGTATTGATTGGGGATAGCTTTGGCCGTTACGAGTGATTTTAAAGCGCAGCCACCCGAAGGGATCGACGCCATCGGGGCCTCCAGCGAAGGCGCGTCGCTTTATCAACTGATCAGGGACGACATTATCGAAGGGCGGCTCGCTGCCAACGAGCGGCTTGTGGTCACCGATCTCGCCCGGCGCCACGGTACCTCAACCAACCCCGTGCGCGAGGCTCTACAACTGCTGCGCGGGGAGGGCTTCGTAACCTTCGTTCCCAACCGTGGAGCGCGCGTCCGGCCGATAGATCAGGATTTTGTTCGGGACATCTACGAGATAGGAGTCCTGATCGAGCCGGCACTGACGCGATGGTTCGTGAATATGGCCACAGTCGAGGATATTGCTGAACTCGAACGCATCCAAGGCCTGATTGAAGAGAACGACTTCGCCGATACGTTCAGGCACAGCGAGTTGGACACCGCCTTTCATACCGTAATGTACCAGAAGCACTACAACCACCATGCCGCCGAGCTTTGGTGGAAGCATCGCGAAGTGCTTCGAGCCGTGAGCCGGCGTTTCAACTTCACGCTTGCCCGGCGTGCCGCGATCCTTAGCGAACATCGCGAGCTCATCGCACATGTAAAAGCGGGAAATGCGAACGAGGCGGCCGAACTCATCGCACGCCATGTCGAAGGCTCCGGGCGGCACATCCTCGAACACATGCGTGCGCGTAGCGCCGCTTGGGCAGGATAGAATTCATAGCCTTGAACAACGTCATGACGACCACTTCAGATAAAGGCAGTTGAGATGAAAATCACCAGCGTTCGGCCGTGGCTAATCAGATCCGATGCGTCTTATTGGGGAGAGTATCTGTTCGTCGAAGTGACGACCGACGAGGGGGTGAGCGGCTGGGGAGAGATCACCACCACGACAAAGCTCGCCAATCGCGCTTTGTGCACGATCCTGCGGCAGATCGGTGACGCTTTGACAGGCGAGGACCCGGCACGTATCGAGTATCTGTGGCACAAGATATTCCGCAGCTTCACCTACATGGGCAGTCGTGGCGCCGCAGTCGAATGCGTAAGTGCCATCGACATAGCCCTTTGGGACATCCGAGGCAAAGTTCTGGGTCAGCCGATTTACGAGTTGTTGGGCGGGCCGGTACGCGATGAAATCGCGCTCTACACCCATCCCAACCAGGCCAAGTTTACCAGCAAAGAGGCTGTGGTTCGGGAAATTCGGGACATCGTCGAGTCCGGCCACACTGCGCTCAAGTTCGATCCTTTCCCCCACCAGGGCCGCACCGCCGATGGACAGTCTCGCGAACAACGGGACGGCTACCTCGATGGCAGCATGACCCGCAAGGATGAGCGCGAAGCCGCCGAACTCACTGCTCTGATCCGCGAAACGGCCGGCTCTGATGTGGACATCCTCATCGATGCGCATGGCCGGTTCGACGTTCCCACCGCCATTCGCCTTTGTCGGAGCCTCGAGGAAGCCGGTCAGATCGACTGGTTCGAGGAGCCCTGTCCACCGGAGAGCCTCAGCGCTCTCAAACAGGTCCGTGAGAAGGTCAGCGCCGCCATCTCGTGGGGCGAGCGCGGCCACACGAAGTGGGATTTCGTGCCGGTGCTCGAAAACAAGCTCGCCGACTACATCATGCCGGACGTCACCTGGACCGGCGGCATTACCGAACTCAAGAAGATTTCCGCCCTATGCGAAGCCTACTACATCCCGGTCTCGCCGCATGACGCCGCAGGGCCGATCAACGTGGTTGCGGGAGCGCAGGTGATGATGACCGTTCCCAATTTCTACAAACTTGAAACGTCAGAGTGGAACCTGGGCAAATACGATCACCTCATCGACAGACCACTCGATGTTTCGAACGGCAGCCTCAAGCTTACGCCTAAGCCTGGTCTGGGCGTCGAAATGAACCGCGACTACCTTCAAAATCACGAGATAGAGCTGCACTAGCTAACAACGCTCTACGCCGCCTCAGCGTGCGCGACGACGAGCGCCGCCGACCAGAACGAGGATAAATCATGCCAGAAGCAAATGGAGCCGACGAGGCGCTCAATCGGGTGAACACGCGTTCCAAGCCGTCTGACCTTCGCATCACCGACATGCGGGTAGCCGAAATTGTCGGCGCGCCGTTCACCTCGGTGCTGCTGAAGATTTACACTAATCAGGGCATTGTCGGGCTTGGCGAGGTGCGCGACGGTGCCAGCGCCACCTACGCGCTGATGCTGAAGAGCCGGTTGCTTGGCGAGAACCCTTGCGACATCGATCGCCTGTTTCGACGGATCAAGCAGTTCGGCGGGCACGGCCGGCAAGGCGGCGGCGTGTCGGCGGTCGAAATCGCCTTGTGGGATCTTGCCGGCAAGGCCTATGGCGTCCCTGTCTACCAGATGCTCGGCGGTCGGTTTCGGGAGAAGGTGCGCGTCTATTGCGATACCGACGCGACCGTGCCGAGCGGTACCGAGACCGGTAAACGCCTCAAGCAGCGCATGGAGCTCGGATTCACCTTCCTCAAGATGGATTTGGGATTGATGCAGATCGCGGATGTGCCCGGTGCGGTCGTGTCTCCTGCCGGCTCACTTGAAGGGTACCGCCACCACCCCGACCGCGGTCCGCTAAAGACGATGGAGGAGCGGCGCCTCCGCAACGCTGTATACGATTTGCATAACGTCCCGCACCCGTTCACCGGCCTCCACTTTTCCGACAAGGGCCTCGACTTCCTTGAGCAATACATTGCCGAGGTTCGTGAGGTCATCGGCATGGATGTGCCGCTCGCGATCGACCATATCGGCCATATCTCCATGCAGAACGGCATTCGCCTTGCCAGGCGAATTGAAAAATACGTGCCGGCCTGGCTCGAGGATGTGATCCCATGGCAGTATACCGAGCAATATCGACAACTGCAGGACGCCACCACGGTGCCAATCTGCACCGGCGAGGACATATACCTCAAGGAAGGCTTCGAGCCTCTGCTTAACAGCGGCGGCGTCTCCGTTATCCACCCGGACCTGCTCACAAGTGGGGGTATCCTCGAGACCAAGAAGATCGGCGATATGGCGCAGGACCGGGGTGTCGCCATGGCCATCCACATGGCAGAAAGTCCAATCGCAGCAATGGCCGCTGCGCATGTCGCCACCGCGACCGAAAATTTCATGGCGCTCGAATACCATTCCGCCGATGTCGACTGGTGGGACGATATCGTCACCGGCCTTCCCAAACCGCTGGTGAAGGACGGCTTCATCACCGTTTCGGACAAGCCGGGCCTGGGGATTGACGACGTCGTCGACGAGGTGATCTCGCAGCATCTGCAGCCGGGTGTCACCGGCATCTGGCAGCCTACGGATCACTGGGACGATGAGTATTCCTGGGATCGCACCTGGAGCTGAGGCTAAAAGGAACGAAGATGAAGATCACCGATCTCCGCTGCGCCGTTATCGGCAGACATCCGATCGTCCGCATCGTTACGGACGCAGGCCTCTATGGCTTGGGTGAAGTCGAATTTACCAAGCCCTACCTCAAGCCCTGGGTGCTGCATTTCCGCGAGGCGCTGATCGGCGAGGACCCGACCGACGTCGAGAGAGTCATGCTGAAGATCCGTCAACGCGGCTCTTTCAAGCCGTACGGCGCGGCGGTGAGCGCTATCGAGCATGCGCTTTGGGATATTGCCGGCAAGGCCGCGGGCGTGCCCGTCTATAAACTGCTCGGCGGCAAGGTGCGGGACAAGGTGCGCGTCTACAATGGTTCGGTCCGCCGGACACGCACGGGCGACCGGCCGGAGGATTACGCCGCTGACGTCAAATGGATGATGGAGCAGCCGCAGAACTTCTTCATGGTCAAGCAAGGAATCTCGTTCCACTCCAACATGAAGGACACCGTCGAGGACTTCCACTACGGCGTGACGCAGAAGAAGGCTGGTTATCACGGTGCCATGGATCAGGGCGTGATCAGCGAGCGTGGTTTCAATCACATGCTCGACTGCGTGATCGCGATGAAGGAAGTGCTGGGCGACAAGGTCAGCCTGGCGCTCGACTGCGGCCCGGGCTGGATGCTGCCCGATGCGATCAAGTTCGCTCGCGCGGTCGAGAAGTACAATTTGATGTGGCTCGAGGACATGCTGACCGGCGACTACGTGCCGTGGGTCAATCCGCAGGCCTATCGGGAGCTGACAACCTCAACCTCGACGCCTATTCACACTGGGGAACAGATCTACCTGCGGCACAATTTCAAGGAACTGATCGAGACGCAGGCGGTGCGCGTCATCGGCCCCGATCCAGCCGATATTGGCGGCATTGCCGAGCTCAAATGGGTCGCCGAGCACGCCTACATGCACTCGATCCTAATGGCACCGCACGGCACCGCCAACGGCCTGCTGGGGCTTGGCGCGTTGATCAATGTCTGCGCCACGTTGCCGGCAAATTACGTCGCGTTCGAATATCCGACCGCCTCCGACCCCTGGTGGGAGGACCTGGTAATCGGCTTGCCGCCGCAGATCGTCAAGGACAGCATGGTGGACCTACTGGAAGCGCCGGGTCTGGGCCTCGATATCGACCCTGAAGGGGCCAGGAAATATCTCAGGGAAGAGGATGCGGGCTTTTTCGACTGAGCCTCGCTCCACTTGCCGGCATGGCACAGACCGTCGGTGAACTGACCGACCAGGGATCGCCGGCGTTCGAGGCTGCCATTCCGATCCTGTCGCGGGGTCGCATTTGTCGAATGCTAAGCAGTTGATCTTGAGATAAGTTTCCCCCTGAAGGCTTTGTTTTCTCGTGGCTCCCTTCCGAGTATCATAGACAGGATTGCCGTTACCATTTCGATAGCGGGCTGCTCGTATGTCGTCAGGTCATAGGCAGGGGAGGCAGCGAGGGGAGTATTGTCGAAACCGGCAATCGCAATATCATCCGGAATACGGAGTTTTAGGGTACTGCGGACGTAATCGATCGCGCCGAAGGCCAGAGCATCGTTTTCACACATGAGAAGATCCGGCCATTGCTCGCGTGGGGTCTCCTGAAACAAGATCCTTGCGGCCTCAAATCCGTGTCCTGAACTGTAGGATGCTGCCGAAACACCAAGCACAGACTTAGCGCCATGGGCTTCCCAGAAAGCGTTGAACGCGCGGCGTCGGCCCAACGCGGTGGAAAGGGTTTTGGCGCCGGACAGAAAAGCGGGACGTCGATATCCTTTAGAATAAAAATACTCGCATAGTTCTCGCATCGCCAGCGGCGTATCGCATGTGATCGCGGGGACATTCGGTATCTGGCTATCGCGGGCCAAAACGTAAAGCGGGGCCCCGCCCTGTATCCGATCGTCCTCCAGCATCTCCGGTCGGAACGCCGTGCCGAACAAGATGATGGCATCGACTTGACGCTGGCCGGCATCCAACAGCGCCTGCACGTGGTCGAAATGTTCATTGATGTTGATAAGGACCGTCAACAAGCCTTCTGACTGAAGTTGCCAAGTCAAAATCTCGAGAACTGGCAGTTTGTGTGGGTTCTTGAAATCATCGACCAGGATCGCGACCTGGTGTGTCAGGTTGGTCGCCAAGCTGCGTGCCAGCAAGTTCGGCCGGTAGTTCAGGCTCTCCGCGGCCTCCAGAACCCTCAATCGACTTTTTTCGGCGATCGAAGCCCCCGGCGTAAACGCGCGAATGACGGTCCACTTCGAGACACCTGCAGATCGCGCCACATCTTCCGCTGTAACTCGCTTCGCCATACTGACCTCACCTGACCTACCGCGTGGAATGGATATTCCGTTGTGCCGAAAATTGGAATTATTGAGTTGACATATTGAAGCCAACTGATATGAATTTTACGGTTGCTACCGGTAGCAAAATCTATTGCGGCCTAGCAATGGAAACGGCGGGGGGAGGTCCACGTCGGATAGAGGAGCGACGCAGGCTTAGCCGCGTCAATGGGAGGAAAGAGCATGAAATCGCTTATCAAGAAACTCGCGCTCGGCGTTTCGATCGTTGCAGCCGTTGCGGGTGCTGACAGTCTCGCATACGCAAAAGATATCAAGATCATCGCCGTCACGCATGGCCAAGCAAACGATCCCTTTTGGTCGGTGGTCAAGAATGGCGTGACAGCCGGCGCCAAGGATGCCGGCGTTCAGGTCGATTATCGCGCGCCTGAGACATTCGACATGGTGGCTATGAGCCAGCTGATCGACGCTGCGGTGAACCAGAAGCCGGACGGGCTGATCGTGTCGATCCCGGATGCTTCGGCTCTCGGACGCTCGATCGAGAAGGCGGTGGCTTCCGGTATTCCGGTGATTTCCATTAACTCCGGGTCCGATGTTTCCAAGAAACTCGGTGCTTTGCTGCATGTCGGTCAAGACGAGTACGGCGCAGGTAAGGCTGCCGGTGAAAAGCTGAAACAGATGGGTGGCAAGACCGGCATCTGCGTCAACCAGGAGGTCGGTAACGTCTCGCTCGACCTGCGTTGCAAGGGCTTCTCGGATGGCTTCGGCGGTACTGTTACCGTGTTGCCGGTGTCCAATGATCCGGCCGAAGTTCGCGCCAAGGTCAAAGCGTCACTGAGCGCCAACAATGCTATCGATACCATCATGGCTCTCGGTGCAAGCACCGCCGGCGAACCTTCGCTCGCAGCCGTCAAGGACGCTGGCAAGACCGGCAAGGTCAATGTGGCGACCTTCGATCTTTCGGCCAATTTCCTGAAAGCGGTTGCCGCCGGCGAAGCTGCCTTCGCGATCGACCAGCAACAGTTCCTGCAGGGCTATTTGTCGACCGTCTTCCTGGCCAATAACGCGAAATATGGCCTCATCCCCGGCGGCAACGTTCCATCGGGTCCGAATCTGATCACCAAGGATAAGGCGGCTCAGGTCGTCGAACTGTCGGCGAAGGGCATCCGCTGATCCACCCTCTGTCGCGTTAGCACGTGTCGGCCGCTCCTTCAGCAGGAGGGGCTGCCGACTAACCCTACGCGTTGTCTGCATGGCTGTGGCGCGCGACGCCCACGGGAGGAACCATGACTGAAATTAGCAAAATTCCAGCCGCATCGATTAAATCTGACGAGCGCCTCAAGAAGGTCAGCGTCCTGACAAGCCTGATGCGGCGCCCCGAACTTGGCGCAGTCGCGGGCCTCGTCATGGTGGTGATCTTTTTCTTCTTTACCGCCGATACCTCGATGTTCTCGTTGTCGGGAATGATGACCATCCTGGCGCCGGCATCACAGCTGGGGATTCTTGCGATTGCGGCGTCAATGTTGATGATCGGCGGAGAGTTCGAT
Organism: Neorhizobium sp. SHOUNA12A; assembly: GCF_023006505.1. Lineage (GTDB taxonomy): Bacteria > Pseudomonadota > Alphaproteobacteria > Rhizobiales > Rhizobiaceae > Neorhizobium. Next base: position 61,549 of record NZ_JALBGV010000007.1, read on the forward strand.
CTTTCCATCGGCTCGATGGTGGCCTTCGCCGGCCTGATTTTCGGTGGTCTGTTGGTCAATTTTGGCCAGCCACTTTGGATCGCGATCCTATTTACCTTGCTCTTCGCAGCTCTGCTGGGCGCCGTGAACGGTCAGATCGTCATCCGCACCCGGCTTCCCTCCTTCATTGTCACGCTGGCTTTCCTGTTCATCCTGCGCGGACTGACACTCGTCGGCCTCAAATGGGCGACCGGCGGATCTACACAGCTTCGCGGTATCAGCGAAGCTGTTGGAGATACCTCCATTGCCGGCCTGTTTTCAGGCCTCGCCTTCCAGGGTTTCTTTGCCTGGCTTGCCGAAAACAACCTGATCGAGAAATTCGACAATGGCATGCCGAAGGTCGCGGGCGTGCCTGTCTCCGTGGTCTGGTTCGTCGGTCTTGCCGGCGTTGCGACGTGGGTCCTGCTGCGTACCCGGGTCGGAAACTGGATCTTTGCCGTCGGAGGTGATGCCAATGCCGCTCGAAACTCCGGTGTACCCGTCGATCACGTCAAGACCGGGCTTTTTGCCTTGACCGCATGCGCGGCTGCTCTCGTCGCCATCATCACGGTGCTGGATGCCGGATCGACGGACGCACGACGCGGTTTCCAGAAGGAGTTCGAAGCCATCATCGCAGCCGTCATCGGAGGAAGCCTTCTGACAGGCGGTTACGGCTCGGCCATAGGCGCCTTTTTCGGAGCAATCATCTTCGGCCTCGTCTCCATCGGCCTCACCTATACGAAGTTCGACTCCGACTGGTTTCAGGTCTTTCTCGGCACCATGCTGCTGCTTGCCGTCCTCTTCAACAACTTCATTCGCCGCAAAGTTACAGGGGAGCGCTGAGCATGGCCGACATCCAATCCAATTCACCGGCCCCGATCATCGAAGCCAGGGACATCGTCAAGCACTATGGCTCCGTCATTGCGCTCTCCGGGATCTCGATGAAGGTGCTGGAAGGTGAAGTTCTCTGCCTGCTCGGAGACAATGGCGCCGGCAAGTCGACGCTGATCAAGACGCTGTCCGGCGTGGTTAAGCCTTCCGGTGGCGAGCTGCTCGTCGATGGAAAGCCTGTCACGTTCTCCAGCCCGCGTGATGCGCTCGATGCCGGCATCGCCACCGTCTACCAGGATCTGGCCATGATTCCGCTCATGTCCGTAACGCGCAACTTCTTCATGGGGCGCGAGCCACGCAAGGGTATCCCGCCCTTCCGCTACATCGACTTCAAACATTGCGATGCCGTGACGCGGGAGGAGATGCACAAGATCGGGATCGATGTTCGGGATCCGAACCAGGCGGTCGGAACCCTATCCGGCGGCGAACGGCAATGCGTGGCGATCGCGCGTGCGGTCTATTTCGGGGCGAAGGTTCTCATCCTCGACGAGCCGACATCTGCGCTGGGCGTGGCACAGACGTCTATGGTTCTCAAATACATCAACCATGTGCAGCAGAAGGGCCTTGGGGTCATCTTCATCACGCACAATGTGCGCCACGCTTTCGCGGTCGGCAACCGCTTCACCATCCTCAATCGCGGCAAGACGCTGGGCACCTATGCCAAGAGCGAGATTTCCATCGATGAGCTTCAAAACATGATGGCCGGCGGCAAAGAATTGCAGGCGCTCTCCAACGAGCTCGGCGGCACCATCTAATTCACGAAACGGGATTGTAATGATGACAGAAGAGCATGCACATCCGGGGCCCTTCACGCTGGCTGTCTGTGCAGAAATGGTTTTCCGCTCTTTGCCGTTCACGGAGCGGCTGAAGCGGATCACCGAGCTTGGCTTCGTCGCCGAGATCTGGGACTGGACCAAGCATGATATTCCTGCTCTTGCCCGGTCCGGCGCGACGTTCTCGTCGATGACGGGGTACATCACCGGCACGCTCGCGGACGATGAGGGCGCCGATGAACTCATCAGGACGGCGCGTCTGTCTACCACCGTTGCCAAGGAACTCGGTTGCCCCCGGCTCAACTTGCACGGGACGGGTCTCGACGGGCAGGGGCTGCCGGTGCTCAAGTCGGAGGGCGTCACTGGCGCGATGTGGCTGAAGGCACGCGACACCCTCAATCGCATCGCGGATCTCGGTGAGGAAGAAGGCGTGACGTTCGTTCTTGAGAACCTCAACGAAGCGGTCGATCACCCGAAAACGCCTTTCGCCAAGGCCGCCGACACGATCGCCCTGGTCTCTGCGATCAATCGTCCGTCGCTGAAGCTCAATCTCGATCTTTACCACGCCCAGATCGGCGAAGGGAATCTCATCGAGCTCTGCCGTCGGGCGCTGCCATTCATCGGCGAAATCCAGGTGGCGGATGTGCCCGGCCGCATGGAGCCCGGCACCGGAGAGATCAATTTCCCGGCCATCGCCCGCGCGCTGAACGCCATGGGCTACACCGGCGTCATCGGGCTTGAGGCCTGGCCGGCCGAGGACGACGAGCTGGCGCTGAGCCGCTTCCGCCAAGCCTTTACCCTTTAACACTCTCCTCGTTGCGCGGCCGTTTGTCAGTCCCGTGCGATCACATGTCAGAAGGAACGAAAATGCTCAAAGTTGGTCTTCTCGGCGCGGGGCGGATTGGAAACGTCCACGCCAAAGCGATCACGTCCAATCCCGGAAGTGCGCTGGTCGCGGTTTCGGATGTCAACACGGACGCCGCCACAAAGCTCGCGTCCCAGTATGGAGCCGAGGCTGCTTCCAGCCTCGACATCATCAACGATCCCGCCATCGACGCTGTGCTTATCGCCACATCGACGGACACCCATTCGGACTTGATAGAGGCGGCGACGAAGGCCGGCAAGGCGGTGCTGTGCGAGAAGCCCGTCGATCTCAGCCTCGAACGGGCCCGCGCCTGCCAGATCGCGGCGGCTGCCACGGGCAGACCGGTCATGATCGGTTTCAACCGCCGCTTCGATCCGAACTTTGCGGCGCTCAAGGCTGCCGCGGACCGGGGCGACATCGGCAAAACGGAATTGCTGTCGATTACCTCCTTCGATCCGGCACCGCCTCCGGTGTCCTACATCAAGGTTTCCGGCGGCCTGTTCCGGGATATGATGATCCACGACTTCGACATGGCCTGCTGGATCTTCGGCGGAGCGCCCGAGACGGTGACGGCCATCGGAAGCTCGATCGTCGATCCCGAGATCGGTGCGGCGGGCGATGTCGATACCGCCGCCGTCACGCTCAAGTTCGCCGATGGCCGCATCGCCGTCATCAAGAACAGCCGTCGCGCGGTCTACGGATACGATCAACGCATAGAGCTGCTGGGCTCCGACGGGCTGCTGTCCGCCGGAAACATCCTGGAGAACACCATCACCAAGTCCACCCGGGACGGAGTGACGGGCGCCAAGCCGGAGTTCTTCTTCCTCGAGCGCTATATGCGCGCCTATTCCATTGAGTGGAATGCGTTTGTCGATGCCATCACGTCCGGATCGGCACTGCCAGTTTCGCTGGATGACGGCGTCAATGCGCTTGCATTGGCGGAAGCGGCGACACGGTCACTCGCGTCGGGGCAATCCGTCAGCCTCGCCGAAATACTCTAGGCGAGGATTTATTGTGAAAACACTTGGCATTGGACTGATTGGCACGGGGTATATGGGGAAGTGCCATGCATTGGCATGGAACTCGGTCGCGGCCACTTTCGGCACGGTCATCCGACCGCGCCTCGTTCATCTCGGCGAGGTCAATGAGACCCTTGCGAAACAGCGCGCAACCGAATTCGGTTTTGAGAAATCCTCGGGTGACTGGCGTGCCGCGATCGATGATCCCGACGTTCAGATCGTTTCAATCACCTCGCCGAACCAATTCCACAAAGATATGGTGACTGCGGCGCTCGATGCGGGAAAGCATGTCTGGTGCGAAAAGCCCATGTCCACTGGTCTGCAAGACGCCGAGGCCATGCTGATGGCGGCAGAGCGCACCGATCGTCTTTGCGTTCTTGGTTACAACTACATTCAGAGCCCCGCATTCAGGCAGATCGAAACGCTGGTGAAGAATGGGCGGATCGGGCGTGTCACCAATATCCGCCTGGAGATGGACGAGGACTTCATGGCGGCGCCGGACATGCTGCATTCGCTCAAGCATCGGGCCGAGTCCGGCCATGGAGCACTCGACGATTTTGCCGTGCACCCCTTGTCTCTGTTGCAGCGCCTGTGCGGTCTTCCCGTGGAGGTCATGGCCGATGCGGCGCGTCCCTACGAGACGCTGAAGGATGCTCATGGTGTTGATAAAAAGGTGGAGACTTTTGATATCGCCTCCGCGCTGATGCGTTTTCGGGACGGGCTAACCGGAACGTTGATCGTCAATCGGTCTGCCTGGGGGCGCAAGGGACGGATCGCACTTCAGATTCTCGGAACAGAGGGGTCCATCCTTTTCGATCAGGAGCGGGCCAACGAATTCCAACTGTACCAACGCTCGGACGAGGCAGAAATACAGGGTTTCCGGACCGTCCTGATCGCGCCCATCCACACACCGTACAATCACTTCGTACCCGCACCCGGCCACGGCCTTGGTTTTAACGAACTCAAGGTTATCGAGGCCTACGAGATCCTGAACGCGCTGAGTGGCAAACCCGCGAGGCTCGTGGATTTCTCGGACGGCATCCAGATCGAGCGAGTGGTCCACGCCATGGCCCAATCACATGCCAGCGGCAAGTGGACCAGTACACTCGGCTAATGCATGTCGCCCGAAAGCGTGCAGCGATTTCGGCGCCAGAGGGGCGTGTTGCGCAAAATAGATATGCCACGTAGTATACTACTGGCGTGGCGTGTATCGAAACATGCTGGTCGGGATTGGCGCAATCGAATTCCATGTTAGAAATCATCGCCCGTCTTTTCGGCACTGGAGACAAATCCATGGCCAGGCAGAGGCGTTGGGGCCCGCGGGGGTATGGAGAGAGATGTGAACAGGACTGGCAGGTCGGCGGTTTCATCTGAAAAGCGTGGGAAATCGCTGACGGAGCAGGCCTATGCGATATTGCGTGAGCGCGTAATAACGGGTGTACTTCCGCCTGGTGTGGACGTTTCCGAGCCGGAACTGGCCGATCAACTGCAGATGAGCAAGACGCCGGTGCGGGAAGCGCTCGCGCGGCTTTGCGTCGAAGGGTTGATGGAGGCTTTTCCCCGTCGCGGCTATCGGGTTACTCCGGTGACGCTGAAGGATATGGACGACCTTTTTGCCGTTCGGGGCGTTCTCGAAGGGACCGCGGCGGCTCTGGCCGCGCAAAGCCTGACCGAAGACGAACTCGATGCGCTCGATCGGTTGGCGGATGCCAGTTACATCGTCGGTGAAGATGTCAGCACCAAAACGTTCGTGACGTCCAACGAGACCTTCCATTCCGCGATTGCGCAGGGGTCGCGCAATCCGCGCCTGCATTCGCTGGTGATGAGTCACCTGGAGGAATGCGCCCGGCTTTTCTATATGGGAACACGAATCCGCGACATTAATCCGGAGACGATTAACGACCACCATCGTATCGTGGCGGTTCTCAGGCAGCGTGACGGCGAGAAGGCCCGGCTTGCGATGATCGAGCACAACGAGAATACCCGCAAGGGGCTGTTTGCGGCGATGGTCGCCAATCCGCAGCCAGGCATCTCGCTTTAACGGGCTGTTTTTGGCGTTTGAGATGTCAGTTCTGCTTCACGACTGCGGGCTGCTGAAGATCTGCACGCGCGAGCCTACCTCGACGATCTCTCCCAGATACACGACCGCCACGCGATGGCTGGCACGTTCCACTACGGCCATATCTGCCAAGTGACCCAACTCCCCGGGGCTTCGTGGAGTAGAAGCGAGCGGCTCCGAGCATATCGGCGCTGTAAGATATTACGTAAGATATTTCATCTTGCCAAGGAGGTTCGAATGAAGGAGGATAATTTCAAGGAGTGACCATTTCCGGGAGATGGTGTCATGGCCGATGACATTCGCAAATCAGTTCTTCTTACGCCGCTCGACCTGAATGGGTTGCGCAAATCCGGCGCGGATGTGACAGTTCTGGCAGTCCATTCGATCAACCCTTATACCGGCCAACCGTCCTTCAAGGGACAGCGGATCGAAGGCGCGGTCGATACGGAAGCCTATTCCGATTTTCAATCGCCACCCTCCGCGGAGGGTGGGCAGCGCCCGCTTCCCGAGATCGATATCCTGCAGGAAAAGGCGCGCCGATGGGGGCTGCGGCCGGAAAGCACGATCGTCATCTATGACGGGGACCGCAGCATGACGGCTGCCCGCGCCTGGTGGGTGCTGAAATGGGCGGGCCTGCCGGATGTCCGCGTATTAGACGGTGGGTTTCCGGCCTGGGTATCGGCCGGGCTTCCGACGACGGACGCCGTTACCGCTGTCCAGCCAAGCACGATTGTATTGTCGCCGGGGCACATGCCTGAGTTTGACGCCAGCGATGCTCTTCGCTTCGGGAAAGAGGGAATCCTTCTCGATGCGCGCATTCGGCCTAATTACATCGGTGGTCCCGTTGCTGAGGGTCAGCCTGCGCGGGGCCATATTCCGCATGCGATCAGCGCGCCTGCCCCAGATAACGTTACCGACTACGGCAACTTCGCCGACAGCGCTACGCTGAGGGAGATGTATCGCGCTCTCGGCGTCGACGGCTTTTGCGACGTCGGCGTCTATTGCGGTGCCGGCATGTCGGCCGCACACACCGTGCTTGCGCTTGCCGCCATCGGATTACCGGCGGCAATGTATCCCGGATCGTGGTCCGCATGGGTTTCAGATACGACGCGTCCCGTGATTACGGGTGCCGATCCTTTCTGATGAAGGATGCTCAAACGGCGAGCGTTTTTGGCGTGAAATTCTCCTATTGTGGCCGGTTGTAGAGAGGGGACCGCTCATTCAGCACAAAAAATATGCGCAGATATTCTTTGTCTAAAGCAGCGCCACTTCGACTTTACAGGCTTAAATTGGATTGATATATCTCGTAGTATATCAGTTGGGCGTAGGTGCTGATTGATGCGATATACGGGAACGGGTTCCAAAGAGCCCATGGCCAGAGAAGGGTCGTAGCATGAATATCTGGAAGGGTTTTGCGGCAGCGGTGGTCGCCGTGCCGCTGATATCGGCAGGCACATACGCGCAGGCTCAAGATCGGTCGAAGACGCTTGTTGTTGCGGTTCCTTCCGATCCGGTCGGCCTTGAGCCCGGCGGCAACAAGGCGGAGCCTGTCGGCAGCGAAATCATCCTCAACGTCTTCGACACGCTGGTCGCCTGGACGTCGCCGGAATTCAAGCAGCTCGAAGGACGTCTGGCGACGAACTGGACCATTTCCGCCGACGGCAAGGAATTTACCTTCAAGTTGCGGGATGGTGTCAAGTTCCAGGACGGCACACCTTTCGATGCGGCGGCGGTGAAGTTTTCGCTGGAGCGCACCAAGGCTACCAATTCCTACGTCAAGGCGACGTTCGACCTGATCAGGGATATCGCCGTCGTATCCCCGGCTGAGGTGAAGATCACGCTTTCCGCCGCTTACCCGGCCTTCCTGTCCATTCTCGCGCAGCCGCAATCGGCCATCGTCAGCCCCGCGGCCGTGCAGAAATTCGGCGACAAGTTCGCCGCCAATCCGGTCGGTACCGGTCCGTTCGTCTTCAAAGGGGCGCAGGCCGATACGAATGTCGTTCTGGAAGCCAATCCGGGCTATTTCCGTGGTGCCCCAAAACTTTCGAAGATCATCTACCGCGTCATTCCGGACGCCTCCACCCGCCGTCTGGAGCTTGAGAGCGGCGGTGTCGATATCGTCCAGCAGCAGGGTCAGCTGTCTGCAATCGCCGCCGAGGACATCGAGGCGCTGAAGAAGAACAAGGATATCAAGATCCTCGAGACGTCGAGCCAGATCATTCGTCAGCTCGAATTCAACAACAACAAAAAGGACGGCCCGTTCGCCAACGTCAAGGTACGCCAGGCGATTACGCATGCGATCGACTACGACGGCCTGCTGAACGGCGTTTTCGGCGGCACGGCCGAACGCGTCTATGGTCCGCTGACCACCAATAGCTGGGCCTTTAACCCCAAGATGAAGGAACTGGCTCCGAAATACGATCCGGCGCTCGCTAAGAAGCTGCTGGCGGAGGCCAAGGTCGATCCGTCGAGCCTTGATTTGAAGCTCTACAGCTTCCAGGGGCCGCTCTGGGGTGCCGTTGCCACCTTCGTGCAGGCGAACCTAGCCGATATCGGCATTAACGCCACAATCCAGCAGACCGAGTTCCCGGCGCTGCGGGCGCTGCAGACTTCCGGCCAGTTCGACGTTGCGCTCGACGGACGCCAGCCGTGGTACAACGACCCGGACGCCCACATCACCATCGGTTACCTCTCGCCGCTCGCCAACACGGCCATGACCTTCCGCATGCCGGAGGATAAGGTGCTCGACGATCTTATCCTGAAGGCTCAGCAGACCTCCGACCTGGAAGCCCGCAAGCAGCTTTACTTCCAGGTGCAGGAAGAGATCGCCAAGAAGGTTCCGGGCGCCTATCTGTTCAGCCCCAAGCTGATCGTTTTCGAGCGAGCCAACGTCGAGGGCCTTGTGGTCAATAGCGCGCCGCCGCTTAACGAATATTGGTCCGTCTCCAAGAAGTGATAGTCTTCTCCCAAGACTAAGGCGGGCAGTCTTCGGACTGCCCGTCTCCTTGCTTTCCTTGTTCTGGCACGACGGGAAGCGTCTATCCGCCCGACCCGGTGCGGGCGGCTTTGCAAATGAGTTGGAGAGCATGGCGAGTTTCATCATACGCCGCCTGATCGCGCTGATACCCGTCATGTGCATCGTGCTGGTGATTGTCTTTTCACTGGTCCGGTTGATACCCGGCGATCCGGCCGTGACGCTGCTCGGTCCGGGTGCGACGAAGGAGCAGATCGACGCGCTGCGTGCCCAACTCGATCTCGATCAGCCTGTGGTCCTGCAATTTGCCAACTACGTATTTGGTCTGTTGAAGGGTGATCTCGGTTTCTCCCTGAAGTCAGGCCTACCCGTGACAGGCGAAATCCTGACGCGCCTGCCGGCGACGATCGAGCTTTCGGTTCTGGCCGTCATCGTCGCCATCATCCTTGGCATCCCGATCGGGGTGCTGTCGGCCGTCCGGCCCAACTCCATCTTCGACCACGTTACCCGGGTCGTCTCGCTGGTCGGGGTGTCGATGCCTGCCTTCCTGCTGGCGCTTATCCTGCAGCTGATCTTTGCGACCTATCTCGGCTGGCTGCCGGTATCGGGACGGATGAGTTCTTTTTTGACGGTAGAAACCGTGACCGGTTTTGCCGTTCTCGACGGCATCATTACCGGTAATTTCGCGGCGGCATGGAGTGCGGTCCAACATCTCATTCTGCCGACTGCGGTGCTCGCCTCGTTTCTCGCCGCCACGCTCGGCCGCTTCGTGCGCAATACCATGCTCGACGTGATGGGTGAGGACTTCATCCGCACCGCCAGGGCGAAGGGGTTGCGGCGTTCGAATGTCGTGCTGAACCACGGCCTGCGCAATTCACTGCTGCCGGCGATCACAGTCATTGGCCTGAAATTTGCGGAAATGCTCGGCGGTGCGATCCTGACGGAGACGATCTTCGCCTGGCCCGGCATCGGCCGCTACATGTTCGAAGCGATCAAGAACCGTGACTATCCGGTCATTCAGGGCACGACGCTGGTCTTCGCCCTGATGTTCGTCCTCACATCGATCATCGTGGACCTGCTCTATGGAGTCCTCGATCCGCGCATTCGCCGGAAGATGGGGTGATCATGCTTGAACTGCTGATCTTCTTGCGACGCAATAAGCTGGCGGTGGTCGGCCTCGTCATCTTAGTCGCCCTCGTAGGCCTGATCACCATCGGTCCACTGGTCTCGCCCTATACGCCGACCAAGCTCGATATCCTCCACAAGCTGGACGCGCCGACACTTGCTCACTGGCTTGGTACCGACGCCTTCGGCCGCGATGTAATGACCCGCATCATGTATGGTGGCCGAGCGACGCTGGCCATCGGCGTCGGCGTGGTCGCCATCGCCTTCGTGATCGGCGTTTTCTTCGGGATGCTGGCAGGCTTCGTGGGAGGTTGGCCCGACAGCATCATCATGCGTATCGTCGACGCCATTCTGGCCTTCCCGGCGCTGGTCCTGGCGATTGCGCTTGCTGCGGCTTTCGGACCGAGCCTCCAGAATGCCATGCTTGCTGTTGCCATCACGCTGGCGCCTCAGTTCGCGCGGGTCGCGCGCAGCCAGGCGCTGAGCATTTCCGTCAAACCCTATGTGGAGGCCGCAGTTTCACTTGGTCTGCCGACCCATCGAATCCTGCTGCGCTACATCTTCGTCAACGGGCTAGGGCCTTTGCTGGTGCAATCGACGCTGGCGCTCGGCAGTGCCATCCTGCAAACCGCCAGCCTCGGCTTTCTGGGTCTCGGTGCCCAGCCTCCGCTGGCCGAATGGGGTGCTGACGTTTCCGCCAACCTGCAATTTGTCCGCAGCGCCGCTTGGGTGGCGCTCGCTCCCGGCATGGCGATCCTGTTGGCCGTTCTGTCGTTCAACCTGATCGGCGATAGCCTGGCGGATTGGTTCAATCCGCGTCGCCGCAACGAACTCGATTGAGGTTGCCCGTGAGCACGCTTACCATCAGTCTGGAAAAAGTGGATTTCCTGCCGCCGACGCGGGTCACCGACGATACCAGCGTGCTGACGCTGAAGAACCTCGTTTTCGAACCGCTGCTGAAATGGGACGACGGTTTCGTGCGGCCGGCGCTGTTCGACCGCTGGACCCACTCGGCTGACGGCCGCGAATGGCGTTTCCATATCCGCGAAGGCGCGATCTTCCATGACGGCAAGCCCTGCGTGGCGGAAGACATCATCGGCTTCCTCGATGGCATCCTGGAAGCCGTCGATACGTTCGGCATGAAATGGTCCTATGCGCGCTACCTCAAGGATGCGCGCATCACGGCGGAAGGCCCGGATGTCGTACGTGTCGAAAATCCCGATCCTATCGCCGATATCCTCGACATCTTTTCCGAATTCTACATCTGCCGTTTCGATGCCGACGGTCGGCCTATCCTCGGTACGGGGCGTTATCGGGTGGTGGAATTCGAACAGTCGAAGCGCGTCATGCTGGAGCGGGTGAACGGCGAAGCTGGACCGCAGCGCATCGTGGCGCTGGCGGAAAAACATGCGGAAGCGCGTTATGCTCAGCTCAGGGACGGCAGCATCGATGCAGCACTCAATCTGGAACGGGTGGAAGGCCGCCTCGTGTTCGACACTGCCTTTGACTGGGGCAGGGCGATCAATACGCTGTCGGTCATGTATTATCTGAATTGCAGCCAGGGCGTCTTCCGCTCGGCTCAAGCGCGACTTGCTGTCAACCATGCAGTGAATACCGCAGCGATTACCAAAGAGATTTTCCACGGTCTTGCCGTGCCGTCCTCGACCATCGTCAGCCCTTTCCATCTCGGTGCCGGCAAGGCGAACCTCTCTCCCATCGGCCATGACCCGGAAAAGGCGAAACGGCTGCTCGACGGCGTCGATGCGGGCGGACCGATCCGGCTGCGCACGCCGACCTTCATGCCCGAACGCTCGCCGGAAGTGAGCCGCTTCGTGGCGGCTTCACTGGAGGCGGTGGGGCTCGAGGTCAAGGTCGAGACGGAGCTCGACCGGCCGGAATATGCGCGCCAGATCGGCCGCAAGGAAATGGGCGACATGGCGATCTTCGATTCCTCGCCGCACAGCACCTACCGTATCCTGAACGACAAGATTTCAGCCAAGACCAGAGCCGTGTGGTGGCAGGGTTACGACGACTCGGAGACCGAGGCGCTGATCGCAGCGGCCAACCACGCAGTCGATGACGCCGACCGGGAACTGGCCTATGCGCGCTGCCTGACCAGGCTTCATCAGAACCCGCCCTGGCTTTATCTCGTTCATCCCATCGATGTCTTTGCGGCGCGTAAAGGCATCGGCGGACTATCGATCGATCATAAGGGCACGCTCAACATTCGCTGAGCCCCAACATTCGCCGATCCAAGGATAAGACGATGGAAAAAGACTATTCGATCACCTTCTTCTACTACGAAGACATCCACGCCGTCGCTTCCTTCTACGAGAAGGTGCTCGGCTTCGAACTGGTGCTGGACCAGGGCCTGGCGCGCATCTATCGCATCGCCGGCAAGTGCTATTTCGGCATTGTCGACGGCAACCGCGGCCACCTGAAATATCAGGAAAAGAGCGCGGTCCTGCTGACCATCGTCGCGCAGGATGTCGAAGGCTGGCACAAGCGCATGAAGGAAGCCGGGGTGAAAGGCTTGTCTGAGATGCTGCGCGGCACCTATTGCGAACACTTCTTCTTCGAGGACCCGGCCGGCTACGCAATCGAAATCCAGCGTTTCCATAACCCGGATGTCGCAAAACTGTTCTGATGGGGGCCGATCAATGACCGTACCGACCGTGATGCGTGATGCACTGTTCTCGAAGGCTCGCGAATTCGGACAGGCACCGTTGCTGCCGCTGCCGGATGGTTCTGTGGCCGATCTGCAGACCGGCTATATCCCGCTGCTCGTCAATTTCAGCTTCGAGGACAAGGCCGCCAAAGGCCTGCGCAAGCTGAAGGAGCAGGCGGAGCCGGAGCCGGTCGTTTATTTTTCGGCATTGGAAATGGCCCGCGACCATCCCGCGCTGCTGCTGGCGGGCGAAACGGGCAGCGGCAAGACGAGCTTCGCGCGCCATCTCGCCTTCCGGCTCGCGGGCGAGGGGCCTGTGGCGGCACCTCTGTCGCGTAACGATCTCGGTGCCGTGCATGATGAAAGCTGGGGGCTGGAAGACGTCCTGCCGCTTTATGTGTCGGTGACAGCCGGCAAAACGTTCACGGAATTGATGGAAGCGGCGTTGCCGGAGAACGAGGCCCTCCTGTCTGCCGAGGCATGGGCGAATTCGGATGCGACCTTGCTGGTTATGCTCGATGGTATCGACGCCGCGGGTGCCGACGGCCTTGCACTTCTGAGCGAAGCTCTGCTCTTTCAGGCGCTCCATCCACGCATTCGCCTGCTGGCACTCGGCGAGATTTCCGTCGTCAAGGGGTGGGCGCTTCCATCGGGCTTCGTGCGTTATGACCTCCTGCCGCTGCTGAAGGTCCAGCGCCGTGATGCAGCCAGGCTCGCCGGGCTTGATCTCGATGCGACAGGCATAGCGCTGGGAGATGCCGCGGCCAATCCGGCTCAGTTCGCCATGGCGATCAATGGCGAGAATGCCGGCGAGACTGCCGAAGCGATTACTGATGATTGGCTTATAAAAGTATGCGGCGATGTCGGGACGGCGGCGTTCCTCTCCGGGCTGGCGTTCGACGCGCTGACCGGGAAGCTCGATGATCCCACGGTTCTGCCGGTCACGCGTGTGCGCCAGCTGCTTGCTGCACGCCATCTCGCCTCGCGCTCTGCAGAAGAAGCCGTCCAGCCTTTCCGTCAACGCCCCGATCTCTGGACGCCGGTGCTCAGGAGTCTTGCTCTGCGACTATCCGGCTCGGAAAAGGCAAGCGCATTGATCGAAGCTCTCATCGAGGGTAACGGCGATGAGGTACGGCGCGGTGCGCTCCTTGCGGCCGATCTGCTGACGGAACCTGGCTCGCTGCGGGATCTCGTCGCAAATCACCTTCTGGCAATTGTCCGGGATGGCGCATTGTCCCCGCCGGAGCGCGAAAAGGCGGGCCGCAAACTGTCGGTCTGGGGTGATCCGCGCGATCTCGATGCGCTGGCGGATGTGCCGGGCGGTACCTTCACCTTCGGTTCCAACACTCATCCCAATTCTGCGCCGCCGCATCAGGTGTCTGTCGATGCTTTCCGTATAGGTCTCTATCCTGTGACGAACGGTGCCTATGGCGCTTTCGTCGAGGAAACCGGACGGTTGTGGCGCAGCCCGGACGGCTTTGCCGCGGATCGCCGCAATGCGCCGGCCGCTGACCTGACGTGGCGGGATGCGCGAGCCTATTGCGACTGGCTGACGGCGCGCTGGCGTGCCGGAGGCCGGATCGGGGCAGACGAGACCGTTCGTCTGCCGACGGAACCGGAATGGGAGCGCGCTGCGCGGGGCGATCAGCCGGATGTGGGCGACGAAATCATCGTTTATCCCTGGGGCAATACATGGGTCGACGATGCCGCAAATTCCGAGGAAGCGGGTTTCAACAATACCTGCACGGTCGGCCTCTTTCCCAAGGGGCGTTCCCCCTACGGGTGCTACGACATGGCCGGTCAGGTCTGGGAATGGGGCACAACGCTCTGGGGTGAGGATATGGGGACGCCGAGTTTCAAATATCCTTATGCGGACGATGGTCGCGAGGCGACGGACGCCGCACCGTCCGTCCGCAGAGTGTTGCGCGGCGGCTGTTTCTCCAGCGGCAAGCTAAAGGCCTGCTGTACCTATCGCGGTAGCCTTGAGCCCGACGGTTTCTGGCGCGGGAACGGTTTCCGGATCGTCGTTGCCAAGGTGACGCGTCATGATGCAACGGTCGATCCTGGCTTTTCCGAACCCCTCTTGGGGTAGCAGTTGCGTATTGGAGATAGGCCGGCATGAGCCGGCCTCCAATGCATCATGCCGGCCGCTCTTCCGCCGCGTTTGGCCGCCATTTGATGAGCTTGCTCTCGATCACGTCGAGGATCCTGTCGATGATCAGGACGAAGATCGCCAGGATGATGATGCCGGCGAACACGCCGACAGCGTCGAAGTTGCCTTCCGCCTGGGCAATGAGGTAGCCAAGTCCTGCGGATGCGCCAAGATACTCCCCGATGATCGCACCGACGACTGCAAAGCCCACCGATGTGCGCAGCGACGATAGGATCCAGCTGGCAGCTGCAGGGAAGTAGACATGGCGCAGGAGATCCGAGCGTTTGGCACCCAGGATTTTCGCATTGGCAAGAACGACAGGATTGACTTCACGTACGCCCTGCATCGCATTGAAGAAGGTGATGAAGAAGACCAGTGTGACGGCGAGTGCCACCTTGGACCAGAGACCAAGGCCCAGCCAGAGAACAAAGATCGGTGCGAGAACGACGCGGGGAATGGCGTTCAGACCCTTGATGAACGGATCGAGAATCCGGGCGGTGCTACGGCTGAGACCGAGCCAGACGCCGGCGGCGACACCGAGACCCGTGCCGATGATGTAGCCGAGCACCGTTTCCGTCAGCGTAATGGAAACGTGCTTGTAGAAACCCGGATTGATAACCCAGCCGATGATCTGGTTGAAGATATCAAGGGGCGCCGGGAAAAAGAAGACGTCGATGACACCGAAGGTGACGCCAAGCTGCCAGCCGCCAAGAATAAAGACCAGCAGACACAGCTGGATGATGCGTTCAGTCACGACGTTCATAGCTTTTCTCCACTTCGCCGCGCAAACTTGCCCAGATGTTGCGGTACAGATCCATAAAGCGCGGATCGAGTTTGATTTCCGCGACGTCGCGGGGGCGCTCGAGTTCCACCGGAAAACTCTCGATGACCCGTGAACGGGGACCGGCCGCGAGAATCGCAACCCGATCGCCAAGGGCGATAGCTTCCTCGAGGTCATGCGTGATCATCACCACGGCCCTTCGTTCCTCTTGCCACAGGCGTAGCAGTTCGTTTTGCATGAGGTGCCGCGTGTGAATATCCAGGGCCGAAAAAGGCTCGTCCATCAGGATGACCTTTGGGCCGGCAATCAGGGCCTGCGCCATCTGAACGCGTTTGCGCTGGCCACCGGACAGTTGATGGGGATAGCGATCCTCAAAGCCTTTGAGTCCGACTTTCGCAAGCCAGTTCATTGAACGCTCACGCCGCTCCGGGCGTGATACACCCTTGAAGAGCAGTCCCAGCTCGACATTCTCGATCGATGTCTTCCAGGGCAGCAGTGCGTCCTGCTGGAAGAGGTATCCGATGTCGTTCTGGACGCCCTTAACGGCAGTGCCGTCAATGGTCACCGTGCCGCTGGCGGGTTTTAAAAGACCGGCAATGGCGTTCAGAACGGTACTTTTGCCACAGCCTGTTGGGCCGACAATGGCGAGAAACTCGCCATCGGCAACAGTCAGGTTTACGTCCTGCACGGCGACATAGGAGCCGAATGACATCGTTACGGCGTCAATCGCTACCATTCGATGTTTAGTTTGCTCGCCTATCGGGACGGACATGGGTTTTACGACAGCCAATGCCATGGCCTCCTCCAGGTTAGTTGATGTTCTTGTCCTTGACCTTATCCACGAAAGCGTTCGTGTAGGTTTTGGAAAGCTCGATGGTTGCGGCTGCAACTTTTTCGTTGAAGCTCTTCAGGACGGCGAGCGGTGTCTGCGTGTCGATCTCGCTGAACTTGCCATCGGTCGAGAAGATCGGCTTGGCTTTTTCGACCGCCTTCACGTAGGTTTCCCTGTCGCCGGAGATGAATTCCTTCGGCAGTTTTTCGACGATCTCTTCGGCGCTGTGGTTCTTCATCCACTCCAGTGCCTTGACGGTCGCGTTCGTGACCTTCTGGATGGTTTCAGGATTTGCGTCGATATAGGACTGCGTCGCGTAAAGAACCGAGGTCGGGTAAATTCCACCATAGATCTCTTTGGAACCCTCGTCGCTTCGGGCGTCGATCAGGATCTTGCCGACCCCCTTGGCTTCGATGAAGGTTGCGGCGGGGTCGTAGTTGACCAGAAGGTCGACCTTGCCCTGTTCAAGCGCCGCAACGGCGGCGGAGCCCGAGCCGACGCCGATCAGCGATACGTCGTCGGCCGTCAGGTTGTGACGCTGCAGATAATACCGCACGAAAAAGTCCGATGAAGAGCCTGGTGCCGTGATGCCGATTTTCGCGCCCTTGATCGTCTCAGGCTTGGTCGGATCGAATTTGGCATTCTTGCCGCCGGCAAGCACCAGACCGGAATTGCGGGCGAGTTGCACGAAACCGACGACGGCTTTGTTCTGCGACTGCATCTGGATTGTGTGGTCGTAAAAGCCAACCGCGATATCGGTCGAGCCGGCAACGAGCGCCTGGAGCGTCTTCGAGCCTCCGGACGCAAAATTCTCGACGGTTACTTCCAGACCCTCTTTTTCGTAAAGACCAAGGCCGGCGGCCACCGGAAAAGGCAGGTTATTGAGATTATAGGATCCGACGCTGATACGGACTGGCTCGGCAAGAGCCGAGCCGGCAAAAGCAACGGTCGCTGCGAGTGCGAAAATGAGTTTACGCATGATGTTCCTCCACTAATGGGTCATGTGGCACCCTCCCGGTAGCCACTTCAAGTTACGCCGCGCGAACGATCGTGCCGAGCGGTTTTGCAAAGACCTGGCCCTCAAAGAGCCGCCGGGCCGTTCTCAATATTCCCGCAACGGTCTTGCCGTCGCGGCTGTCTAGTTTCACGTCCAGACGACCGCTTGGATGTTCCAGAATAAGGATAATTGGCGGCGTTTGCTTGCCAATGAGTGCCGAGGCAATGGTGCCGTCGCTGATACAGGCGGTTGCGATACCCACGGCGCCAGTTGTGGCGAGCGACGGGTGGCACTGATGTGGCATGAAGTAACGGACGTTGAGGTGTCCGCCATGTCTTGGTCTGGAAATCAAAACCGGCTTTGGCGTCACCTGGTTGCTGACATCCCCCATTCCCATGAGCCGGCCGGCTTCCAGCCGCAGACGCTCAAGCAGCTGCGTTAGCGCAGTGTTTCCATCAAGTTCTTCCGCTGTTTCGTAACCACTGATCCCACATGCTTCGGCAGCGACGAGCATCATCGGCATTGCACAGTCGATGCAGGTGACCTCGATGCCGTCGATCGTGTCGTACGGATTGCCGGTGGGAAACAGCTTGCCGGTGCGAGCGCCGGCGGCGTCCATGAAAGTCAAGGCGATCGGTGCTGCCAATCCGGGGACGCCGTCAATCGCAGCATCACCAAGATAAGCGACCTGACCATCCGGCGTCGGAACTTCGGCCTCTATCAGCTTGCCGGTGTTGACGTTATGAATTTTGACACGGGTCATCGGGCCGGTCGATTTCACCAGGCCAGCCTCAATAGCAAACGGTCCAACAGCCGCCAGCATGTTTCCGCAATTCGGCGAAGTATCAACCAACTGCTGATCGACACGGACCTGGGCAAAAAGATAGTCGACATCCGCACCGGTAACACTGGAGGCCCCGACAATCGCGACCTTACTTGTCACGGGGTTGCCGCCGCCAATTCCGTCGATCTGGAGCGGGTGCCCAGAGCCCATGATGGACAAAAGTATCGCATCCCGCTCTACCGTATTCGAAGGAAGATCCGACGACAGAAAGAAAGGCCCTTTGGAAGTTCCCCCGCGCATTAGCACGCACGGTATCGGGATCAGATCGTTCATTTATCACTTTCCTACCAATGTGATTTTCGTATCAATCGGTTTCGTTGTTGCATTTAGTGGGAAAGCAATTAATTTGTGAAATGCGAATATTGGATGGATCGATGCGCCATGAGCATTAATTGCGAGATTCTCGATTTACGAGCCTTCCTGGCAGTTGTCGAACTGGGGAACTTCCACCGGTCGGCCGAAGTGCTCAATCTGTCACAGCCGGCTCTCAGCCGAAGAATCCAAAAGCTGGAACTTACCATCGGAGCGCCGCTGCTTGAGCGAACCACACGGCACGTGTCCACAACCGCTTTGGGAGCTGAGCTCATCCCCTTGGTAAGGCGCATGCTGGAAGAATTCGACACCTCACTTTTTGCGGTTCGCGATGCCGGATCCCAGCAACGCGGCCTCGTCACGATCGCCTGCCTGCCGACAGCGGCATTTTATTTTCTGCCCAAGGTCATCAAGCAATTCAGCGTTGAGTATCCCCATATCAGGTTTCGGATTCTTGATTTGCCGGCGACCGATGGGCTGCAGGCCGTGGCGCGAGGGGAGGTGGAATTCGGCATCAACATCATGGGATTATCCGATCCGGACCTCATGTTTGAGCGGCTTATTGAGGATCCGTTCGTTCTTGCTGCACGAAATGATCACCAGCTGGCGTTGAAGAGCGAATTGGAATGGGGAGATCTGACGCCCTACCAGCTTATCACCGTGCACAGGTCCAGCGGCAACCGAACTCTGCTCGATGCCGCACTTGCCAAATCGAATCTGAAACTCCGATGGTCCTACGAGGTGACCCATCTTTCGACGTCGCTGGGGCTTGTCGAAGCCGGGTTGGGCATCTCCGTTCTGCCCAAGCTCGCGACGCCCCAGGAGGAGCACCCGTTCCTGATCACCAGACCTATCCGAAATCCCGAAATATCTAGGACTATCGGGATTGTTCGCCGTCGTGGAGGCACCCTCTCTCCGGCGGCCGAGCGGTTTAGGACGATGTTAATTGGAACCTGGGCCGAGGGTGCACCGAGTGGAAACCCATAGTCGCCGGAGAAAGCTTACAGGCCAAACAACGCGTTGGCGTGATATGTCCGCTATCTGTCCACAACGGACATTATCATTTATGAATGAGGCGCTAGAACTATCTTCATACTCATCATTGGAGATAACAAAAATGTCCGCCAGCACCGCACTTCTTGTCATCGACGCTCAGGAATCCTTCCGTCATCGCCCCTACTTCCGTGAGGAGGGCGTCGCGCTTTATGTCGAACGCCAACAGGCCCTGATCGATGGTGCAAAAGCGTCCGGCTTTCCCGTCATCCAGATTTTTCACGTCGACGATTCCGGAGCATTTTCCGAAGCCTCCGGCCTCGTTCGCCCGTTTGCGCCGCTCCGCATCGACGCGGATGTTGTCTTCCGCAAGCGCCGGCATAGCGCGCTTGTCGGCAGCGGACTTGATGTCTGGCTCACGGGGCATGGCATCCGTAGCCTCATTGTTTCCGGTATCCGCACCGAGCAATGCTGCGAAACCACGACCCGGCATGCTTCCGATCTCGGCTATGCGGTCGACTATGTCGGCGAGGCGACGCTAACCTTTCCGATGACGGATGTTACGGGCCGCGAATGGAGCGCCGCGGAAATCCGTGCCCGCACCGAATTGGTGCTGGCCGATCGCTTCGCCCGGATTGCGACCGTCGAGGAGGCGCTGGCTCAAGCTCCGAAGCGCGCCGCCGCATGACAGAAGAAGAGCGGCGGCGGATCGTCCCTGTCTATGTGGTTGTGCCGCCGCGCACTCTGTTGCTGGACATCGCCGGACCAATGGAGGTGTTGCGAAGAGCCAACCTGGAGCAGGCAGCGGTTCGATTCTCCATCACCTATATCGGACCGTGCGCCGACATTCTCAGTTCGACCGGACTCGGCCTGACCGGAATCAATCCTTTGCCTGCGGATCTTCCAGATGGAACTCTCGTCGTCGTGTCGGGCGCGGTTGACGAGCCGCTGGGTGCGATCATTGACACAAGAAACACTGATGCCCCGCTGGAAACCGAAATCGTCGAATGGTTGAGGCGAACCGTACGGCCTGGCATTCGTCTCGCAACGATCTGCTCCGGTGCGCTGCTTGCCGCGCGCGCCGGTTTGCTAGAAGGCCATGAATGCACCACGCATTATAGCCTGCTCGCCGACCTGACCCGTTTTGCGCCAACGGCGCGTGTCCGGGAGAACCGGCTTTATGTTGAAGACGGAGAGAGATTGACCAGCGCAGGTGTCACAGCGGGCATCGACCTGATGCTGGCCGTTATTGCGCGCGACGTAAGTCATGCGACAGCATTGGCCGTTGCCCGCAACCTCGTCATCTATCTGCGCCGGGCAGGCGCCGATCCGCAACTCTCGCCTTGGCTCGAAGGGCGCAATCATATTCATCCTGCCATTCATCGCGCCCAGGATGCGGTCGGTTCGGACCCGTCGCGCGACTGGTCGTTGGAAACGCTGGCGCAGGTCGCAGCGACCAGCCCCCGGAACCTGTCGAGGCTTTTCAACGAGCATGCCGGCATGAGCGTGATCGACTATGTCAACCGTATGCGCATAGCCCTCGCCAGGGAGCTTGTTGTCGGCTCAAGGCTGGATATGGAAAGCGTTGCTGAACGGGCCGGATTTTCATCGGCAAGGCAATTTCGGCGGGCCTGGCGCAGGCTGCATGATGCCTCGCCTGCGCGTGTGCGAGTCGGCAAGGTCTGACTGCATCCCGCGTGTGATCTCGATGCATCCGGTAAATTGGTATTACGAATACCAAACTTACCTACAAAGCGTTTGTAGATATCTGCCATATTCGCTTTTGCCCAGCTTCTTGCCAACGGCTTCCAGCTGGTTGTCATCTATAAAGCCCCTGCGCCAGGCGACCTCTTCAGGGCTGTTGATCTTGATGCCCTGCCGCTTCTGCAGAGTGCCGACAAAGTTGCCTGCTTCCAACAAACTCTCGGGCGTCCCGGTATCGAGCCAAGCAAAACCGCGGCCCATTTGTTCGACGTTCAACTTGCCACGTTCGAGATAGACCCGGTTGACATCGGTGATCTCCAGTTCACCCCGCAGCGACGGCTTGAGGTTTGCGGCAATGTCGACCACGTCCTTGTCGTAAAAATAGAGCCCGGTCACCGCCCAGTTGGATTTCGGTACCGTCGGCTTTTCGACGATCGAGATCGCTTTCATTGCCTTGTCGAACTCCACGACGCCATAACGTTCCGGATCGTGGACATGATAGGCGAACACCGTCGCACCATCGTTGCGCGCCGCCGCACTTTCAAAAAGCTCGGTGATGCCATGGCCGTAGAAAATGTTGTCACCGAGGATGAGGCAGGACTGATCCGATCCGACAAAATCGGCACCGATGATATAAGCTTGAGCAAGACCTGCAGGCGAAGGCTGTTCTGCATAGGAGAGCGAGATTCCCCAAGCCGAACCGTCACCTAACAGGTTGCGAAAATCGGGCAGATCATGCGGTGTGGATATGATGAGGATGTCGCGTATTCCGGCCAGCATCAACGTTGAGAGCGGATAATAGATCATCGGCTTGTCGTAGACGGGCATCAGCTGTTTCGACGTGACAAGCGTCATCGGATGCAGACGCGTCCCGTTGCCGCCAGCCAGAATGATACCCTTCATCGACAACTCTCCTCGGATGCCTTTTCCATGCCGGCCTGTTTTTCCGGCGCATCGCAGGCCAAGAGCCTTTGCAATGTAGTCGCAGTCGCGATTTTCCAGTTGGGCAGACGGACACCGTGAACCCTTTCGAGTTTGCTGCAATCCAGCCTCGAATTGTTTGGCCTGCGAGCCGGTGTCGGATATTGCGCAGTCGGGATCGGATGGACGATCGCTGACGGGCCACCCATCTCGACAGATATGCGGAAGATCTCGGACGCAAAGTCTGCCCAGCTGGCCTCACCGCTTCCCGCCATGTGGAATATACCGCGCAGGCGCTGGTCCCGTGACGACAGCAAATTGTCGGCAACCGCTAAGATGGCATCGGCGATATCGAGTGCAGATGTTGGATTGCCGTATTGATCGGCGACGACATCGAGTTCGTCGCGACTTCCAGCAAGCTGCAACATTGTGCGCAAAAAGTTCCTGTTAAAGGGGCTGTAGACCCACGCTGTCCTGAGGATGACGTAATCTGCTCCCGACGCGACCAGACGACGTTCGCCCTCAAGCTTCGATTGACCATAAACATTGAGGGGCGCGACGGGGTCACTCTCATGATAAGGCGAAGTCTTGCTGCCGTCGAAGACATAGTCCGTCGACAAGTGAATAATCGGCACGTTGAGCTTGGTCGCGACGCGACCGATCTCATCTATGGCTGCACTATTGACGAGAAAAGCTTTGGCGGCGTCGCTTTCCGCTTGGTCGACGGCAGTATAGGCGGCTGCGGAGATAATCAGTTCAGGTCTCGCGTCCACAAGAGCTTTTTCGATCGTTCCGATATCGGCAAGGTCGAGATTGGGTCTTGCGAGCGGAATAATCTCTATCTCGCCGTGGCGCTCGGCTCGCTCGATCAGAGACTGCGCGACCTGCCCGAAACGCCCGGTGACCACATACCTCCGTGCCATCATTTGCCTCCGGATCCGTTAAGGAGGCCGAGCCGGCCACCGCCGTATCCCTGACGAAGCGGCGCCCACCACCATTCGTTTTCCAGGTACCACTTGACCGTCTTTTCGATCCCGGTATCGAAGTTTTCTTCTGCCTTCCAACCCAATTCCGCCTCGAGTTTCGTGGCGTCGATCGCGTAACGTGCGTCATGCCCGGGCCGGTCCCTGACATATGTGATCAGTCGCTCGTGTGGGGCTTTCTGCGGCCGGAGGATATCCATGATCGAGCAGATGCGCTTGACCACCTCTATGTTGCTCCGCTCATTGCGGCCGCCGATATTGTATGTTTCGCCAATCCTGCCGCGTTCGGCGATGAGGTCCAGCGCCCTTGCGTGGTCCTCGACAAATAGCCAGTCGCGGATATTGGCGCCGTTGCCGTAAACTGGCAGCGATTTGCTCTCTAGAGCATTCAGCACAATCAGCGGGATCAGTTTTTCAGGGAAGTGATAAGGGCCGTAATTGTTCGAGCAGTTGGAGACAATAACCGGCATGCCATAGGTGCGGCCCCGCGCTTTGGCCAGGTGATCAGAGGCTGCTTTGGACGCTGAATAGGGAGAAGAGGGATCGTAGGGGGTTTCTTCGGTGAACAATCCGTCTTCGCCGAGAGAGCCATAAACCTCGTCGGTTGAGACGTGGAGAAAGCGAAAGTCTGTTTTCGCTTTGCCGAAGAGATCCTGCCAGTAGTGCCGGGCTGCCTCCAGCAAGGTAAATGAGCCGACGACGTTGGTTTCGACGAAGTCGCGGGCGCCAGTTATAGAGCGGTCCACATGGCTCTCTGCCGCCAGATGCATGACTCGGTCGGGTTTGAAACTGTCGAACGCCTCCTGCATCGCCGCTCGATTGCAAATGTCTGCCTGAAGGAAACGATGCCGCGGATTGTTCTCGACGGTGGCGAGCGACGCCACGTTGCCGGCATAAGTCAGCTTGTCGACGGTCAAGACGTCGTAGTTTCTGACGAGAACCAGATGACGCACGACAGCCGATCCGATGAACCCGGCTCCGCCGGTAACAAGGACGCGCATTGTATGTCCCCTAGCTGCCATCAGCTATTGTGAATGACGTCGTCTCAAGCTCCGCGAGACGCGGTTGCATCCGATCTCTCTGCGAAAGCACGGCGCCTTCGGTTGTCACCGGCCACCTGATGTTGAGCTCGGGATCGTTCCACAATATTCCACGGTCATGGTCGCGGCTGTAGTAGTCCGTTACCTTGTAGGAGATGATGCTGTTGGGCTGGAGAGTGCAGAACCCATGTGCAAACCCGGCGGGAATCCAGACCTGGCAACCGTTCTCGGCGGTCAGTTCCGCTTGGACATATTGCCCAAAAGTTGGTGAGCCTTTCCGGATATCGACTGCGATGTCGAGGATGGATCCGGCGATGCAACGGACCAGCTTTCCTTGAGCGCGAGGTTCAATCTGAAAGTGCAGTCCTCTCACCGTTCCAGCTTCTACCGAAAGCGACTGGTTATCCTGGACGAAATTGAAGGCACCGATGTTTTGACCAAAGACGTCAGACCGAAAAGTCTCTGAAAAGTATCCGCGATGGTCCCCATTTTTTTGGGGCGTCACCAGCACGACGTCGGGGATTTTCGTTCGTTCAAATTGCATGTCTTCCTCGCACTCAGACCGCCAGGTCATCTCAACTACGTGATGGACACATCCAGCCGCGTTCACTGGATCATTCGTGACATCTCCAAAGGGCTTTTTCGTTTTGTGCCGTTGCAACGAAGCCGGTCTCGTTGTCTCCAGGGTAACGAATGCAGGCGAGAACATCTTGTGCGAGCGTTGGGGCGTGATTTGGTTTCTCCAAGCCCCGATAAACCCTATAGCCAGAAATATGGAGATCAATGAATATATATTCCAGTCATTCGTGTAAATCTGTTATTGATGTTAAACAACATTTTGCGCATGATTGCGTATGGAGCAATTATAGTTCAAAACTTGAATTACTTTTATTGCAAAACCGCTTAATGGTGGCCGTATGATCATATTTTCAGATGAAAATTTGGAGGTGATACATCATTCCGGGTCGTCTCCATATCTTCTCGTCACATTTAACGAAATGGAGATGAGGGCGAACGGCAGTCGTTTCTGGGGGCAGCGATTGTGTGAGAAGGCCGGCATTTCGGCGCTCGGCTTCATCAGCAGGCGACCGAACTGGTTTCCAGCGGCGAGCGTCGTCAAGGCCGTCGAGGCGGCCGCGCCTATCCTTCATGCGACATCGGAGCGAATCCTCTACGGGCATTCGCAGGGCGGCTATGCGGCATTGCGCTATCGGAGGCGCTTCAACGCCACAGTGGCTGTCGCCTTTTGCCCGCAAGTCTCGATCGATCCGAAAGCCGTTCCTTTCGACGGTAGGTTTACGCGCCATTTCTCGCCCGATCTCCACGCCAATATGGGGATCGCGCCTGATCACGCGGCCGGCCGGGCCTATCTGTTCTTCGATCCGTTTCACACCGTCGATCACCAGCACGCGGTTCGGATCACGGCGCTACAGGAGAGGACCCAACTGGTGCCGGTCCATATGACCGGCCATGGCACCGTTCGCGCCTTTACCGGGACGGCGCGCGCGCTCTCGGTGATCGAGGCCTGCCGCGGAGACGATCTGCCGGGTCTGCGCGGTCTCGCCCGTGCAGCGCGCGTGACCGCGCCAATGCGGCCCTATCAGATCGCCATGACGGCGATTGCTCGGCATCGGGCCTGGGCCGACCGGTTTCACGCGCGCTTCGGCCCAAATTTCTCTCCTGTCGAGCAGGCAAACTTCCTCTACCACCGGGCCAATCGCCATATTCGCGACGGTGAGCTTGTGACGGCGCGGGCCATGCTTGCGGACGCCATGGCGTATCAGCCGGACAATCTCGGCTTCGGCCGTCGGCTGGAGGAACTGGACGGCCGTATCGCCCGGCTCAGAGCGGCCGGTGCCTTGCATTCGTGATCCCAATGTTGCCGGGCCCGCCCGACAAGGCGACCTTCCTGAAGAAGGACGGTCCTCTTGGCGTTTATCGAGGCGAGCGTCTTAAAGCGCGGGCGACAGAAGCTTGGGGCTCTCGGCGATCGCGGCATCGAGTTTCCGCCGCAGCAATGTGCGATAGAGCTTGACGTGTTCCCGCGCGCAGGCGGCGCGGTCGGCGGGTTGGCGCATGGAAACGCGCAGCCGCTCCCAGATTTTGCCATCGCCCAGCACCTCGACGATGCGATCCGCGAGATCCTGGCTGCTGCCGGCGCGAAAGTGCAGGCCATCCTTTCCGTCACGCACCTTTTCGGCCATTCCGCCGATATCGGAGCAGATCATCGGCCTGCGGTGGAGCAGAGCTTCCTGGATGACAACGGGCGAGTTTTCCCACCAGACGGACGGCAGAACCACCCAGTCGACGGAACGCATGAGACGTGGCACGTCCGCGTTCTGGTAGGCGCCGTAGAAGCGAACGCGGTTGCCGGCGTCGGCGATGAGCTTCTTGATCCGTTCCTGGAATTCGACCGGCTGTCGCTCAAGATTGCCGCCGAAGATCATCAGGCAGGAGTCTTCGCCCCATATCTCCTTCGGGATACGCGAGACGGCGTCGATCAGGATATCGGCGCCCTTGAATGGAGTCATTTGTCCGAAATAGGCAAAGCGATTGCGGCGCGGCTTGAGACCTTGAACCTCGCGCGCGGGCGCTGCTGTTTCCATGGCGATGCCGTTTTCGATCACGCTGATCTTGTCTCTTTCGATGCCCCATGCGGCGTAGCGATCCGCCAGGAACCGGCTGGGGGAGATGAAAGCGTCGGCAAGGTCGAGCATGCCGCGGGCGAACAGTTCGCGCTTCAGGAAACGCGAGACGGGGATCTCGGGAAAGCAGCCGTGGCAGGCGACGGGGGATGCGGTTTCGCAGAGCTGGCCGGAAGGCCGTTTCACCATTTGCCCGTGATTGTGGCAGATCGACAGATATTCATGGAACGTGACGATGATGGCGGCGTGCGGAAACGCTTCTCGCAAAGCATAGAGTGCTTCGAGGCCGATACCGAGAACATGATGGAAATGGATGACATGGGGCCTCAGATCGCGCGCAAAACGCAAAAGGTCCTGGCTGATCGCCCGGGTATCGCCGTTCGACAGGAAGAAGTGGTCGTAATCGTCCGTGTGGAACAGCAATTCGTCCTCGACGAGGCGCAGGCTCATCAGCGCGGATGCGGCGTGCCGCGGCACCGGGTGACCGATCCGAGCGAGATAAACCGATTCCACGTTCGGCAATGCTTTCAGGCCGAGATGCAGGTTGTGGGACGCGATTTCCGCCCCGCCGAGCGAGACCGACGGATGTGCATGCGAGACGACAAGGACGCGAAGCTGCTCGTTCATGCGGGCCTCTTTTCCAGGTGCTTTTCAACGGTGAGGATAGGCAGCCATTGGCTCTTGAAGATCTTCCGGTCAATCTCTTCCACCAAGGCCGCCATCGCAGGACTATCGCCGGCGCGGGCGTCGTCGCAGCCCCACATCTGCACGGACGGCAGCAAATAGGAGTCGAATCCGGACCGGCTGAGGCGGAGGCCTAGATCCACACCCTTTTCCTGCGCACCGAGATAGCCACCGCAGAAGCTGCCCGCGCCCGAGAGAGCGTCGCGGGGCATGATGCAGCATTCGAGCGAGGCCGCTGCGATGTGGGTCACGTTCATGTCGGTAACCGCTTTGAGCGGATATCCGGCGTAGCGGCCCACGACCGGCTGGTCGTCATTGCCGTCGTCGATCCAACTTCCCGCCCAGCGAACAGAATGGTCTTCGTAAGCCAGGACGGGCGAGATGATGCTTCCTTTCATCGTGGAAGCAGCAGCGACGAGCTTGCCATACCAGCCTCTCCCGTGCGGGATCAGTGAGGCGGAGAGCGACACGACCGTTTCACAGGAAAGCGCCTGCGTGCCCGCTTCCAGCATGTCGTAGACGTCGCCCGTTCCCTTCGTCGATACCAACCTGACCGAAAGGCGATAGAAACGCGCGAGTTCCTTGAGGCGGGCGGCCTGCCTGCGAAACCGCTCGGCAGGCATGGCAATCACGATTGGCGCGCCCCGGGTTTCCGGATCGAGTGCGAGCAGGGCAAGCAGCGGGGAGATGTCCTCCTCGCTCTCGCCTACGCCGATGATGATCGGCAGACCGTTTTCCTCATCGAAGAATCCAGCGTCGATGATCGTTTCGATGGCCGGCGCTGATCTTCCTGATGATCGTGTCAGGAACGGAACAACGTGTGTATCGACGATCGCCGGCAGCGCGCTGTTGACGGGATCGATCGAGCCGATCTGGCGCAATGCCGCCGAACGTGCCGAAAGGCGCGTCGGTTTGACCGGCAGAAACGCGCGGCGCGAATCCTGCAGCGTCAGTTCAAAATAAAGGGACGCGCCTGGATCTTCGCCCGATAACTGGGCGTGGGCAACGAAGCCGTGGGCGCGCTGATCTCCCCGCAGACCCGGCACAAGGTGCGTCTGGTCGTTGAAACTGTCCGTGACATCGGGGCGATCGAAGCGCGTCCAGTGTTCGTCGAGGCGGATTGCCGCATTGCGTCGGCGCAGCTTAACTGTCGCGACGTGGCCATCGGGGTCATACAGCCAGCCGGAGATGAGGAGATTTCCCGCATCGGCCTCGAATATGCTGTCTATCCCCATCCGGACGGGATAGGGCAGGCCGGAGACGGTTTCCTTGCCCTCGAAACTGTTGGCGGCGGCCCGCAGGGACAGGAGCACGTCGGGCGTGCCGTGGGTGCGCATCAGGACCGACCGGATATGTTCGGGGGTTTCCTGCGGATCGGCGATGCGCTTTCGAGGGTGGACCGCAACATGCCTCCAACCGGCGCGCCCTCGAAAGATCAGACCTTCAATGTCGGTAGCGCGGGCAGCCTCGTCCGTCTCGAGAAGGCCGACAAAACCAGCGGCGCCATCGGGAGCGTCGGGACGTGTAAACGTGGCAATACCGCATTCCGCGACCACCGGCGTTGCCCTTCCGATCAGGGACATCCGGCAAGGCCCCGGTGCCATGCCGCGGCTCCAGCCCTGCAGGAATGTCACGCCATCATGGCTCTCGCCGATCACTTCGACGAAGCCATCAGTGGCGTGGGTCGCCTGTAAAAGCGTGGTTATGGTGAGAAGCCTGCGGCGGCTGAGATTGCCGGTCATCAGAGCGTCTACGAGCCGGTTTATGACGGCGGCCGACTGAGATCCGGCGGACTCGAGCATGAGCGCGGCCGCTTCCTCCGTTGAGGCAAGACGGGGCGCAAAGATGTAGGGCGTGCCCGTCTCCTTCTCCGTCTCTCCGAAGCGTATCGTGGTCATGGCAAGGTCCGTGTCCCCTGCCGGAAGGAGCGCCGCAAAGCCGTGCTTGGCCCGCGGTGAGGATGCGGTCAGTCGCCATTCCGAGACAAATGCATTTCGCGTATCGGCCTGATTTTCGCCGACGCCAACCGTCA
Organism: Neorhizobium sp. SHOUNA12A; assembly: GCF_023006505.1. Taxonomy (GTDB): domain Bacteria; phylum Pseudomonadota; class Alphaproteobacteria; order Rhizobiales; family Rhizobiaceae; genus Neorhizobium. The sequence continues at coordinate 90,861 of NZ_JALBGV010000007.1, forward strand.
CGTCGCCGGCCGGGACTTGGCCGAGGCCTATAATGAGCAGGGTTGCCTCGTCGACGTGGCAGCCGATAACCCTTCCGGAGCGCATCGCCCTGCTCGCCCCCTGCTTGGCGGGCGTTGGTTTGGTGACCAGGGGGCCGGTGACCGGAGGGTTGGTAACCGTGGGGGATTGTTCCGTAACCAGCATGCCTTGCGCTCCCTCGGTCAGATCCTGAAAATCAGCGCAAGGCCGGCGCCCGCGGCAAATCCGACGAGAACGAACAGCAGCAACAGCATGGGTTTGAATTCGGCGTTCGCCCGTTTCTTCAATGCATTCAGGTTCTTCTCCATCCCAGCCACGACCCCGTCCAGCCGCATCAGGTGGACATCGAGGTCATTCAGCCGTTGGCTGACCTCCACCTTGAGGTTTTCGACGGCGTTGCCGATTTCGGTCAGGTCGGTGGTTTCGGTCTTGTCCGCATCGATTTCCGGTGCGCGCTGCAGGGAGCGCTGCGAGACCTGCAACTGCCGCTGCGACGCCATCAGCACATCAAGCTTGTCGAGCACTTTTGCCAGCGGCGCGGCGATCAGGGCTTCGGCTGCCTGTTCGTTCGGCTGCGGAACGCGAAGCGCCTGTTCGGAACCGCTTCCATTGCGCGCCATGACGACGATATCGCTGGCCCGCGAATGGAGGGGATCGGGCAGCGCGATTTCGAATGCGTGCTTGCCGTCGCCGATCCCGTTGCGTCGCAGGTCTGGACGGTTGCGATCGGCAACAGTCTCTGCGATCACCTTGCCATCGAGTAAGACACGGATGGTCAGACGCTGGTCCGGCGCCATCGGGTCGAATGCCCAGCCGAAGATCGTACCCATGTCGACGGCGTCCACGCGGCCGTTCATCGGCTTGACGTTGTCCTGTTCGGATGCGGCATCCGGTCGTTCGGCGGGACTGGTCATGCGCTCTCCAATGCCTGAACCTGTGCCGTCTCCATCCACTTGAGATAGCGGCGGGCAGTCGTGTCGATGTCGTCGGGCTTGCGGGCGTTTTGCGCAAACAGGTGCAGCAGTTTCGGGTCTTCCAGGATGTCACGCATCGCCGCGGCGAGCGCACGGGCATCATTGGGTGGGACGGTCAGGCCGTTGACGCCATGCTCGACCATTTCAGCCATTCCGCCGATATTGCTGGCGATGACCGGACGGCCTTGCGCCTGGGCTTCCTGAATGACCAACGGTGCGTTCTCCCACCAGACGGACGGAACGATGGTGCAATCGACCGCAGCCACCAGATCGCCGATATCTTCGCGTCGATAGGGCCCTCGGGCCTGCACGGATCCTGATGTTTCGGCAAAGCGCCGATTGATTTCCTCGACGAACGTCTCGCTCTGGAAAGGCGCGCCGCCATGGACGCGAAGTTCGAAATCCATGCCGTCGGCCAGAAGCTGACGCGCCGCCTCGAGCAATACGGTCACCCCTTTCCAGGGGTTGAGATTGCCGAAATATCCGAAGACCGGCTTCCCGCCCTGGAGCAGATCTCTCCGTGCGCCGGCTTTGCGGGCGGGGATGCCATTGGGAATGACGCTGATCTTATCTTCGTCGAGTCCCCACTGCACGAAGCGATCCCGCAAAAAGGCGCTTGGCGAGACGAAGTGGTCGACCGTGCTCAACAGGGCCTTCAGGTGGCGTTCGCGCAAGGCAAAGCGATCGAGCGGAATATCCTTGAAGCAGGCATGGCAGCGGTCCGGGCTGGACTGATGACAAAGCTCCTTGCTGCCAGTGCGCACCATCAGGCCGTCATGGTGGCAGATGGGGTAGTAGTCATGGAGTGTCATGACGATCTGGCAGTCGGGCAGGGTGCGGCGGACGATGTGGGGGAACTCGGCGCCAAGCAGCAGCATGTGGTGGAGATGGACCACATCCGGCCGGAAATCGCGCAGCAGATCCGCTATGTCAGGCACGACACCGTAGAGGTCGATCTGGCTCATGAAGAAGCGGTCGAAATGTCCGGACCACAACAGGATTTCGTCTCCTGCTGAGCCGATGCTCTGGAAGCTCGTGCCAGGTCTTGCTTCGCGATGAATGTGGTTCGTGGCACCGAGAAACAGAGCTTCGTGACCCTCGCGCTGATAGGCGCGAAACAGGTCGTGAGCGAATATCTCGGTTCCGCCCGGGTGGAGGGACGGATGGTTGTGGGCAGCGACCAGAATGCGCTTGCTCATCGGCCATTTCCCCGGCGCTTCGCCACAATGAAATCCTGATGGTGAGCCGCTTTGGTGCCGCGCCAATGGCCAAGCGATTTCAAGGCGACGGAGAGGCCGGCCCGTTCGAGCGCCTTGTCCAGAAAGCCGTCTTCGAAGCCGACCGCCGCAAGCGGCGCCTGGTTGGGTACGAACCAGCACGGGCTTTCGCCATAGCGGCGGAACGCAAGGCGCGGATCGCGCCGCCCGTGCTCGTTTGCCGCCGCGATCCGGTCGACCACGAAGGCTGTCATGAACAATCGGCCGCCGACTGACAGGACCCTGCGAACCTCAGCGAGGTAAACGAGGACTTCCGCAGGGGGCAGGTGAGTGACCACCGACGTCATGATGACGAAGTCGAAATGTTGATCCGGAAAGGGTAGTCTCAGGGCCCTGCCGCTGACCTTGCCGTTCGGATTGTAGAGTTCGTGCGCGATATCCAGTCGCTGGAAGGCGAAATTGGAGTAGGCGGGCGTGATCGTCCGCTGGCACCAGTCGATGCCGCCCTCGACCGGATCGATGCCGTCGTAGCGGCTTGTCTGCGGATCGAGATACTGGGTAAGCGGCACAGCCATCCGGCCGATACCGCAGCCGATGTCGAGCACGCGGGCCTCTTCGCGCAGGCCGCCGATACGGATGAAGTGCCCGAGAAATTCCGCGCCTATCGCACGAAAATCACCGTCGCCCACGAAGACGTTGGTGGGTTCCGGCTGCGGCAGAAAACGGTTGCCCCGAACGGCTTCAAGCAGCCAGCGAACACGGTCCTCGTCGACCAGCCGAGCCGGCTTGGGAGGGCGCACGAGTGCTATCTGTGTCACGCTGCGTTCCTTTCCCGGTCTCTCCCATTCGTGGCGGCGGGGTGATCTTGATCTCTGCCGAATGGGTTGGCCATCAGGTCGGTGATGTCGTCTTCCCAGCGTTGCGTGTGCAGCCACGAATTGTATTGGCTAGCAACGCCGCGCATATAGTCCTCGCTGCGGCGGATCGATCGGCGCTCGAAATGATACAGGCAGGCGGCTGGCTCATAGGCGATCTGGAGCCCGAGACGGCGGATCTTGAGGCAGAGGTCACTGTCCTCGTAGTCGCCGATCACGTAGTCCTCGGTGAAGCCGCCGACACGCTCGTAGGTGGCCCTGCGGGTCACGAGGCAGGCGCCGGTGACGCCGGGAACCTCGCGGGCTTGTTGGGCGGGAGCATAGTCGCCGGGCATGCCCTTGTTGAAATGGTGGTTCAACCAGATCCCGCGCTGGTCGCGGCCAAAATACAGGCCGGCATGCTGCAGCGATCCGTCTTCGAAGAGCAGTTTGGGGCCGATGGCGCCCAGCCTGCTGTTTTCCAGCAGCGGCCGCGACAGCACCTGAAGCCAACCAGGTCCCTTTGGCACGACATCCGAATTGAGCATGACCAGAATGGCGCCGCGGGCAAAACGTGCGCCGGCATTGCAGGCCCGTGCGTAGCCGCTGTTGCGGTTCATGACGACCAGCTTCATCGGCAGTCCGTGCAGGAGGTGCAGGCCGCCCAGCATGTGCTCCGTCTCATCCTGGATTTCCGGTGAATCGAGGACGAAGATGATCTCGGCATTGGCGACGAGCCACGGATCGGTGGCCATTCCCGACAGTTGGAAGCGCAGGAAATCGAGGACCTTGTAGAGGGGTATGACAATCGAAACGAGGGGTGTGGTTTCGGACAGGCTGTAGTCCTTGGTGGTGTCGACCTCTATGGTCTTGCCCAATCGCCGTTCTATGTCCTGCAGGGCGGGCGCGAGGATCGTGCGGAAGGCACTGTCGACCGCATGCTGCGGCGGCACGGCACGCAGGACGTGGTTTCGTTGTGTTGCGGGCTCGAAAGGCTGCGGCTTCGGTATCAGCGGCCTGACCGCTCCCGAAGCAAGGCGCAACTGAAATCGCGGCTGCAGGAGCGGGCCGGTGGATTCCGGCAGCGGGATCCAGGCAACGAAGCCGGTCACATCGGTCTTGCTCTTCTCGTCCTTGCCTTCCGCCCATGCCGGGAATTTGTAGCTGTTTGCGTCAAGCGGTACGGCCGTGCCGTCCTCCCTCACGTAGTCGATGCCGGCGAAGGCGGATGACGGCGCATGGAACCAGCCGCCTGCCAGAAGGCCGTCGTCGAGCGCCAGGGCGAGATCGACCTCCCCGGACGGGTGCATCGACGACTTGGCAACCCGGGTTGCAGGCAGCGGGGCGTTGACCTGAAGGTCGATCGCCGTCGCGGCGCTGCCTTCCGGCAAGGCGGCGAGGCAACGGACGATCATTTCGCGCAGCTCCACCGCCTCACGGTTTTTGCTCCACCAGCTCTGAAGGCTGGGATGGCGAGGCTTGTCGTCAGCAAGCTGGCGGATTGCGGCACCATTCTTGCTCAGGAGGACGATAAGAAACGGAGGAGAGGGAAAAGGCGCCTCCGCGATGAAATGGCACGGTTGAAGACCGCTTTTCATTTTGCGTCCGAGGACAAGCCTTGCGGCCATGCGTGCGATCGAAGTCGCGCCGATCGCATAGATCGCTATAATGTCGCCGAGGTCCGGATTGATCGCCGTCTCGATCAGATGGCGTCCCTGAGCAACCTGGCAGACGATGCTGGCGGTCTGCGGTTCGGGCACGAGCGCATGAAGGGCGTCTTCGACGATCATATGGAAAAGATGGTCGCCGGCGATGCGGAAGGCGCTTCGCCAGACGGTCAGCAGGTTGTTGACGAACTTGATGCGGGAACCCGGCGCAAGATCCGCAAACAGCGCTTCCACGTCGAGGGGCGTGAGCATGTGTGCCGGCTGCATCATGACGGTTTCGACGATGCCGCCGTGTTCCGTGCAGATGTCCGCGTTTACCGGCTGTTGTTCCGGTCGCATCGCCCAGAACATACGTTGTCTTCCGTGGCCGAGTGGAAGCATCATGCTGACCAGCGGTACCGGTGACCGATCCATCGACAACAAGCACTTGGTGGTTGCGGGAAGGGGCGAGGGGAGATCCCAGACAAGGATTGCCAGATCCGCGCCGAGCCGAAAGATTTTTGCGTTTCTAAAAACGCCCGTGGCGTCGTCTATCGCTTCGTCGAACGTCACACGCGGCCCCTCTGAATCGGAGTTGCGCGCCCCGCGGGAGGAGGCAGGGCGCGCAGAAATCATGCTCAGTGAACGGTGAAGTAGTTCTCGGGATTGGCATGAATGTCGTCAGCGTCGACATTGACCAATGTCAGCGTATCGCCATGGCCGAGATCGACGACGACATTGCCGCCGACCTGGGTGACGCGCGAGGCCAGATCGTCCGGCGAGGTCACGTCGAGGCCATTGATGCCCTTCGAGATCTGCAGGATATCCTCGCCAGCGGTGAAGTCGAGAATGACGTCATTGCCGCCGCCGCCGCCGAAGACGAAGACGTCATGGCCAGCACCGCCGACCAGGATATCGTTGCCAGCGCCGCCATCGATGATGTCGTTGCCGTCGCCGCCGTAGAGGATGTCAGCACCCTTGCCGCCGGACAGAAGATCATTGCCATGTCCGCCGAGCAGGGTGTCATTGCCCTTGTCGCCGTAAAGAAGATCATCACCCCAGCCGCCGACAAGATTGTCGTTGCCATCTCCACCGTTCAGCAAGTCGTCGCCCTCGTCGCCGAACAGGGTGTCATGTCCCTTTCCGCCGAACAGGATGTCGTCACCTTCACCGCCGAACACGATGTCGTGCCCGTTACCGCCGTTTACGAAATCATCGCCCCCATGGGCGCGGATGAAGTCGTTGAAGCGGGAACCGAACAGGGCATCGTCGTATGCTCCGCCTTCCAATGTGGCCATCTGCCTCTCCTCTTCAGGTTTGTACGAGTGCGTTGTCGGCGCGGGTGCGACGATTTCGCGCTTGAAATGTGCACTGCAAAAAACCGGAGCGCAAGCATGTCTTGAGACAAAAATGCCATATGTTGGGAAATATATTTCCTGAATTGAATATTACTGGCACATTACCCCGATAATCTCCAGTTATATAAATTAAAATTTCCGTATTTTACTTTGAAACAAATTCAATATTTGAAACAATTTCTGCTTTGCAGCATTTCTTTCCATTCAGATACTAATCTTCCCTGAAAGCGCGATTGAAACTTTCGAGGACGGGGGAGGTGATGTAGTCGATCGCGCGGCGTGGCTGGTGGATGATCAGCACTTCTGCCGGCATGCCGGGATAGAGGCGCACATCAGGGTTTGCCTTGAGCGATGCCGGGTCGAGTTTGGCGCGCGCGACGAAAAACGCACTGTTTGATTTCTCGTCGACCGACTGGTCCGCGGCGACATAAATGACCGTACCTTCCATCGGCAGGCGGGACCGTTGATTATAGGCCGTCAGCCGGACCTGGGTATGCGAGCCGACGGCGATGCTGTCGATGTCGCGAGGATTGACGCGCATCTCGACCAGCAGCGGCTCATTCTCCGGAACGATCTCAAGCAACGGTTGGCCGGGCGTGACCGCGCTGCCGGGGGTGCGCACCAAGATGTTGCTGATGATGCCATCCTGCGGAGAGCGGATCTCGAGGCGCCGCAGCACGTCCTTCGAAGCGGTGATCTGTTGTTCGACGTCGGCGAGATCGACCCGTGCGGTGGCGATTTCGCCGGCAATCGTCGACTGAAAGTCGCTTTCGATCCCAGTCAGCGCAAGCTGCGCGCCGGCTGCGGCCTTTTCGGACTGGGCCTTGTTGCCGACGAGTTCGCCCCGTTGCCTCGCAAGCTCACTGAGCCGGGAGTCGATCTCGATAATCTGGGTACGCGGTGCGGCGCCTATCTTCACCAATGAGTCCATCGCCGCGCGGTGCTCCTTGATGAAGCCGATTTGCCGGTCGGTCGCCTCGATCTGGATGTCGTATGACGCTGCCAGTTCGAGGTGTTCCTCGATCGTCTTTCTCTGGACCTCGACGCGTCCGAGCTTGGTCTCGCGCCGCTTTTCAAAAAATATCGTCTCCGCCCTGACGGAGTCGTCGATCGTAACACCCCAGGGGTCGCCGAAATCGCTTGGAAAACTGATTTGCGGCGCGTCATTCTGTTCAGCTTTCAGTCGAGCCAGTTTGGCGATCAGGCCAATGCGCCGGGCCTGAAGCGACCGGAGGCTGGAACGGGCGCGCGTATCCTCCAGTTCGATCAGGGGCTGACCGGCGGTAACCTTGTCGCCCTCCTGGACCAGCAGGCGGTTCATCACGCCGCCTTCGAAATGGCTGATGGTTTTTCGTTTCGAATCGACGATGACCGTGCCGTTGGCGACCGTCGCGCTGCTGAGCTCGACCGAAAACCCCCAGGCAAAAAATCCGCCGAAGGACACGAGGATCGTGGCGAGCCCCGCAATGACGAGACCGCGCAGCGGTGAACGGCTGTCAAACTGGTCGAACTCCAGGTTCGATGGGCCGGCATCCGGCAAGGCCGGTTGATATCGCTGGATTTGGCGCTCGGAGAGATCGGCGCGGATCGCGAGCGGCTTTTTCTCAATCATGAGGGGTTTGTGCCCGGTCATATTGCGGCTGCCTCCCGGGCTGTTTCGCCCGGCATCGTGGCCGGAACCACGGATGTACGCGGTCCGAACTGGGTGATGCGGCCGTTTTCAAGCACGAGCAGCTTGTCGGCGACCTGCATGATGGCCGGCCGGTGAGCAATAATGATGACGATGGCGCCACTTTCGCGGGCGCGCTGGATCGCCCGGATAAGGGCCCGTTCGCCGATCGCATCCAGATTTGCGTTCGGTTCGTCGAGCACGATGAGGCGAGGTTGGTTGTAGAGGCAGCGCGCCAACGCGATACGCTGCCGCTGCCCTCCGGAAAGGGTCAGATGTCCGTCGCCGACAGGCGTGTCGTAGCCGAGCGGCAGGCGCCCGACCATTTCGTGAATGTCGGCCAGCCGCGCCGCCTCCAATACCTTGTATGGATCGCTGTCCGCCATTCGCCCGATGTTTTCCCGAATAGTGCCTTCCAGAAGCGAGACGGATTGCGGCAGGTATCCGACTATCTGGCCGAACGAGCTGCGCTCCCAGAGATAGGTATTGTTGCCGTCGAGGAAGACGCCGCCGGATGTGGGGCGCAGAACGCCGACCAGCAGGCGCGCAAGTGTCGATTTGCCCGCGGCGGAAGGGCCAATCACGCCCAGAACCTCGCCCGGAGAGAGGGAGAAAGAAATGCCCTTGATGATCGGCACATCCAGGCCGGGGGCTGCGTAAATGAGCTTGTCGGCCACGATGTCGCCCGACGAATGCGGCGTCGGCATCGTCTGGCGGATCGCAACGTCCGCCGTGAGGATGGCCTCCAGACGATGCCAGGCCCCGGCCGCCAGCACCCACTGCCGCCAATTGTCGATGAGCGAATCGAAGGGAATCAGGAGGCGCCCAACCAGGATGCTCGATGCCATCATCGCGCCGGGCGTGATTTCCTGCTGCAGCACCAGAAATGCACCGGCCGATAGGGTAATGATCTGGATGGAATAGCGCAGGCTGCGGGTAATGGACGACATCGCCTTGCTCCAGCGCCCGCTCGTTTCAAAGGCGTTGAGGGCCTCCAGTTGCAGGGCGCGCCAACGGGCCGCCAGGGCCGGCAGCATGCCCATTGCCTCGATTGCCTCGGCATGTCGCAGCGAAGCACCGATCTTGGACACCGCCTCGATATTCGTTTGATTCGCCTCCTTGGTGAGTTGGCGGGTCAAAATGTCCGTAATCAGCCCGCCGCAGAGGAGCAGAGCGGCGGAAACGGCTCCGATAAGACCAAAAAGCGGATGCAAAAGGAAAAGGGCGCCAAGGAAAATCGGCGACCACGCCGCATCGAGGGGCGCAGTGACTGCTGACGAGGTCAGGAAACTTCGCAATTCCGAGATGTCCCGAAGCGACTGGGTGGCGCGCGACAGGCCCTGGTCGACCGAGGCCTGAACGGCGGCGGCCAGGACGGGCATGTTCAGCCGGCGCACAAGCGCACCTCCCATGGCCTGGAACGAGAGGGCGCGGATGAATTCCAGAACACCGAGCACGACAAGGGCGCCGACGGCCAGAATGATGAGCATTCCAAGCGTGTCCATGCTCTGGCTGTTGAGCACCCGGTCATGGACCTGCAGCATGAACAGAGGCATCGTCAGTTGTAATAAATTCAGGCACACACTGAGTGCCGCGGCATAAAACAATCCTGACAGAAATACACGTTTTGCTTGCGATACCAGCAACCCTGGGCTGCTTTGTTTTCGACCTCCCCGGATTTGCCCCTTGATTGTTGTCCCATTTTGAACAGTATCGCGCATGGCAATTTGCCTCAAGTTAACGTTAGATCAATCAGTCGGAGGACGTATTTCGTTATAGCTAAACCGAAGGATAGTATTGCTTCCTCCAATCTGGCACATAACGGAGGGCTTATGCAAGCTCATGGCAATTGGGGGGAATGGGCGTAGTTGAATATTACTTCAATTTTTGAAGTATTTTCCTGAAATGGAGAGTGGGATGAAAGAAGAAGTTGTGCTTAATTTGCCTGTTGATCTGAACGGCGAACTGACAGTTCAAATGGGCCAGACGGCACAGACAGACCCCAAGCATCCTCAGGATGCAGAGTTGGGGGACCTCCAACAGGTTACATATTTCGAGCTCGCTCGCCTCATGGAGCGGGCAAGCCGGCGGTTCTCGGGCCTGATCCGTGCGGAGCTGACCAAGCTTCGGGTCGACGATATCGGACCGGCACAGGCGATGATTCTGCTGGCAATCGGCGATTCGGAACTCTCGGTCGCCGAGCTCCTGGATCGGGGGCATTATGTCGGCTCCAACGTTTCCTATTATCTGAAACAGCTTGGCGATGGTGACTACATCGATCGGGTTGCCTCCCAGCGCGACAAGCGGTCCGCACGCATCAAGCTGACTGAGAAGGGGCGGCAGCTCAGGGCAAATCTCCGTGACGCGGCGATGGCTTATGAGCGCGCGGTGAATCGTGGCGACCAGGAGCAACGGATGCTTGAAACGGCATTCCAGACTTTGCATCAGCTCGAGCTGGCTTGGGGCAGCACCCCACGGTACGGCGTTTGAATGGTGGGTGAGGGCGTGCCCCTGGCCGTGGGGGAATAGACGCGATGCACGTGGCGTTTGTTCATCGACGGGGTTTCGGTCAGTTCGCTGCCCTGGCCGCTCAACTCGCACAGGCGGGCAACGAGGTCAGCCTCATCACCGAGACCATAGATCAGAAGATCCCTTCCGTTCGAGTCGTTCGACATCGAGCGGAAGCGGGGCCGCGTGCAGATCCCCATATGGCCCGACATATGGGGACTCCCGATCACCATGCGCGAATCGGTCATCGCGTCGCCGAGACGCTCGATGCCATGGTGCGGCAGGGGATGGTTCCCGATGTCGTCGTTGGCCATATCGGCTGGGGAAGCATGATGTTCCTGAAGGATGTGCTCCCGCAGGTGCCCGCATTGGGGTATTGCGAGTTCTTCTACCGGTCGGAAGGGGCAGATATCGGGTTCTCCCCCGACGATCGGCCCGATCTGGAGACGCGCAAGAGACTGCGGCTGCGCAATGTCGCGCAACTCCTGTCCCTCGAGGCCATCGAGGCCGGCATCAGCCCCACCCATTGGCAGAGAAGTCTCTATCCCGCCGACGCCCGGGGGCGCATTTCAGTGTGTCACGAGGGGATCGATACGGCGCGGTTTCGACCCGACCCGACAGCTTCGGCCACGCTTCCGGATGGACGCGTGCTGGGTGCCGATGGTCGTCCAATCGTCACTTTTGTCGCGCGCGATCTCGAACCGTATCGCGGATTCCCGCAGGCTCTCGAGGCGGCCGCCAAGGTCGTGCGCCAACGGGCCGATGCTCTGTTCGTGTTCGTCGGAGGAGACGGTGTCAGCTATGGCGTGCCGCCGCCGGGTGGCGGGGCGTGGAAGGATCACCTCCTCAAATCGCTGGACATACCGCAGGAGAATATCGTCTTTCCCGGCCCGGTGCCGCATTCGGTCTTACGGCAGATCTACCAGATCTCGTCCGCGCATCTGTACCTGACCTATCCCTTCGTTCTGTCCTGGTCGGTGCTGGAGGCTATGGCGTGTGGCGCGTTGGTCATCGGATCGGATACCGCGCCCGTTCAGGAGGTCATACGGTCCGGCAAAAATGGCCTTCTGGTGCCGTTCTTCGATACGGATGCACTCGCCGAGGCCATTCTCGGCGCCCTGGCGAATCCGGAACGTCATTTCGCGATGCGCGTTGCAGCGCGCCGGACAGTCGAGAGGCGTTTCCGGCTGGCGGAATGCCTTAATCGTCAACAGAATATTATTGAAAAGCTGACCGGAAAACCGTTTCGAGGCATTCAAGGAGCGGCTGCATGATTATTACTTCAATTTTTAAAGTATATTTTGAATTCATTTCTTTATATCGGTTGAATTTTGTTATTGTGCGCTGCAATGTTAGTTGTTAGGCTTCTCATCAAAGGCGCCGGATGACTTTGATAAAGTTTGGTTATCCGGGATATTTGTTCTTTGTTGCAGGGTAATTCTTCAGGGGCGGTGCGTGCTAAATTTGACGTCTTCCGGCATTGGGAAACAACTGGTGACGAGAAAGCTGATCGCGGCATCTGCCCGGGATCGGTCCTGCTTCGAAGGAAGCGATATCGAGCATCAGGTCGTTTTCCTCGATGCCGATGGCCTTCCTCCGGTGACATTGCAGAATGCTTTTCCATTGGTCGCCGTCGCCTATTCGGACGAGGGAGAGGCGGATCTGCAGGCGGGTCTGGCGCTGCTTGGACCGTTGGGGACGGTCCCCGCCGTTCCCATCCGCCGGCTTGATCCCGCAAACAGGCCGGAAAGCCTCCCGCTTCTGCAGGCTCTGACCGAAGGCAGCGTCGGCCGGCTTGCGCGGTACAGCGCCTCGATCACTTCGGAGCTTGCGATCCTGCGAAGGGAACGAGAAACACTGCTGGAAAACTACCGGGCGCTCGAAGATGCGTTCCAGGCGCGAAACTGGGAGCCGGTTTCGGAGATTTTCTCCCACGATCCGTATGCTGATCCGAAGGACGAGGGCATCGGGCCGCTGCTTGCCGCAGCCTTTATCGAGCAACTTCTGCCGGTATCCAGCCTTGGCGTGGCGGGGTTTGCCCTTCACCTTCACTCGGTGCCCAGGGTCAGCGGAGAGCTTGTCGTCGCGTTGAGCTATCTCGAGAGTGGCGAAGGGGTTGCCGAGTGGACTGTCCCCTATGCGCAGCTCGTGTCGAACTGGAATTTCTTCTCGCTGCCCCGCGCCTGTGGGGGAGCTGCGCGCACGTTGCGGCTGCGGATTTCTGCGACCGGGCCGGAGACTATCGGCCTTTCGCTCGGCTATCCGATCGCCGGCGAGCGTTATTCGGCGCGCTCGGAACTTCCGCATCCGGATCTCGACCTGCGCCCGCTGGCGTTCAAGGTGTTCACGGGGTTGCCCGGGGTCAAGCCCACCAGAACCCCCAACATGATCGCGCCGAGCAACCTGCTTGAAGGCCAGTACACTGTCGACTATCGCTTGGCTGTCGCTACGTTGAGTCAGATCGCCGACGTTTCGGTCACGCCCATCGTCCCGGAATTCCAGACGGTGCGCTTCCTCGAGCATGAGCATGCCATCGTCTGTCATCCATTGCCGAGCGGCATATCGGCCGGCGCGGTCAGCCGCGCCGTCGAGCCCGGAACGATATCCTTTTCGGTGACGGCCTTTATCGATCATCCGGAAGGCAAGCCCGCGGCGGTCAGCTTCCTGCTTGCGCCGGCAAATTCGAATGCGCGTTCCGAAGTGGCCGAGATCGCGCGAAAGGGCACGGCCAGACCATCGGCATTCTTCAGCGGATGGCGCGAAGTCACTTCCAGCGAGGTCGTCAACATCAACATTCAGCTAGACGAGCCGGTACGCGGCCCGATGGATCTGATGATCCTCAGCCGCGCAGTGACGGATTCCGTCGACTTCTCCTGGCTTAAAGTGTCCGGCTTCAGGATGGTCAAGCAATTTACGGAGGCCACCGATGTCCGGTAACAGGGAGCCAGCGGACCTGATCGCCGTGGCCATGCCTCTCTACGGTCACGCGGCACTTGCTCTTGAGGCGATCGAGTCGGTGCTTGCCTCGAAACCCGGCAACTGCCGGATCGTCATCGTCGTCTCCGTCGACGGCGATCCGCGGCATGAGACGTTCGATCAGCTGCTGCTCTACGCAGCGGCCCATCCTTGCATCCATGTCATATTCGGCCGTAACGCCGGCCCGGGCGGCGCACGCAATCGCGCCATCGATTTTGTCATCGAGCACTTTCCCGAGGCGAAGGCCGTCTATTTCCTCGATGCCGACAACCGCATCCTCCCAGGCACGATCGAGACGCTTTACCGGCAGCTCGTCTCCAGCGGCTGCGGGTGGGTTTACACGAATATCGACACATTTTCGGTCAGCTGGCGCGCCCATTACGGCAATCGCTATTCGCGGCTGGTGCACTGCATCACCGACAATATCTGCGATACGGGATCGATGATCTCGATCGAGGTTTTTAAGGACGGCGTCCGCTTCAATGACGACCGGCAGAACGGTTTCGAGGATTGGGAATTCTGGCTGTCGTGCATCGAGCACGGTTTCGTCGGCATCCCCTGCCACGACACCGTCTTCGAATACAGGCTGAGGGCGGAAAGCCGCTTCAAGGAGGCGAACCGCGACCGCGCCACGTCGGTCAGTTTCCTGCGCAAGCGCCACATGCCGTTGTTCCAGCGTCCGATGCTGGTGGATTTCGAGCACGACGATTGCCCGCGTTACCTGTTTGCGCGGACGGAAGATACAGCGATCTCCTTCTTCACCGATCCCACCAAGCCACCGACCATGCTTCGCCTCGACGACATCATTCCGGCCTTCTGGGGCAATATCGGCGAACCGGACAATGAACATTTTCCGCCATTCCTGGTCGCCGGAAGCGGCGCGGCGCTCGACCTGCTACGGCGATCGCGCATGCTGCCGAACGTGCTTGCTCATCTCGAGCGCCTGAGCGAGGTGAGCAACGTCGTCTTCGTCCAGCTCGCCAACGATGCCTCCCAGCGCAAGATCGAGCCGGTCATTCATGGGCCGGGCGCGCAAAAAATCGGCCCCGCCGATCTCGTTTTCCTGTCGACCCGGATCGTCCAGGACGTGGTCCAGAACAACGCCGTCGACTGGTTCGCCTCGATCGCAAGCCAGCAGGTATGGCCGACATCGGCCGTTCTGAAAGTGCGCTTCCCTTTTCCAAGAAGCCTCCCGCGCCGCTCTCTCATCACGCCTCAGCAGGTGATGATCAATTGCCTCAATGCAATCGCCTCGAGCCCCCTCCGCGAGACGGCGGGCAGGCGGTGGACCTGGCGTCCGGCGCGGCTCGTGCCCTATACCGATCTCCACAAAGCGTTGCGCAAGGAGATCGGAGGATCGCCGATCCTGCCGCTCGGACACAACGAGGGCAAACGCACCGTGGCGCTGCTCGTGCCGAACGCCTCGTTCGGCGGGGCTGAAAAGGTCGTCTATGCCGCGGCCCGGGAGTTGAAGGCGGCCGGTTACGAGACCCACCTCTTCGTGCTCGGCACGTCCCGGATGGACGTGATCGACGAATTCGATGCCAGCTTCGACTACATCCATTTCTGGGAGGCAGGAATTCCGGCCTGGGGAGGTTCGGGTTCTTTCCTCGGACAGGATTTCATCGCCGAGGAGCATTCTGTCGACTGGCAGGCGCTCAAAGGGCAGCTTTCCGGTTTCGACCTGGTGATCAACAACCACGTGATGGCCGTCCATCCCCTCATCGCGCGACTGCGCTCCGAAGGCACGCGCACCGCCTGCTATCTGCACGTCGTGGACAACACGGGTTTCAAGAGGCCCGCCGGTCAGCCCTTCGCAGCGATTGCCCACGAGCATTGCTATGATGCCTTCCTGACCTGCTCCGAACAGCTCAAGATCTATCTGCACAGCTACGGTGTCCCGCACGAGAAGGTCTTCGCCGTTGCGAACGGCGCGAGCTTTTCGGTGCCGCCCAAAGCCTTGGCGGAGGTTCTGGCCGTCAGGCGGATCGAGCGCAAGGACGACCGCTTGCGGATTCTCTACATGGGCCGGTTTGACCAGCAGAAGGGCATCGACAGGCTGGCGGCGGTGCTTGCGGAATTGCGGGCCTCCAACGTCGCCTTCGACGCCCGGGCTATCGGGGGAGAAATTCTTGCCGATTCCAGGGTCTCCTGGAGTGAACGGCTGAAGGACCTCGGCGTGGACGTGCGCCCGCCGGTCTTTGCGAGCAAGGATCTCATCAAGGCGCTCGGCTGGGCCGATGTTCTCCTCATGCCGTCACGGTGGGAGGGCGCGCCGTTGATGATCGCCGAGGCACAGCAACTCGGCTGCGTGCCCATCGCGACCGCGGTCGGCGCGGTGGACGAGCTCATTTGCGACGGCGAGGACGGCATACTCATCAACGCGGCTTCCGATCCTCAGATGGTGAGGGAGATGGCACGCATCATTGAAGAGGTTGCGCGCAATCGCGGAAAACTTGCGCCGCTCATGGAGGGCTGCATCAGAACCGCCGCACACCGGTCATGGACTTCCTCCTTCTCGGAGTTCATCGCGTGGAGCGATCGGTCCGTGAAAAATTCGTCACTGTCCCGCGCCGCGGTCTTTCGCGAGCAGGCGGCGGCAAATCCCGTGGTCGCGGCAGCTGGCTGATTGCCGGGCCGCTCCTTTGAAACAGAAAGGTCTTGTCGAATGCGCCCGCGAATTCTCGTGACGGGTATTCCCGGTCACTACACGCGCCTTGCCAATGGCGCCCATGGTTCGTCCGTCTCCTATTCGGAGCGGCAGAAGCAGCCGGAAACGAAAGAGGAGTTCCTGCAGGAGCTGCGCAACATCAGCAATACCGGGAACTACCTGATCGGCGAAGGCGCCCTGCGGGCGCTCGCGCCGCATGCGAAACAGGTTCCCTTCTGGCATCTCTACAATCTGAGCAAGAGCGGCAGCGGATTCGATGAGTTCAACGCCAATTTCGATATCTGCGTCTTCACCTGCGCCAACCTGTTGCGCAAGGGGCTTTCCGCGGATGCCGAGGCGGATGTGCTGAGCCGGCTCAACATGCCGATCGTCATGCTGGGCATCGGGTTGCAGAACCGCAAGGACCTGGAAAACAATCTTCCAGAAGGAACGAAGCGGCTTCTGGCCGTCCTGAAGGAACGAGAGCACTATTTCCTGACACGCGGCTACGAGTCCGCCGGCTTCCTGAAGGACCAGGGCTTCTCCTTCGTGCGCCCGACCGGCTGCCCTTCCGTCTATTTCATGCCGGACAACATGCGCCGGTCGATGAAGAAGCTGCCGAGCGTCAAGATCGGCAAGGCGAAGACCATTTTTTCGGGCTATCTCGGCGGCAATCAGGATGCGATCCTGGATGCGAACGCGCTCGCTCCTGAGGATACTGTACCGCCATACGTCGTGCAGGACGAGTTCCTTCACTTCGATATGAAGGTGGAGCCCAATGACGAGGGACGTGTCTATGATTCCGCGTCGGGCCGGATGATCGGCGATCTGACTTATCCCGGCACGGAACGGGAGAAGCAGCGGTTCGAGGTTCGCACCTTCTTCGACAACAACCAGTGGCGCGGCTGGGCCTCCTCGATGGATTTCAATTTCGGCCGGCGTTTTCACGGTTCGATCATCGCCATGCAGGCGGCCGTGCCCAGTCTGATGGTGGCGGTGGATGACCGCATGCGCGAGATGCTGGGCTTCACCGGCCTGCCGGCTGTCGATATCACGGAGGTCGACAAGGCGGAGAATCGCGCCGAGTTCGTGGCCGACCATCTGACGCAGCTCAACACCAGCGAACTCGTCGACCGGTATTCCGACCGCGAGAGCGCCTTCCGCACCACCCTTCGCGAAATCGGCATCGGTCTTTAGCGAGGCCCTATCCCGGGGCCCGCGGGCCATCACCCTTCGGTTCAGAGGACAGTCATGCGTATCTTGCTTACGGGCATTCCATCCTATCTGCAGCGGACGATTGCGGACGTCTCCGGCACGACCGTTATCCATCGGCCCTATTTCGACGAGACGAGGACAAAAAAGGATCTGATCGCGCAGGTCAGGAAGATCGCCAATACCGGCAACTACCTGATCGGCGAGGGAGCGGCCGAGAGCCTGCGCGGCCATAACGTCACCTATCTGCCGTTCTGGCATCTGGCCAACAATCGGGAGTCGAACGAGATTTTCGAGCAGGTGAACCGCGAGTTTGATCTCTGCGTCTTCGCCTCCGCCAATCTGCTGCGCCCCGGCTATTCCGCCGATCTCGAGGCGGAAATCTTTGCGAAGCTGACGATGCCGATCGTCGTGATGGGCATCGGCATCCAGCGCAAGGAGGGCCTCAAGGATCAATTGCCGGCCGGTACGCTCAAGTTCCTGGACGTGTTGCGGAACAAGGAGAGTTTCTTCCTCACACGCGGTTACTTCACCGCCGAATTCCTGCGGGAGCAGGGGATGAAGTTCGTCAAGCCGACGGGGTGCCCGTCACTCTATTTCTCGCCGAACGATATGAAACGTTCGCTGACCGCGCTCGCCAACCCGGCGCTGGCGGAAGCCCAGAAGATCGCCTTCGGCGGCTATCTCGGCAGCGTCGCCGACACCATCGTTGACGCCCACGCACTGCTCAAGCCCGACAGTGTCGCAAGCTATGTCGTGCAGGACGAACTTGTTGCCTACAACCTTTCGCTGACCGGCAGCGACACCGACATCGCCTATGACCGGTCGAGTGCGCGCATCACCGGGGGCACGGAATACAAGCATTCGGAGAAATGGCAGCGGAAATACGAGTTGCTGGTCTATTTCGATACGACCCAGTGGCGCGGGGCGATGTCGGAGCGAGATCTCTGCTTCGGCCGCCGCTTCCATGGCTGCATCATCGGCATGCAGGCCGGCACGCCCGCCCTGATGATCGCCGTCGACGACCGGATGCGGGAGATGCTGGAATTCATCGGCTTCCCTTATATCGAGGCCTCCACCTGGAACAGGGAGACGGACAAGCGCGCCTATCTCGCCAACTTCCTCGGCAAGATCGACACGCAGGCCGTGATCGACCGTTATTCCGCGTGCGAGGCGAATTTCCGCAGCGCTCTGGGGCAGATCGGACTTTGAGCGGATGAAGGCGGCGGTGCAGATGCGCGCGATCCTTGCCTTTGCGCTGGCGGTGCTCTGGGCGTTTGCCCCGGTGCCGCCGGCGGGCGCGCGCGATGTGCTTGCCGATCGAATCGGCGTCAACCGGGTCAACCTCGCCTGGCTTTCTGGTGCCGATCAGGAGCGCATCCTGAAGGAAATCGCGGCGAGCGGCATCACCCATGTCCGGCTTTCGCTGTCGATGCCGGTGGACAAGAGCATCGATGCGCTCGAAATCGCGGACCGGCTCGGGCTGAAAATCCTTCTCGAGATCCAGTTCGGCAACAAGGATTACTATCCCCCGGGGGTGCGTCCCCGCACCGGTTTCGGCCGTATCTGGGATGTTCAGCGGCTTTCGGATCTCGACCTTGATCTTTACCGGTCGCAATTGCGCTCGGCCCTTCGCCGCATCGACGGCATGGGCATCCGCATCGACGCCGTTGAACCCGGAAACGAGATAAACTACAGCGCCTACAACGGCGACCTCGTCGTCTACGAGAAGCCCGGGCGACGGACGCCGCGCAACGTTTCGGAAGTCGCAGACCGCACGGCGTTCGGGCGCGGGCTCGACGCTTATGTCGGGGCCGTTCGTATCACGCGGGAAGAATTGCGGGCGACGGTCCATAGCCGCGAGGCGTTTTTGATTTCGGCTGGGCTTTCCGATGTCGGCACAAGCGAGGCCGACCGCCGTGGCATGGAACGGCTCGACCCCGGCGAATTCATTTCACTCCTGCAGGCCCGAGGGATCGATGCGCTGGTCGATGGCTATGGAATTCATCTCTATCCGGGGCGCAAGGACGATGCGGCGCTGACACGCTATGTCAGAAAGCTTCTCAACTTCTGCCGGCCTGAAGGTCAAGGCAAGCCGTGCTGGGTAACCGAATGGGGCATTGCCAACACCGCACTTTCCTGCCCGGTCGACGATCGCCAACGGGAAGTGGCGGTTCGTGCGGTGCGCCGCAGCTTTGAAGAGCTGATGGACGAAGGAAGGCTGAGAGCGGCCTTCTATTATGACTGGGACACCCAACCGGTCTATAGCGTCTGGCGCTGCGGCGCCTTAAGCCCGGCCGGCGTCGCGGCCACGAAAACGGGTAACGGCGACGCGAGGTAGGAAAATCCACGACCTCGAGATCTAAGGCCGAATATGAGGGGCAGACGCTAGGGTTTCCCGCTCAAGAAAACCGCTCCCGGAACAGGGGCGAGCCGGCTTCCTCCTCCGCGATGGCGGCTCGGTTGGCAGCCTCGCGCAGCGCCTGAAAGTCGGTTTGGTGCTCGACCCTGGTGCCGCCAAGCCGCACCGTCACCGATATCTGCCGCTCCTGTCCGGCTGTGAACGTGGTTTCCCTTATCTGCATGCGGATACGCTCGCAGATCTTGCCGGCATTTTCCGTTGACGTGCCGGGCAGATAGATGCCGAGTTCGTCCGAGGCAAGGCGGGCGACGAGATCACCAAAACGCACGGAGGAATATACGATCCGGACCATCGATTGAAGCAGTGTATCAGCCCATTGTGGACCGTAACGGCGATCGATCGCATCGAAATCATCAATCCTGAGAACGAGCAAGACACCATCGGAGCTTTCCGTGCTGCTTATGCGTCTGCGTTCTATCGCATGCTCGACCGAATTCGCAAATTCGCCGGCGCGCATCGTGCCTGTGACGGGGGCACGACCGAGCGCCTGCCGAAGCTCTTCTTGGGTATCACGAAGCGCTTCGTTACGCCGATAAAGCGCCAATTGAAGCGGAAATGTAACAGCGGCCGATATCAACGCCACGGCTGTCAGTTCCACCCAGAACGGACGTTGGGGAACAAGCAGGCTCAATACCCAAACAATCGCGATCGCTCCAATCGCAGCCGCGAGGGTGCGGAGCATTGCCGTCTTGATATGCGGTATGATTAAAGCTTGGCGAAAACGGGAATACAGGGTCATCGGTTGGCGGAGCTTTTGTGGTGGTCTCTATCTTTGAGATATTCCGTGAAATACCGGGTGAATAAATCCTATGGTATTTTAACAGGGTACGAAGAATTTGATCGCCACGATCAACCGGATCGCTGGCCTGGGAGGCCTATCGCCGATGCCGTTGGCGCAGAGCCGGCATTGGTTCAAATTTCCTTGATGCCGCCAGTTTCCTAGATGGATGGCATCCGCTGATGTTCGTCAGCCTTTGCGTGATAGAGCGCTTCCAAGGCGCTTTGCGCCCTCAGAAGCTCGTCAGTATGGGTCTGCGTGATGCTCGATACAAGGGCTGCGACGAGCTCGCGCCTGCGCTTCACGAGGTTTTCGATTGCCGCTTCTACCGCATCCAGGTGCTCCTGGGCCATGATATTCTCCTGTGATGGAATGCCGTCAGCCAGGGGCACCTTTGATCGGCTTGGCAGCCGCGCCGCCGCAAATTCGGACGATTTGGTCAGTTCAGCGCGACAGTGACCGGCTCATGGCCGCTCTGTCCAGACCTTTCGCGCAGCATCTGTTTTCGCCATGCATTAGGAGCAATTCCGTACAGGCGGCGGAAACTGTGGGTGAGGTGCGCCTGGTCGGTCATGCCGCATTCCAGGGCGATCTGGCAGAGCGGCTCGTTGGTGTCGGTCATCATCCGGCAGGCCGTTTCCATGCGCATGCGGGTGACGTATTTGTGCGGTGTCTCGCCAAGGCTTGCCTTGAAGGCGCGCTGGAAGTGGCCGCTGCTGAGGTTGCAGAGAGTTGCCAGGGCCTCGATGCGGATTGTCGAGCGGAGATACATGTCGACATAGGTCTGCACGTTGCGCATCTGCCAGGGAGTGAGGCCGCCGGCGGCGATCTGGCGGAGCGCCGGATCGGATCCGGAGTGATCCGGATCGCCCATGGGCGGCCTGGTGACAAGTCCTTCAAGGTCGATCTCGGACGCCCAAAACCTTGAAACGTCGTCGCGCCTTGTCGAGGGGGTGGCGGACTGGGCCTTCGCGGGCTGTGGGGAGTGCATCCTTAAGTCTCCTTCACTCTCAGTGTGCTTGATCTCGGGTCGGCGCGACGTCGAAGGGAGGCAAATGGGGGGATGCCCCTCGGCTCGTATCGATGATCGGAATTTTAACGCCGAGGCAGGCGGTGAGACTATTGAACAAGGGGACTGTTCCCCCTATCCAAAGGTATGACCGGGACGCACGGAAATTGTCTTGCCACCTTCGGAAGCCTGCGTGTCTGCCCCGCACCACATCAAAAAAGCTCCGGGTCGATGGTTCCGGAGCTGTTGCTTTCTTTGTCAGTCGGTGAAGTGCCGGCGGCGCCGCTTCAGTCGAAGAATGCCCGTCGTCTTCGATGAGATAACGCTGGTCTGGAGGCCTGACGGCGGAGGAGAGACCGACTGGTTCCGCAATAACCGGCGTTTCGCGTCAGCGGCGCAAAAGCGGGAGCAACTGGTCGCCCTGCCGCTTGATCTCCTGGAGATAAGGCGTGTCGGAGAGCACGAAATGGGTGATGCCGAGATCCTCGTATCTGCGCAGCGAACGGGCGACGTCTTGCGCTGAACCAACGAGCCAGGTGGTGCCGGCGCCACCGCCGCCGAATTTCCCGGGTGCGGTGTAAAGGTTGTCGTCGAGGACATCGCCGCGCTCGTGCAGTTCGAGCAGCCGGCGCTGGCCGACGGCGACCGGCTTTCCGTGGTCGTTCCAGTTGCCGGCCTTGCCCTTGGCCATCTCGGCGACCTTCGCCTCGGCATCGGCCCAGGCCTGTTCGGTCGTGTCGCGGACGAGGGTGGTGATCCGCAATCCGAATTGAAGCGGAGGAAGGTCGCGGTCGAGTTGCCTGCTCAGTGCCTTCAGCCGTTCGATCCTCTCCCGCACGCCGTCGAGCGGTTCACCCCAGAAAAGCTGGATATCGGCTTCGGTTGCGGCCACCCGTTCGGCGGCGTCGGAAGCGCCGCCGAAATAGAGTTTCGGGTGCTTGCGGTCGCCGCGGGGCTGAAGGCGAGGCTCGATCGTGGAACCGGTGACCTGGAAATGCTCGCCCCTGAACGTAACGTTTTCTTCGGTCCACAGCCGGCGGACCAGCCGCATGAATTCCTTGGTACGGGCATAACGATGCGCCTGATCGCCCTCGCTGTCGCCATAGGCGGCGAGGTTATCCTGGCCCGAGACGATGTTGACCCGCACCCGGCCGCCGCTCAGGTGGTCGAGCGTGGCCGCCGCCGAGGCGAAGTTTGCCGGCCGCCAATAACCCGGACGGATGGCGATCAGCGGCTCGAAGGTGGTGGTACGGGCGGCAAGAGCGGTTGCGATGGTGAACGTATCCGGCCGGCCCCAGCCGGTGCCGACGAGCGCGCCTTTCCAGCCATGCTCCTCCAGCGCCTTGGCGTGGTTGGTCAGCGTCTCCAGGCTGTTGTGGTTCTCGGCGGAGGAATCGCCGCGATGGCCGGCTTTGACATCGTTCGGGATATACCAAAGGAACTCGGAATTGCTGCTCATGTTATCGACCTGCATCTCTAATGACTGAAATAGGGAAATGAGTGGAAGGCAGCGTGGCGCACGCCGGCCGGGGTCCGAGAGGTTCCGTCAGACGACGATCGGGTTGAGGGCGCCGTCCATGCCGATCACGACGCCGGTGACGTAGCTTGCCTTCGACGAACTCAGGAAGGTGACGACGTTGGCGATCTCGTCAGGCGTCGCCATGCGGCCGAGAGGGATGCGCTGGACCATCTTTTCGAGCGCCGCCTGTTCGCTGATGCCGTGGAGTGCCGCCTCTGCCCGAAGGCCCTCGGTTACTCGTTCCGTTTCGGTATTGCCGGGATTGATGCCGATGATCCGCAATCCGCTGGCGGCATAGGCGTTCGCAAGGCCGACGGTCGCCAGCATCAGCGCCGCATTGGCGGCCCCGCCCGGAAGGTGGATCGGCGATGCGACCTTGCCGCCGCCGCCGATGACATTGACGATCACGCCCGTCTGCCGGGCCGCCATCCGTTTGACCACCGGATCGATGACGTTGATGTAGGAGAAATATTTGGCGTCCATCGCGGCACGCCAGTGGGCCGGGCTGAGGTCCTGGGGCGGCGTGCGGTGCGCGGCGCCGGCGCAGTTGACGAGAATATCCAGCGCTCCCACGTCGGCTTCGATCTTGTCGACGAGCGACAGCGCCTCGTTTTCCGATATCAGATCGGCCGCAAAGCCGATCGCGCCGGGCAGTTTTGCCAGAGCCGCATCGATATTTTCTTGGGAACGCGAGCAGATGACGACGCGCGCGCCTTCGGACAGGAGAGATTGGGCGCAGGCAAGGCCGATGCCTTTGGAGCCGCCCGTGATCAATGCCGTCTTGCCGTTCAAATCGAGTTGCATGGTGCGCTGCTTTCCTCAAAATCCAGGGGAGAGGCTAGGCTCTCGAGGATATTGGAACAAGCAAAAGGCAACTGCCGCGATCGCGGTTACGGGGAAACGGTTCCTTAGTTAGCTGCGCAGGGAGGCAACTCTTCCATGCGGCGCGCCTGGCACGTTTTGCCGGCTTTGCCGAGACGGCGATGTCTGCTGGAGCCGATCCGGCTCCAGCATTCCTACCCTCGGATGATTTCCTCATGGGCCATCGCGGCCTGCAGCAGTGTTTCATCGCAATTGGCATTGGCCGACAGGAGGAAGCCAACCGGCATGCCGGCATCGCCGGTGCCGCAGGGGATGGAGACGCCGCACCAGTCGAGGAAATTGCCGAAGCCGGTATTGCGCAGCGTCCTGCCGTTGGTCGCAAAGAACAGTTCGTCATCCTTTTCAAGCGGTGCGATCGGCGGGGCCACATGGGCGACCGAGGGCATGGCGACGAAGCGGTCGCCGATCAGTGCCTCGGTTTCGGCGATCATCCGGGCGCGGTTCTCGACGATGGCGATATAGTCGGACAGGCTGGTCTTTTCGCCGAGGCGGGTGCGGGCGACGACACGGTGGTCCATCTCCTCCGCATCCGGTCCCGACAGCTTCTCGCGATGCAGGGCGAAGGCTTCGGCGGTCACCATCGGACCGTATTTCACCATCAGCTTCGGGAGTTCGTCGAAGGTCGGGAAGGCGAGGCGGGTGATCCTGGCTCCGGCCTTTGCCAGCCGCTCGATCGCCGCTTCGAAGGCGGCCACCACGCCCGGCTCGGCGCCGTCAAAGACGATATTGGTGGGGATGACGATATCGAAGGTGCGGGCAGGTTGGCGGGCCGTCTGCGGTGCTGCGAGCCCGCGCATAGCCGCATCCACCCAGACCGCATCCTGCACCGTCCGGCAAAGCGGGCCGAGCGAATCGAGACTGGTCGCCAGCGGATAGACGCCGTTCATCGCATAACGGCCGCGGGTCGCCTTGTAGCCGACGATGCCGTTGAAACCCGCCGGGATGCGGATCGAGCCGCCGGTATCGGTGCCCATCGCGACGGGCACGAGGCCAGCTGCGACCGCGACGCCGGAACCGGAGGAGGAGCCGCCGGGAATGCGCGGCGCATCCTTGCCATGCGGATTGTGCGGCGTACCGTAATGCGGATTGATGCCGATGCCGGAAAAGGCGAATTCGCTCATGTTGGTGCGGCCGACCGCGACCATGCCAGCCTGTTTCAGCAGGTCGACGATCGCTGCGTCCTTCGCTGCGGGGTTTGCCTTCTTCAGGACTTTCGAGCCGGCGGTGGTCGCCAGTCCCTCGATGTCGAAGAGGTCTTTCCAGGCGATCGGGATGCCATCGAGCAGGCCGAGCGAACGGCCTTCCTTGATGCGCTTCGAGGAGCCTTGCGCTTCCGCCATAGCGCGATCCTCGAGAAGCGAGATGAACACGGCCTTGTCGGGGTAGGCCTTGATACCTGAGAGGACCGCTTCCGTGACCTCGATCGGATCGACCTTGCCCATCTGGATGAGCGCGGAAAGCTCGGCGATCGACATCGCTCCAAAGGTTTTCGTCACGGCTGTCATTCTCCCCATTGCGTTACTGGCGGCCCACAGATGTATCGGATATTTTGGCGATGGGTAGAGGATTTATCGGCTCGCCAGGTGGTATGGAACCTCCCGCATATCCGCGAAGTTCAGTGAGTCCACCGCATCGGCGGGACATCGGGAAGGATCAGCCCATGAGAAACATCATCGCCATAACCGGTCTCGTGATCGCGCTTGCCGGCTGCAGCACGGACGGCGGCGGAACCACCGGAGCAATCGACATCGGTCCGGGCATCCGGCCGATCCCCGGCAGCATCACCTATCGTGGCCAGCCGCGCACAAAGCTCACCAAGGCGCCGATCGGCAGCGTCGTGCCGCACGAGTTCCGCAACGAACTCGGCCAGCGGGTCGAGGAAAATTACATCATCCAGCCGGACCGCAGCCTGAAGCTGGTCAACCGGCGGGTGTTTCGCGATCCGTTCGGGTTGGACGATTGATGAACTTCAACCGGAAATCGTCGCCCAGGCACGTTCCGTGGCGACCGGTTCGTCGGTGGTGATCTGATCCGGCTTCAGCGCCATCAGGGCGGAGAAGCTGCGGGCTTCGGCCTCGTCGAACCCGGCGTCCGGGTTCTTTAGATTGAAGGTCCAGGCATCCACCAGCCTGCCGGCATCGTGGCAGAGGCCGATCAGGTCGAGCCCATCTTTGGCCGCCTGCAGCACCAGCGGCCAGTGCAGATAGATGGTGTCAGGC
Source organism: Neorhizobium sp. SHOUNA12A (assembly GCF_023006505.1). Taxonomy (GTDB): domain Bacteria; phylum Pseudomonadota; class Alphaproteobacteria; order Rhizobiales; family Rhizobiaceae; genus Neorhizobium. The sequence continues at coordinate 116,773 of NZ_JALBGV010000007.1, forward strand.
TCGGTCGGGCCGGCGATATCGGCGCGCAGATCCGTTTCGACGGCCTTGAGGCCCTGGTGGTGATAGATCTCCATGAGCTTGCCGGTCGGGTCGATGCCGCGCTTGAGGCCCGGCAGTCTCTGCTTGATGGCGACGACAAGATCGAGATCGGCGCCGCTGACGATGATCGAGGAGCCGGCATTGCCGAAATGATCGGCGAGATGATCCATGCCGCGTGCGCCGATCGCCTCCATCCCGTCCTTCATGTCGAACTGCAGCAGGGCGTCCGGATGCGCTGTTTGAAGCATCGTCGCGAGATCCTCGCTGAGGATCGGCGGATGGCCGCCCTGCAGAAGCGTTAGGCCCTGGATGGTTTCGGGCAAAGTATCACGGATGAGGCCGTGGCCGGTGGTTTCACCTTCGAGCTCCTCGTCGTGCAGCACGACAAAGCCGCCATCGGCGCGGACGCGCAGGTCGAGTTCGGTCGATGCTCCAAGGCGAAAGCCTTCCACCATGACGCGCGCGGAAAACAGCGGGTCCTTGAAGCTGCGGCGCAGGCGATGCCACTTCAGCCGGGTGAAATGACCCTGATGGGCGATGCCGAGGCCTGAAAATTCTGAAGCCATGAAATTCCGTCTAAGGTGAAGGGCAGCGATTCGATCGACGCCAGACTATTGTTTTGGAGCTGCCTGCCATAGATCGATGACAGAAGTTTCGTGCCGAGCCTCAAAAGCCGAGATTGTGCCCGGCAGGGAACGACTTGTTATAAAGGTCTGCCGGATAACTATCCGGAAAACATATTTTGTCTCCTGTCACGAAAGGCAGATTTCCATGTCCCATGACGCGAACTGGGCGCCTCTTCCTCCCTATAGCACCGGCCCGCGCGGCCGTTGCCCGCGTTGCGGCCAGGGGCATCTGTTCAACGGGTTCCTGTCGATGCGGCCGGCCTGCGAGGTCTGCGGCCTCGATTATTCTTTCGCTGATCCCGGAGACGGTCCCGCCTTTTTCGTGATGTGCTTCGGCTGCATTCCGAGCATTGCGCTTGCTGTCTGGATCGAGACCAGTTTCCAGCCGCCATTCTGGGTGCATCTGCTGATCTCGCTTCCTTTCCTGCTCATCACCTGCCTTGCGCCGATGCGGCCGCTGAAGGGTTGGCTGGTCGCGAGCCAGTATTTTTACAAGGCAGGCCCCGGCAAGGTCGACCGGGAGCCATCATCGCCCGTTGACGGCGAGAACGGCGGCTGACCGACGGAAGGACTTCGGGGCTCGCGTTAAAACCGAGCCGGAAGATGAGGAACAATCTTCTCTGCAAACCATTCGGCAGGTGACAGTTCAAGGAGCCTGCAATGTCCGATGCCGATGAAATCGAAATGGAAACGCGCCGAAGGTCGCTCGCGGTCGAGGGAGCGATGCTCATGCTGATCGACGGCCTCGCCGCCCGGGGCACCATCTCGGCAGACGAGGCGGAGGACATGTTGCAAATCCTGTCGAAGAGCTCGGATTTTTCGGCGGCGCGGGCTGCAAGCTCGCTGCGGATCGTCAATCAGCTGAAACGCCTGCGGCGGGGCGACGGAGCAATCACCCCTGGGGCGTGAGCCGAAAGGTGGGGTCGCGTCGCATTTTCTCTTTTTTGATTGTGCATTTTGATTGGGAACAACTCCAGACGAGGCCAGTTGGGGCGATCAGTTCGCGATCTCGACAACAAGGAAGATTTTGATGGCCCAGTATCCCACTCCGCCGTTTCCCGAACAGCAGCAGCCGATGCCGGGCTTTACCGGGCGCATGGATCCGGTTCCGGATCACGGTGAATTCTCCTACCGCGGTTCCGGTCGGCTGGCCGGCAAGAAGGCGGTGATCACAGGCGGCGACAGCGGCATCGGCCGGGCCGTGGCGATCGCCTATGCGCGCGAGGGCGCCGATCTCTTGATTTCCTATCTGGACGAAGACGAGGATGCCGAGGATACCAAGCGCCTGGTCGAAAAGGCCGGCCGCAATGCAGTCCTGGTCCCGGGCGATATCAAGACCGCGGCGCACTGCCGGGCGATCATCGACAAGGCGGTCCAGGAGTTCGGCGGGATCGATATCCTCGTCAACAACGCCGCTCATCAGGCCACGTTTTCCGACATCGGCGACATCAGCGACCAGGAATGGGAACTGACCTTCCAGGTCAACATCCATGCGATGTTCTATCTCACCAAGGCAGCGGTACCCCACATGAAGCCGGGTAGCGCCATCATCAACACGGCATCGATCAATTCCGACAGTCCGAGCCCGACGCTGCTCGCCTATGCGACCACCAAGGGCGCGATCCAGAATTTCACGGCCGGCCTCGCACAGCTGCTGGCCGAAAAGGGCATACGCGCCAACGCGGTCGCACCCGGGCCGATCTGGACGCCGCTCATCCCCTCCACCATGACGGAAGACCGGGTGAAGGAATTCGGCAAGCAGGTGCCGATGAAACGTCCCGGCCAGCCGGCCGAGCTGGCGACGGCCTATGTCATGCTTGCCGATCCGCTCTCCAGCTACGTTTCCGGTACGACCATCGCCGTCACCGGCGGCAAGCCCATCCTGTAGTTAAGCTCTCCTCCCACGACAACAGCGGCGGCGTGGGCCCACGCCGCCGTTCATGTTTGGCGGGTACATTTTCTCAGGTGCGGCGGCCGACTTCCCGTGCCAGATCCTCAAAACAGAACTTGGTGCCTTGCTCGTTCGCTTCGTTTGCCAGAAGCAGCAGCCGGATCGGAAATGCGATCGCCTTCTGATGGGACGTCGAGACTGCGAGCGGCTTGTCGTCGGCAAGCACGGTGCGTTCGGCCGCCTGCAGGGCGCTCTGAATGTCGGCATGGGAGACGACACCCTTTTCGACCAGAAGCCGATTGATCGCGGCAACGGCGAGATAGAGGCCTTCGAGCTGCGGATTGGCGGTGTTCATGTCTCTGTCCTTTGCGTGGAAGACGGAACCGAGGTCGCGGCATTTTCATCGATCAGCCGCGCTCCGCGCTGCTGGGTCAGGTAACGCCAAATCCATTGTACGCTAACCAGCAGGCGTTTTTCAAAATTGACGAGCAGGTAGACATGGACGAGCGCCCAGAGGAACCAGGCGACCCGACCTTTGAGCGTCCATTTGCCGAAATCGAAGATCGCGGCATCGCGGCCGATGACGGCGGTATTGCCGCGATTGCGGAACCGGAAAGGCTGGGGCGCCTTGCCGTCCAGCAGTCTCGCCCGCAGCGCCTTGCCGAGATATTGCCCCTGCTGCTTGGCGACCTGGGCGAGCGCCGGCAGCGGCTTGCCATCTTCCGCAAGCCCCAGCGCCGTGTCGCCGATCGCAAAGATATCCGGAAAGCCGGTGATGGAGAGGTCCGGTTCGACCGGAATGCGCCCTCCCGCCTTGCCTTCGATGCCGAGCCATCTGGCTGCGGGCGAGGCTTTGACACCCGCGCCCCAGATGACGCAGCTGGTGCGGAAACGCTGCGAGCCGGCGATGACCTCGTCCTTGGTGACGGATTCGACGGCCAGATTGGTCATCACCTCGACGCCGGCCTTCTCCAGGGCCTTCAGGGCGTATTGGGTGAGGTTGTCGGGAAAGGTGGCGAGGATCTTCGGGCCGGCTTCGATGAGGATGACCCGCATGTGATCCGGCTCGAGCTTGCGGAAATCGCGGGTGATCATGAAGTGGCCGAGCTCGGCGATCGCGCCGGCCATTTCGACGCCCGTCGGACCGCCGCCGATGATAACGCTGGTGAGCAGCGCCTTCTTTTCTTCTGGATCATGGGAAAGCTCGGCCTTCTCGAAGGCGAGCAGCAGGCGTTGGCGGATCAACCTTGCTTCGTGGATGGTCTTCAGGCCCGGCGCCCAGGCTCGCCAGTCGTCATGGCCGAAGTAATTGTAGTCCGAGCCGGTGGCGATGACGAGGCGGTCGTAAGGGACCGACGTCCCGTTGTCGAGCATCACGGTCTTCGCCGCCGCATCCACGCCGGTGACTTCCGCCAGCATGACGTTGATGTTCTTGAAGCGCCCGAGCGTGCGGCGGATCGGTTCCGATATGTCGGCGGGAGACAGTGCGGCGGTCGCGACCTGATAAAGGAGCGGCTGGAAAAGATTGTGGTTGCGCCGGTCGATGACGGTCACGTCGATGGGGCTGTTGCCGAGCGCCCCGGCAGTCGCCAGCCCGCCGAAACCGGCGCCGACGATGACGACGCGTGGTGGTTTTGTTTCTCCGCCCGTCATGTCGTTGTGCAAAGTTTCATCGGCCATATTGCCCCACCCTTTTGGCGGGGCAGGACCCCGCTAGACGTTCGTTCAACCCACGTCAGGCCCGTTTGTTCCGGGCATGTTTTACCGGAACCTTTTAAGCCTGTCGCCGTTCAATTTCACGACATCAAAAGGAGAAAGTCATGAACAGCATCGTTTGGTTGGTCGGCGCGGTGGTCATTGTCATCGCCGTTCTGAACCTCGTTGGGTTTGCTTGATTTATTGAATGTAATCAAGCCGGAAGCCTTGCTTCCACCTGTCGCGAACTGAAAAGGAGACAGTCATGAACAGCATCGTATGGCTCGTTGGAGCCGTCGTTATCGTTCTCGCCGTCCTGTCCTTCATCGGCATAGGCTGATCGGTGGGAAGCAAAGCTGAAGGATATCGATAAGGCGCCATCCGTTTCGGGATCGGCGCCTTTTCCTTGTGAGGCTCTTTTGACGTAGCGGCGCTATTCCACCAGCAGAAGCGCGAAGGGGTGGTCGCCGAACGCCCAGTTGACCGCGATGCGATCCTTGGGATCGACGACCTTGCCGGTGCAGACATCGCGATAGCGGCGGTGCCCCAGCCTTTCGGGCAGAATTATCTCCGTTTCCGCCCAGCGTTCGGACCGAGACGGGGCAAGGCCCGCATGCAGCGCGCTGAACACCAGCCGCGGGGCGATGACGATGAAGGCGTCGTCCATGTCGGCGCGGGCGAAGGCTATGACGTTGTCAGCGCGCTTGCCCGACGCTCCGAGCGGCAGATATTCTCCCCGCCGAAACAAGGTCGGTGCCTCCTGGCGAACGCGCAGCAGGGTGGCGATGACATGCTGTTTCAGCCGGCCGCTCTGCCATTCTCCCTCCTCGGTGGAGGCAAGCTTTTCCCTCTCCGTAAGTCGCTGCTGGAGCCCGCCGAAATCCGGCTCGCGGCGGTTGTCCGGATCGACGAGGCTGAGGTCGAGGCCCTCGCTGCCCTGATAGATGTCGGGTACGCCCGGCGCCGTCAGCTTGATGATCGTCTGGGTGATGCCGTTCACCAAGCCTGCTCGGATGAAGGGGCGCAAGGTATCGGTGAAGTCGGTCAGGAAGGCCTGGTTGCTGGGTGACAGAAGCGTGCGGGCGTACTCCAGGACCGCCTTCTCGTAGGTCTCATTTGGATCGCCCCAATTGGTGCGCAGCTTCGCCTCGCGCAGTGCCTTTTCGACATAACCGAGGAAACGTGTCTCCAGCGCCTTGAGGCCTGCTGCTTCTTCGGTGTGGAGATCGTTTGGCCAGGCGCCGGCGAGCACCTGGTAGAGCATCCATTCGACCGCAGGTTCCGGAGCGGGTCCGTCGTCCAGCGCGCGGACGGCTTGGCTGTTGATCCTGCGCCAGCGATCCACGGCATCGGCCCAGAGGTCCGGGGCCTCGGTGATTGTATAAAGCCGGGCGCGTGCATCCTCGCCGCGCTTGGTATCGTGGGTCGAGGTACCCGACAGCGCGTCGGGCTGCCTTTCCAGCCGCGTCTGCATTTCCGCGTGAAAGCGGTCGAGCGAGAAGGCTCGGGGCAGGGGCTCGGCACCGACCTCGTTGAGCGCCAGCGCCATATGCTGCCGGAAGAACAGCGTATCTTCCACGGATTTCGCCATCAGCGGGCCGGTGAGCTGCTGGACGCGGGTGCGGAAGATCGACGCGCTGCTGGCTGCGGCATGCTCGACATCGCCGATCAGGATGCGTTCGAGGAAGGCGAGCGCCGCATCGTCCGGCGGGTTAGGGCCGTTGCGCACCTTGCCCAGAACTTTTGCCAGCATCTCCCGACCTTTTGGCGGCATGCCCTCCTGCGTGCCATAGGTGCGGTAGACCGGGAAGGCGACCAGCAGTTCCCGCAGCGCCGATTTTACCGCAGCCTCGGATAGCGCGGACCTGCGGTCGCCGGTGGGCCGGATCTGCATGGCGATATTCAGCAGCGTCGAGACCTCGCCGGCGAAATTGTTGTCGGCCATCAGGAGCTTTGCGGCGCGCAGTTCTGCTTCCATGTCGATCGGTTGGCCGGTCATCCTTTCATAGGCGCTGCGCAGTTCGTCCAGTTTGCGACCGTCGACCAGGGCGTCGCTGAGGGCTGCGATGAACTCGTAGCCGGTCGTGCCGGAGATAGGCCAGTCTGCCGGGATCTGTTCGCCTTCTCCGAGGATCTTTTCGACGGTGATGTAACAATCCGGCCCGGCCTCCTGCCGCAGTCGTTCAAGATAACCCTTCGGGTCGGCGAGGCCGTCGACGTGGTCGACGCGCAAGCCGTCCACCTTGCCGTCATGGACGAGTTCGAGGATCAGCCGGTGCGTGTCGTCGAATACGGCGCCATCCTCGACCCGCACGCCGGCAAGCCCCGCAATCTCGAAGAAACGGCGATAGGAGAGTTCGCGCGGTGCATCCCGCCAGGACGTCAGCCGGTAGGGCTGCTGGTCGTGCAGTCTGGCAATCGCGGCGCGATCAGTGATCTTCAGTACTTCCGTCTCGCGGCCGGCGTAATTCGCCGGGGCCAGCGGATAAAACGTGTCGTAGTAAGCCAAGGCCGGGTTGCCGGTTTTCGGATCGGTTTTGAGGGAAATCTCCCCGGCTTTCAGCACCTTCTCGAACGTGTCGCCGAGGAAGGGCAATGTCAGGCGCCTGGTCCAGTCGATATCGAAATGGCGGGCATATCGGCTGTTCTCGCCGTTTTCGACGACATCGCGCCACCAGGGATTTTCAAGCGACGCCGCCATGTGGTTCGGGACGATGTCGAGGATCAGGCCGAGACCCTCGGCCTTCAACGCCTTCACCATGCGTTCGAAACCGTCGCGGCCCCCGATCGCGGGGTCGATCTCATTGGCGTCGGTCACATCATAGCCGTGGGTGGAGCCGGTCGTGGCGGTGAAGATGGGGGAGGCGTAGAGGTGGCTGATGCCGAGCCGCTTCAGATAGGGCACCAGTCCGCTGGCGCGATCGAAGGTCATGCCGTTGCGAAACTGGATCCGGTAGGTGGCGGTCGGGATCATCATGCGGTGTCTCCGACAGCTTCGAAACGGACGAGGACGGAATCGGGGGGCAGGTCCTTCGCCTGTTCCGGCCATGCAAAGATCACCTTGCCTGGCATGTCCGGCAGCGCCTGCGCCTTTTCGCCAAGGTTGAGCGCCATCGAGAGCGTGCCTTTCGGGAAGACCCAGGAGACCGCGAGGAAGCCCTTGTCGATCCTCAGCACCTTGCCGGAGCGACCGCCCGCGGAGCCGAGCAGGGGCACCACGATCTCCCGCCGCAGTTTCAGAAGCGCCTTGGTAAACTCCAGCCAGTCCTTGCCGTCCGCCGATTCCAGCTTCTTCCAGTCGAGCCTGCAGGCATCGAAGGTCTTTTTGGCATTGGGGTCGGGGACGGTCTCTCCCTCGTGGCCCGCATGCCCTTCGAACTCCTTGCGGCGCCCGTCCCGCACCGCCTTGGCCAGATCGCCATGGAAATCGGTGAAGAACAGGAAAGGGTTGGTCTCGCCATATTCCTCACCCATGAAGAGAAGCGGGATATGCGGCGAGAGGAGAAGCATGGCGAGCAGCGGCTTCACCTTGTCGGGGCCTGCAAGCTCGATCAACCTCTCGCCCTGGGCGCGATTGCCGACCTGGTCGTGGTTCTGGATGAAATCCACGAAGGCGACCGGCGGCTGATCGAGGCTCGATACGCCACGCTTTTTACCGGTCTGCGGCGAGACTTCGCCCTGATAGGCGAAACCTTCCGCCAGCACCCGCGCCACCAGCATTTCCGGCTCCCTGGCGAAGTCCTTGTAATAGGCATGCGTCTCCCCGGTCGCCAGGACATGGACGGCGTTGTGAAGGTCGTCGTTCCATTCGGCGGTGAAGAGCGGCGCCTTGCCGTCCTCGTCGCGGGGGTGCAGGAATGTGACGTTGCGGCTGTCCTCGGTGGTCAGGTGGATGGCACGCTCGGGGATCTCGGCGCGGATGCGTTCGGCGATCTCGATCAGTACATGTTTTTCGGAGGGATCGTTGATCTGGTCGATGGCGTCGAAACGCAATCCGTCAAGATGGAATTCCTCCAGCCAGTAGAGCGCGCATTCGGTGATGTAGCGCCGAACCGGCTCGACGTCATAGGCGATCGCCGCGCCCCAGGGCGTCATCTTTTGCCTGTGGAAGAAGGCGGGTGCCAGAAGCGGCAGATAATTGCCCTCCGGGCCGAAATGGTTGAGCACGATATCGAGTACCACCGTCAGCCCGTGCCCGTGTGCGGCATCGATGAAGGCCTTGAAATCCTCCGGCGGACCATAGGCGGCATGAGGCGCATAGAGGAGCACGCCGTCATAACCCCAGCCGCGATTGCCGCCGAAATGGGCGACGGGCATGACCTCGATCATGGTGATGCCGAGGTCTGCGAGATAAGGCAGCTTGTCGATCGCGGCGCGGAAAGTGCCTTCTTCCGTAAACGTGCCGATATGGATTTCGTAGACGACCGTTTCTTCCCAGGGCCGGCCCTGCCATTCCGGATGCTGCCAGGTGTAGCTGGTCGGGTCGATCACCAGCGACGGGCCGTTGACGCCGTCCTTCTGGCCGCGCGAGGCGGGATCAGGCACGACCATGCCATCGGCAAGGACATAGGCATATTCGGCGCCGGGGGTGATGCCGGTGGCGAGCAGCTCGAACCAGCCGTCGTCGCTGCGGCTCATCTCGGTATCATCGCCGTTCAACCTCAGCGTCACGGTCTCCTGGCCGGGTGCCCAGAGCCGGAACCGCACTTCGCCGGCGGCGACATATTCGGCGCCCCATGTCTTTGGAAACGCACGAAACTCGGTGACGGCATTCAACTCCGGCATGCTGTCCAGCCCCTGGTTGAGAGAGACCGGCAAACGGCCGAAGAGGCTTCGAGTTCCATTGTGGGGCATAGGCGCAATAAAATTGCGCGGGAGAGTAACAAATAACAAGTTCAAAGGAGTAGTCGCCGGCCCGGTTCGGTCCTAATTTAGCACTCATGCAGGCGGTTTCGGGGAGGAGATCAGTGCATGCTGACTGAGGAGGAAGAGCTTATCCGCTCGACTGCCGCGGAGTTTTCCCGGGAGGTGCTGAAACCCGGAGCTGCTGCGCGTGACAAGTCGCACGCGATCGAGCTGGACGTTCTGAAACAACTCGGCGAGCTCGGGTTTCTCGGCATGCGAACGGCGGAGGAATGGGGCGGCGTCGGCTGTTCTTATGTCGCCTATGCCTGCGCGCTGATGGAGATCGCCGCCGGCGATGGCTCGGTCTCGACGCTGGTCAGCGTCCACAATTCCCCGGTCTGCTCCCTCCTCGACATGCACGCTTCCGACGACCAGAAGGAACGGTTTCTCAGGCCGCTCGCCGAGGGACGTCATATCGGCGCCTTCGCGCTGACCGAGGCCGATACCGGCTCGGACGCCGCGGCAATCCGAACCCGGGCGACGAAGGACGGCAGCGACTATGTCGTCAACGGCTCGAAGATGTTCATCACGTCCGGCAAGATCGCCGGCACGGTGATCATCTTTGCCGTAACCGATCCCAGCGCCGGCAAGCGCGGCATTTCCGCCTTCGTCACATCGACCGATGTGCCCGGATTTTCGGTCTCCAAGATAGAGGACAAGCTCGGGCAGAAGGCGTCCGATACCGCGGCGCTGATGTTCGACAACTTGCGCATTCCGGAAAGCCAGCGGATCGGGGCGGAAGGCGCCGGTTTGAAGATCGCGCTGTCGGGGCTGGAGGCGGGCCGGATCGGCATCGCCGCCCAATGCGTCGGCATGGCACAGGCGGCGTTCGATGTGGCGCTGACCTATGCCAAGGAGCGCAAGACCTTCGGGAAGCTGCTGCTCGACCACCAGGCGGTCGCTTTCCGGCTGGCGGATGCGAAGACCCAGATCGAGGCGGCGCGGCAACTCGTACTGCATGCCGCGCGGCTGAAGGATCGCGGCGCGCCGTGTCTCGACGAAGCCTGCATGGCGAAACTGTTCGCCTCCGAGATGGCGGAGAAGGTCTGCTCCGCAGCGATCCAGACGCTCGGCGGTTACGGCTACATTTCCGATTTCCCGGTCGAGCGGATCTATCGCGATGTCCGCGTCTGCCAGATCTACGAGGGCACATCCGACATCCAGAAGATCATTATCGCCCGCGGCCTGGCGAACTGAGGAGGATGGGATGCGGATCGAAAGCGGAAATTTTCTGGTGACCGGTGCCGCTTCCGGCCTTGGGCTCGCGACAGCTAAAATGCTTGTCGAAGCTGGCGGTTGCGTGGCTTTGCTCGACCTTGATGAAACGAGCGGTCGGGTAAAAGCCGAGGAGCTCGGCAATGGCACGATCTTCGTGAAGACGGATGTCCGTAGTGGCGAGGCGGTCGAAAATGCGGTCGCCAAGGCCGAGGCCGCCAACGGCCCGATCCGTGGGGCCATCTGCTGCGCCGGTATCGCGCCGTCGGAAAAAGTGCTCGGAAAGCAAGGCGTCCATGCGCTCGAAAGCTTTGCCCGCGCGCTGGAGATCAACACGATCGGCACGTTCAACGTGATCCGGCTGGCGGCGCAGGCGATCGCGAGAGCCAAGCCGAACGAGGAGGGCGAACGCGGCGTGCTTGTCGCCACCGCTTCCGTTGCCGCCTATGACGGGCAGATCGGGCAGGCAGCCTATTCCGCCTCCAAGGCGGCGGTGGCCGGCATGACGCTGCCGATCGCCCGCGAGCTTGCCCGCGACGGCATACGCATGATGACGATCGCCCCTGGAATATTTGAGACGCCGATGATGGCCGGCTTTTCCGACGAGGTGCGTGCCTCGCTCGGCAAGTCGGTGCCGTTTCCGCCGCGGCTCGGCCGGCCGGCGGAATTTGCGCGGCTGGTGCGCGACATTATCGAAAACCCGATGCTGAACGGCGAAGTGATCCGCCTCGACGGAGCGCTCAGGATGGCGCCGCGTTGAACGACTGATTTGATCGGTTCTTTGGGAGGAGAAACGAATGACGGATGGACAGAGACTGAGCCTGCATGTGCCCGAGCCGGAAGTGCGGCCGGGCGGCAAGCCGGATTTCTCCAATGTGCCGATCCCGAAAGCCGGCTCGGTGCGGCGGCCGGAGGTGGACGTCGATCCGAAGGAAATCCGCGACCTCGCCTATTCGATCATTCGCGTGCTCGACCGCGAGGGCGAGGCGGTCGGTCCCTGGGCAGGGTCATTGACCGACGAGGAACTGATGGAGGGCCTCAAGCACATGATGCTGCTGCGCGTCTTCGACAGCCGCATGCTGATGGCGCAGCGGCAGGGCAAGACCTCCTTCTACATGCAGCATCTCGGCGAGGAGGCGGTCTCCTGCGCCTTCCGGAAGGCGCTTCTCCCGGGTGACATGAACTTTCCGACCTACCGCCAAGCAGGCCTGCTGATTGCCGGCGGCTATCCGATGGTCGAGATGATGAACCAGATCTATTCCAACGATGCCGATCCCCTGAAGGGGCGGCAATTGCCGATCATGTATTCGTCGAAGGAGTTCGGCTTCTTCACGATCTCCGGCAATCTCGCCACGCAATATGTCCAGGCCGTCGGCTGGGCCATGGCGTCGGCAATCAAGAACGACACCAAGATCGCCGCTGCCTGGATCGGGGACGGATCGACGGCCGAGTCGGATTTCCATTCGGCACTGGTCTTTGCCTCCACCTACCGGGCACCTGTTGTCCTCAATGTCGTCAACAACCAGTGGGCGATCTCGACCTTCCAGGGCGTTGCTCGCGGCGGATCGGGCACCTTTGCCGCCCGCGGCCTCGGTTACGGCCTGCCGTCGCTGCGCGTCGACGGCAACGATTATCTGGCCGTGCACGCGGTCGCCAAATGGGCGGCGGAGCGGGCGCGGCGCAATATCGGGCCGACTCTGGTCGAATACGTCACCTATCGCGTCGGCGCCCATTCCACCTCCGACGATCCTTCCGCCTATCGCCCGAAGGAGGAGTCCGAAGCCTGGCCGCTCGGCGATCCGGTCATCCGGCTGAAGAACCACCTGATCCGCATCGGCACCTGGAGCGAGGAGCGCCATCGCCAGATGGAAGCGGAAATCCGCGACACCGTCGTCGCTGCCCAGAAGGAGGCGGAGCGCCACGGCACACTGCATTCCGGCGGCCGGCCGTCGATGCGGGACATGTTCGAAGGCGTCTATGCCGAGATGCCGCCGCATCTGAAGCGGCAGCGGCAGCAGGCGGGGGTGTAAGGGATGAAAGAGCTAAGTCTTCGACTGGGGCTCCCCCTCATCCGCCTGCCGGGACCTTCTCCCCGGGGGGAGAAGAGAGATGCCGCATCGTTGCCGTTCACCCTCTCCCCTCGGGGAGAGGGTGGCCGAGCGAAGCGGAGGCCGGGTGAGGGGGCTGCTTGCTTGAGCGGTAGCGTTATTTGCTCCAGCGTCATATCGGAGGCCCGCCCATGCCGCGCATGACAATGATCGAGGCGATCCGCAGCGCCATGGATGTCTCCATGGAGCGCGACGACAATGTGGTCGTGTTCGGCGAGGATGTCGGTTATTTCGGCGGCGTCTTCCGTGGCACCCAGGGGCTGCAGCAGAAATACGGCAAGACGCGCTGCTTCGATGCGCCGATCAACGAATCCGGCATCGTCGGCGTGGCGATCGGCATGGCGGCCTACGGGCTGAAACCCTGTGTCGAGATCCAGTTCGCCGATTACATGTATCCGGCCTACGACCAACTCACCCAGGAAGCGGCGCGGCTGCGCTATCGCTCCAACGGCGATTTCACCTGCGGCATCACCGTGCGGATGCCGACCGGCGGCGGCATCTTTGGGGGGCAGACGCACAGCCAGAGCCCGGAGGCGCTGTTTACTCACGTCTGCGGGCTGCAGGTGGTAGTGCCGTCCAACCCCTATGACGCCAAAGGCCTGCTGATCGCATCGATCGAGAACCCCGACCCGGTGATCTTCCTCGAACCGAAGCGGCTCTATAACGGCCCGTTCGACGGCCATCACGATCGGCCGGTGACCTCCTGGGCCGGCCATCCGCTCGGGGAGGTGCCCGCCGAGCACTATGTCGTGCCGCTTGGCAAGGCGGTGGTGCGGCGGCCGGGTTCGGCGGTGACCGTGCTCGCCTATGGCACGATGGTGCATGTGGCCGAAGCGACGGCCGAGGAGACTGGTATCGACGCCGAGGTGATCGACCTGCGCACCCTGATGCCGCTCGACCTCGATACGATCGTCACTTCGGTGAAGAAAACCGGCCGGTGCCTGGTGGTGCACGAGGCGACGCTCACCTCCGGCTTTGGCGCGGAACTGGCGGCGCTGGTGCAGGAGCATTGCTTCTACAACCTCGAAGCCCCGGTCACCCGGGTGGCCGGCTGGGACACGCCGTATCCGCATGCGCAGGAATGGGATTATTTTCCAGGCCCGGCCCGCGTCGGCCGGGCGCTGCGCGACATGATGGAGGCCTGAGACATGGCGGAAAAACTCATCAAGCTGCCGGATGTCGGCGAAGGCGTCGCGGAAGCGGAACTGGTCGAATGGCACGTCAATGTCGGCGATCTGGTCCGCGAAGACATGGTGCTGGCGGCCGTGATGACCGGCAAGGCGACCGTCGAAATCCCGTCGCCCGTGGAAGGCGAGGTGACTTTCCGGCACGGCGAGATCGGCGACATCATTGCAACCGGCACCGTCATCCTCAAGATCAGGACCGTGGGCGAGGCCGTCGACGGTGAGGAGGAGCCGGAGATCGAGCTTCCGCTGGTCCAGCCGGAGGCTTTGTCCGTTGAACCGCAGAAGAAGTCCGAGCCGGTAGTGGAAAGGCCGAAGCCTGCTGAGGTTATTCCTCAGAAGCCAGCCGCATCATCTGTTCCGAGGGATGTCGGAGTCCCCCGTGCCGAGGGAGAAAAGCCGCTGGCGCCGCCGGCCGTTCGTCTTCGGGCGAAGGAGGCGGGCATCGACCTTCGGCAAGTGCCGGGCACTGGCCCGGCCGGCCGCATTACCCATGAGGATCTGGACACGTTCCTGAACAGCCAGGGAGGCGGCGGAGCTGTCGCTGTCGGGCTGCAGCCGAACAGGGCGGTTCAGGAGGTCAAGGTCGTCGGCCTTCGCCGCCGCATCGCCGAAAAGATGGCGCTGTCGAAATCCCGCATCCCCCACATCACCTATGTGGAGGAGGTCGACATGACCGCGCTGGAAGAGCTGCGGACCCGCATGAACGGCACCCAGAAGCCCGGCCGGCCGAAACTCACCATCTTGCCCTTCCTGATGCGGGCGATGGTCAAAGCTATCAGTGAGCAGCCCGGCATCAACGCGCTTTACGACGACGAGGCCGGTATCATCCGCCAATATGGCGGCGTGCATATCGGCATCGCGGCGCAGACGCCCTCGGGCCTCGTCGTTCCGGTCGTCAGGCACGCCGAGGCGCGCGACATCTTCGACTGCGCCCGGGAAGTGGCCCGCTTAAGCGAAGCGGCCAAGAACGGTACCGCGCTGCGCGAGGAACTGTCCGGTTCGACGATCACCATCAGTTCGCTCGGCGCGATGGGTGGCATCGTCTCGACGCCGGTCATCAACCATCCGGAAGTGGCGATCATCGGCGTCAACAAGCTCGCCGTCCGGCCGCATTGGGACGGGGCGCAATTCGTGCCACGCAAGATGATGAACCTGTCCTCCAGCTTCGATCACCGGGTGATCGACGGCTGGGATGCCGCGACATTCGTGCAGCGCCTGAAGGCGTTGATGGAAACACCGGCGCTAATCTTCGTCGAGGAGTGAGGTGAGAGAAGAACAATGAAAGAGATCACCTGCAAGCTCCTCGTCATCGGGGCCGGTCCGGGAGGCTATGTTTGCGCCATCCGGGCCGGCCAGCTGGGGGTCGACACGGTCATCGTCGAGATGGCGAAGCCGGGCGGTACCTGCCTCAATATCGGCTGTATTCCCTCCAAGGCAATCATCCATGCGGCCGACGATTTCGCGAAGACCGTCGCGATGGCGGCGGGCAAAAATGCAATGGGCATCAAGGCCGACAATCCGGCGATCGACCTTGCCAAAACCATGACCTGGAAGGACGGCATTACCGGCCGGCTGACGCTGGGCGTCGCGGGCCTCCTGAAGAAAGCCGGCGTCAAGATCGTCGTCGGGCGGGCGAAATTCCGGGACGGCAAGACGGTCGCGGTGGAGACCGAGACGGGCGAGCAGGTCATCCGTGCCGAAAACGTCGTCATCGCCACCGGTTCGGCACCGGTCGAATTGCCGATGCTGCCGTTCGGGGGCTCGGCATCGCCTTCCGGGGCTAAGGTGATTTCCTCCACCGGCGCGCTGTCCCTGACCGAGCTGCCGCAGCGGCTGGCGGTGGTCGGCGCCGGGTATATCGGCCTCGAACTTGGGCTCGCCTTTGCCAAGCTCGGAGCGAAGGTGACGATCGTCGAAGCGCTCGACCGCATCCTGCCGCTCTACGATACGCAGCTTACCCAGCCGGTCGCCAAGCGGCTCTCGGCTTTGGGCGTCGAGGTTTTGCTCGGCACCAAGGTCAAGGGCTTGTCTTCCAGCGGCGAGGCGCTGCTGGCGGAGACCGGTTCCGGCGAGGAGAAACGCATCGCTGCCGACAAGGTACTCGTCACGGCTGGCCGCAAGCCGGTGACCGAAGGTTGGGGCCGCGAGGAGCTGGAACTCGATATGGACGGCAGGTTCCTGAAGGTCGACGAGCAGTGCCGCACCTCGATGCGCGGCATCTATGCGGTCGGCGACGTCACCGGCGAGCCGATGCTGGCGCACCGGGCAATGGCGCAGGGCGAGATGGTGGCGGAGATCGTCTCTGGCAAGCGCCGTTCCTGGGACAGGCGGGCCATCCCCGCCGTCTGCTTCACCGATCCGGAAATCGTCTCCGTGGGCCTGTCGCCGGACGAGGCGAAGGCGCAGGGCCGCGAGATCAAGGTCGGGCAGTTTCCGTTCGCCGCCAACGGACGCGCGATGACGCTATCGGCAGAGGAAGGGTTTGTCCGCATCGTGGCGCGGGCGGACAACCACCTTGTGCTCGGAATCCAGGCTGTCGGCGCTGGCATCTCCGAACTCTCGGCCGCTTTCGGGCTGGCGATCGAGATGGGGGCGAGGCTGGAGGATATCGCCGGGACGATCCACGCGCATCCGACGCAATCGGAGGCTTTTGCGGAGGCGGCGCTGAAGGCGCTGGGGCATGCGCTGCATATGTGAGCATATCGGCAGCAAATCGCCGTGGACGCGTGGATCGCCGCAGCGTATTCCTATGTTGAACGGGAGGCGATGATGAAGAAACTATTTGCGATATGCTTTTCGTGCTTGCTTGTGCCGGCGGCGGCGCTTGCCGAAACGCGTTGCGGTTGGCTGGTCAATCCGACGCCGCGCAACTGGACGCTGATCGATGCCCAGAATGAATGGCTAATCATGCTTCAGGGCGGCTACGAAGCCAAAGGCATGGACAAGATCAAGGACATGGCTGAGGGCGAGCATGTGACCATAAACTACAGCCATGGCTACGCCTGCTTTTGCATGAACGTTTCGACTGGCAAGGACGAAATCGTCCGGGAGATTTACTCCACCCGCCAGCTGCCCCTTTCAAAATGCCGACGCGATCCGGCACTCAGCGAGCCTCGATGAACAATTAGGCCTCCCGCCCGGTGTCCTGTCCAGAGGAGTTTGGTCGCGATAACGGCCTAAAGCTCGAGCAGCGCATACGGCTTTCCGGTCGGCTTCTCGATATGCGAGGCGACATTGTAGACAGGGGCGCCGCCGGGCGTCTTGCCCTCGTAAGTGCCTCGATGGGCATGGCCGTGGACCACGGCAGAGACTGGAAACCGGTCGATAGTCTCGGCAAGGCGCGACGAGCCGAGAAACGGATAAATCTCCTCCGGCTCACCGATCACGGTCTCACGGATCGGCGCGTAGTGCAGAATGACCATGGCCCGTTCCGAGCGAACCTGGCGCAACGCGTTTTCGAGCCTCATGGTTTCCTCGACGCTTTCGGTGACCATCGCCTTGATCGCAGGCTCGCCGAACGAGCCGAGCATGTGGCGGCCGAAACCGCCGGCGAAACCCTTGGCGCCTGCAAAGCCGACGCCATTGATCTCGACGGCCTGGCCTTCCAGCAGGTGGATGCCGGCATCCTTCAGGATATGGGTGACCTCCTCGACGCAGCCGCATTCGTAATCATGATTACCGAGCACGCCGACGATCGGGATCGAGCAGGAGCGCAGATCGGCCGCCAGTATTTCCGCCTCCTTCGGTTTGCCGAGATCGGTCAGGTCGCCGGTCAGTACCAGGATATCGGCAGCCTGCGAGATTTCGCTGAACAGCTCCCTGTAGGACGCCGAACCGTGCTCCTTGATGTGCAGGTCGCCCATCGCTGCGATCCGCTGCTTGCCGTTCGCCTTCTTCGTCGATGCCTTGTCGCTGTCAGCCTTTTTTGTTTCCGTCTGGACGGTGACGCTCTTCGCGTCGGTTGCTTTGCTCACCCTAAGCCTCCTTCGGCCATTTCCTCTTCGACGCCGTCGCGAAGGTCGCCTTCGCCGCCGACGTCTGCAAAACCCCATTCCTTGACGTCGATCTCGAAATCCACTCGGCTGAACATGCGACCGCGGCAAATCTTCATCTGCGGCAGCGGCAGTTCGCGCTGCGCCTTCAGGCGGTCGAGCAGTTCGTCCAGAAGCCAGTCGGGCACCTTGTCGCGCTCGGTCGGGTAGATCCAGCGGAAGTTCAAGAGGTGGATCAGCAGCACTTCCCAATGCACTTCCATATGGCTCAGCAGCCGTTCCCAATCGATCTGGTCATGAGCGCGCAGGATCATATGGACGATATCGCCGCCGTCATAGCGGTGGCGGAGCTGCACGAAACATTTCGACCAGATGAGTTCGGTCGGCGCGATGATCCGTACCTTGTGGCCGTTCATCTCGATCTGGCGGGCGTTTTCAAACCACGCGTCGCTGATCGGCATGGTGCCGTTCGAGGCGGCGAAGATGACGTCGAAGAAGTGCCGGCCCTTCTTCACCTTGCCGAGCCAGCGGTCGTCCTCGACCTCGATATGATAACCCTTGTCCTTGAAATGGGCGAGGATGCGGGCGTAGTCGCCGGCCTTGCAGAAGATGTCGAGATCCTTCGTCTGCCGGGTGATGCCCGTATAGGCACTGATGGCGAACGTGCCGGCCAGCAGGAACGGGATATGGCACTTGGCCAGATCCTCGACCGCCTCGGCGACAAAGGCTTCGGAATCCGCGTCGGCAAGCGTCGGCGCAGCCTTCACCTCCATTCCCGGCATGGTGTCGACCGGATGGGTAGCCTTCTCCCTCGGCAGATTCTGCGCGGCATTCGCTTCAGCATTCATTACGGATCTCCGAAATGTGGCTTCGCGCAGAGGAACACCCGGGCATGCCCGGAGGTTCCGTTTTCGGTCATTTTGCGACTGTCGTGACGCTTCAGCGTTCGGGATTATCGGCATTCGCCATAGGGCTGGCGCGGCCGTCCGGCTGGTCGCCGTCTTCGCGCCCGTCCCGGTCCTCAAGATCGCTCTCGACCAGATAGGCGTCGCTGCCGCCGAGCCTTGCGGCTTCCTTCAGCACTTCCGGGTTGGTGGTGTCCAGTTGTTCGTCGTCCAATTGCTCCTGGAGCGCGTCATTGGTCTTGTTGCCGTCGGCTGGGGTCTTGCCGCTGTCGGCAGCTGGGCGTTTGGCGTCCATGGCGATGGTTCCTTTCTCTGATGTCGAGCCATTCCAGACATCCATCCGGGCTCATCTCTCAACCGTTGGCAACGCAACAGGTTCCGCCGATCGCCAGCCGGGAACCAAAGCTGCGGCTGACTGTTAATTAAGCGTGCAAACTCCAGGAGGCAGACATGCCAGCGAAATCCAAAGCACAGCAGAAGGCAGCCGGCGCGGCGCTTGCGGCCAAACGCGGCGATATGAAGAAGAGCGAACTCAAGGGCGCTTCGAAGGGCATGGAGAAATCCATGAGCGAAAAGCAGCTTGAAGATTTCGCCTCGACCAAGCGCAAGGGCAAGCCCGACCACGCCGCCCATCACTGACGAGATACCCGATTTGCCGAGACGCCAGATCGGGCTGCCGGTCCGAGACCGGAACTTCGCGGAAAGACGGACGTTCTTTGGGACGTTCGTCTTTTCGTGGAGGAGGAAAAGTCATGCCGCCTGAAACCATACCGCCTGAAGAACTCGACAAGACGCTGACCGCCCTGCCGCTGAGGATCGGTGTCTATATTCCGGACGACCTGATGGAAGACTGGTTTGCGCCCGGAACGGGCATGAACCCCGTGAGCGATGCAGCCTTGAAGGCGGCGGAAGCCTACGGCCGCCGCTTCGAATGCGAGTTCAAATATTATCCGGAGCGTATGGAAGGCGTTTTCTGGAAATGGGTGCCGGCTCTCTAGCGCGTCTTTCAAGTCTCGATGAGCAAGCCTCGATGAGGCTGGAAAAGTCGATGAGGCGCGCCGCGCCGCTAAGGATCGCTCTTCTCTGCCTCATGGCCAAGCGATCGGTCCGCCTATGGCGCGGCGGCGCCTCATTCAATGACAATCACCTCAAGGGGCGGTACGGGGGGCTGAAACGATCGTAACGCAGCCGCCAGCCTGCTTCGCAAGGCCTGCCATAACGCTGCAAATGCACGAGAAAAGGAAAGGTTCCGCTGAAAAGTGATTCGAACGGTTATTTTTCGTCCGAATCACCAAAACTCACGGAACGGCCACTGCTCAAGCGTAGCTGTTGCGCAGTGCTTCGAATTTCTGAAGCTGCTCGGCGATCAGTTCGCGTGCGGCATCCCGCTTCACGAAGACCTTGAACATCGCCGAACCCTTGGCATTCATGAACCAGACCGAGCAGGAGCGACGGCCGTGGAAGGCACGATCGACGAAGGTCACCGACGCGCAATTGTCCTTCTTGATGTGACCGCCGATCGGGCTGTCGCCGTGGATGTTGAACCATCCGTGGCCTTCCGAACCCATCGGCAGGCTGCCTTCGGCCTCCAGCACGATGTCTTCGGTATGGACGATGAAAAGAACCTCCCCCCAGGTGCTCATCTCGGCCCAGATGTCGGCGAACCTCTCCTTGTCGGCGATGATCGCCGCGCCTTTCGGCAGGATTTCGAGAATCTCGGCGGGCGTCACGTCGGCATTGGCGGCGATCGCCTCGACGACGCCGTCGGGCTTCTCCGCAAGGGCGGCGAGAGCCCGTTGGCGACGGTCCGGGCTGATTTCGGAAACGGCGTTCATCAGGACCTCAGGCAGCAGCGTCGGCGCGCACGCCGTTCTTGTCTTCGTGGATGATCACTTCGAAACCTTCGAAATGCGGACCGGAAAGATATTCCACCTTGCCGCGGTTGTTGCCGGCATTCGCGTGCGCCGCGCGGAACTGTTCCGACTTCGTCCAGGCCTGGAAGTCCTCGAAGGTTTCCCACACGGTATGGGATGCATAGAGGGTGTGATCCTCCGCCTTCGGGCCCTTGAGCATGTGGAACTCCACGTAACCGGGCAGCTCCGCGAGGCGGCCCTGGCGGCCGCGCCAGATGGCTTCGAACGCCTCTTCATAACCCGGCACGACGCGGAATCGGTTCATGGCGATGTACATGGATAGTCCCTCACTTAAAGTTTCACTTTCGGCTCAAGATATCTGCGGCCGGTCCCCTTGAAAAGCCTAAAAAACTTGCGTAGTCAACTCAAGTTATATCCGCCGGCCAGGCGGACCCGAGGCATATTGCGCCTCGATTTGAGCAGACAAGGAGCAGGGTATCATGGGGTCTTCCTTTACCTTGAGGGGGCTTTTCACAGCCGTCCTCCTGGGCACCGGTCTCGTCGCGGGCGTCGCGGCTGCATCCGACAAGGGCAATCCGGAGGCCAAGCGGATCGTTTCCATCGGCGGCACGATCACCGAGATTCTCTATGCGCTTGGCGCCGAGGACCGGATCGTAGCACGGGACTCGACGAGCTTCTATCCGGATGCGGCCAACTCCAAGCCGGACGTCGGCTATATGCGCGCCTTGTCTGCGGAAGGCATTCTCGGCCAGAAGCCCGATCTGATCCTGATGGAGCAGGATTCCGGCCCGCCGCCGGTCATCGAAATCCTCAAAGCCAGCGAAGTGCCGATGGTGGTCATCCCGACACCGCCGAAGGCGGATGCGATCGGCAGGAAGATCCGCGACGTGGGAGCGGCAGTCGGGCTTTCCGACAAGGCCGAGGCGCTTGCCGTGAAGACGGAAGAGGGGCTGAAGAAGCTCGCCGCTGACGTCGCTCAGCTTCCCGGTCCGAAGAAGAAGGTCCTGTTCGTGCTGTCGCTCACCAATAACCGCGTCATGGCCGGCGGTGCCGATACGGAAGCGGGTGCGGTGATCGAAATGGCCGGCGGTATCAATGCCGCGCCGACGATCAACGGCTACAAGCCGCTCGCCGACGAAGCCGTTATCGCGGCCAAGCCGGATGTCGTGCTCGCCATGTCGCGCGGCGATCACGTCATGACGCCGGAACAGGTTTTTACGATGCCGTCGATGCAGACGACGCCGGCTGCCGCCAACAAGGCGCTGGTCACCATGGACGGCCTGCTGCTGCTCGGTTTCGGCCCGCGCACCCCGGACGCTGCCCGCTCGCTCGCCGCCCGGATCTATCCCGGGGCGATCAACTGATGATGAAGGCGCTGGCGATGCCGTTCCGGCCGGCGGAGGATGGAGACCGGACCCGCCAGGGCGTCGTCATGCTTCTTCTCCTGGCGGTTATGCTGTTTGCCGCGTGCCTGCTTTCGCTCGGTATCGGCCCGACCGGCGTCGGCCTGCGCGATCTCTGGACCTATGCGACCGGCAACAGCGCCAGCCTGTCCACCCAGGAACGGGTGATCCTCGAAGCGGTCCGCCTGCCGCGCACCGCGCTCGGCCTGCTGGTCGGCGCCGGGCTTGCCGTCTCCGGCGCGATGATGCAGGGCCTGTTCCGCAATCCGCTCGCCGATCCTGGCATTGTCGGCGTCACCTCCGGCGCCGGGCTTGCCGCGGTTGCGGCGATCGTGCTCGGCAACGGCATTCTGGCGCCGGTCGCCATGCTGCTCGGCAACCAGTTCCTGCCGCTGATGGCCTTCTTCGGCGGTCTCTTCAACACCTGGGCGCTCTATCTCATCGCCACCCGCGACGGGCGGACGTCGACGACGGCTCTGATCCTGTCCGGCATTGCGATCGGTGCGCTTTCGGCAGCGCTGATGGGCCTGATGATCGTCATGGCCGACGACCGGCAGCTGCGCGACATTACCTTCTGGAGCCTCGGCTCGCTCGGCGGCGCCACGTTCGGCCGGGTGTTGTCTATTCTGCCTTTCATCGGCGCGGTGATGCTCATCATGCCCTTCGTGGCGCGGGGGCTCGACGCACTGGTGCTCGGCGATGCGGCCGCCTTCCACATGGGAATACCGGTGCAGCGGCTGAAGAAGATCGTCATCGTTGCCGTCGCCGCTGCCTGCGGCTCGACCGTCGCCGTCGCCGGCTCGATCGGTTTCGTCGGCATCGTCGTGCCGCATCTGCTGCGCCTCGTCATGGGGCCGTCGCATCGGTTCCTGCTGCCGGGTTCGGCGCTCGGCGGTGGTGCGCTGCTGCTGGTTGCCGACAGCGTCGCGCGCACCGTCGCCGCTCCGGCGGAACTGCCGATCGGCGTCATCACCGCATTGTTCGGCGCTCCGGTCTTCCTCTTCCTGCTGCTGGGTAAAAACGGCATCACCACGCGGGACATGCCATGATTTCCGCCGAACACGTCACCGTCACCCGCTCGGGCCGCAAACTGCTCGACAATGTCGGCATCGATCTCGAGCCGGGCCGATTCACCGTCGTCATAGGCCCGAACGGCGCCGGAAAATCGACGCTTATGAAGGTGATCTCCGGCGAGATGAAACCCGATATCGGCTTCGTCAGCTATCACGGCACCAGCGTCGATCTCTGCCAGCCGGTCGAGCTTGCCAAGCGCCGGGCGGTGCTGCCGCAGGCGACGCAGCTTGCATTTCCGTTCACAGCGCTCGAAATCGTCCGCATGGGCGCGGTGGCGCAAGGGGCGCTCAATCCGACCGAGCAGGCGCGCCTGGCCTTGTCTCGCGTGGGGCTGCGCGGTTTCGAAAGCCGGCCCTATCCGTCGCTGTCGGGTGGCGAGCAGCAG
>NZ_JALBGV010000080.1 GCF_023006505.1 Neorhizobium sp. SHOUNA12A
CGCCGAAACGGGCCGCACCGGCGGGGCGCGCGTCAGCACCTCCACCCGCCTCCGCGCCCGTATCGGTACCAGACGAACAGGCCGTCGCCTCGGCGCGATTGGCGGCCGAAAGCGCCCGGTCGCTCGACGAGCTCAAAACCGCGCTCGAAGCCTTCAACGGCTGCAACCTGAAGAACGGCGCGCGCAACACGGTATTCGCGAGCGGCAATCCCGCTTCCGGCATCATGGTGATCGGCCCGATGCCGAATGCGGACGACGACCGGGACGGCATTCCCTTCTCCGGGCGGCAGGGGCAGTTGCTGGACCGCATGCTCGGCGCGATCGGGCTTTCCCGCGATGGCGCTCTGCTCACCAATGTCATCCCCTGGCGGCCGCCGGGTAACCGCATGCCCTCGCAGGCCGAGATGGATATCTGCCGGCCGTTCCTGGAGCGCCAGGTGGCGCTCGCCGAACCGAAACTGCTGCTGCTGCTCGGCAATTTTCCCGCCCGTTTCTTCTTCGGCGGCAATGGCACGATCCATTCGATGCGCGGCGAATGGCGCGATCTCTCCTTCGGCGGAATCACCGTGTCGGCGATCGCCACGCTGCATCCGCAGGAACTGCTGGCGGCACCCGCCAACAAGGCGCTGGCCTGGCAGGACCTGCTGATGTTCAAAATGCGGTTTTCCGGGCACTGAATGCCCGCATTTCAGGCAAAATTGCCCAAAATTTGCTTAAGGTTACGGAAATATGAAGGCTGCCATGCAACCCACGCATGGCAGCGCGGCGTTTCGCTGCATTGCAGAATCGATGTTGCGCTGCAATATAAGTGGTGTGTCTTGGGAGGAATTCTAGGTTTAAGGAACCAAGGCCAATGACGACCCGCTTCCGCCCGATCCATTCGGGTTTCGAAACTCTTCGCATCGCCGGCCTGTCGCCGCGCTCGACGAAGGGCTATCACCATTTCGGCTCTGCGACGAACGAACAGCTGACCTCCTGCGCCATGGCGCGTCCGGTCGGCATCACCCGTCCCGCTTCGATCTTCAACGATTTCCGCGAACGTTGATCGCGCGGCACCAGGGAAGCATCAGCCATGACGGCCATTTTCCACCCGATCCGCATCCTGCGTGAGAACTTTTCTCATATCGGCGCTGCCGTGAACGCCTCGCGCGAATATAGCCGTGCGGGCGCTGCGCGCGCCTGCGCCGAGACCAATCCGGTCACCGCGGCCATTCCGCTCTAAACCTCCGGCTTGATCAAGCCCCCGGCGGCGATGCCTTGCGCGCCGCCTTCCGCTCGAGCCCCAGCTGGTGCTCGCGGTAGATGATGAAAATCCCCGCCGACACAGTGATCGCCGTTCCGACCAGCATGGCCGCCGTCGGCACATCTCCGAACAGAACATAGGCGATGCCGATCCCGAGCAGGATCGAGGTGTATTCGAACGGCGCCACCGTCGAGACATCCGCGTTGCGGTAACTTTCCGTCAGCAGGATCTGGCCGATGCCGCCGCAAAAGCCGGCGCCAATCAGAAAAAGCTTTTCCGGCATCGTCAGCGCCGCCCAGCCGAAAGGCAGGCTCGCAAGAGAAAACAGCGCCCCCGACAGCGAGAAATAGAGCACGATCGTCGCCGTCTTTTCGGTGCGCACCAGCTGGCGTGTCTGGATCATCGCAAAGCCGGCCAGCACTGCCGAGAGGATGACGGAGGCGGCGCCCATCGCCTGTTCCGAACCCATTCCGCCCTGTTCGAACATGGTGAGCTTCGGCCAGGAGATGATCACCACCCCGACCATGCCGACCATGACTGCGCTCCAGCGGTAGATGCGCACCGTCTCCTTCAGGAAGATCGCCGCGAAGACCACGGCCAGGAGCGGCGAGGAATAACCGATCGCGATCGCATCCGGCATAGGCAGGTGGACCAGGCCGTAGAATCCGAAAACCATCGACAGGATGCCGAGAAAGCCGCGCTTCACATGGCCGGTCAGGCTGTTCGTGTGGAAGGCGCCGCGCAACTCGCCCTGGAAGGCGAGATAGACCATGATCGGCACGAGCGCGAAGGCGGAGCGGTAGAAGGTGATCTGTCCGGCCGGAATATCGGGACCTGCCGATTTGATACAGGTCTGCATCATCACGAAGATCACCACGGAGGTGACTTTGAACATGATCCCGCGCAGGGGATTCAGGGCATCGGCGGACATCAACAACTCATGGAGATTTCTGGGGGAATTTTGGCGGAAATCCGATCCGCGCTGACAGGACGTGGTGGAGAGGCAATCCGGGAGATTCAGTTTGGCGGCAAAGTAACGGAAAAGTGCCGTGAGGGGGATCAAATCTGGTGATAGGTCGATCAATATCCGTGACCTTGTGAAAGGTTGCGCGACATATACTGGATCGAAATGACGCTTTATTTTAGCCAAAGTTTCAACAATCGTTTAGCATTGCGTGCAATTATCCGCGCGGCGACGGGTGTGTGCCAGTTCGACGGGAGTGCTGCGAGGCTCCCGACACCAATTTGAAGAGCCGGTTCAGGAAGCAACATGCGAACAGATACGGGCCAGATCGTTCATCTGGCAGATTACCGCCCCACCGACTTCGTCCTGGAACGCGTCGATCTGACCTTCGAACTCGACCCCACCAACACCAAGGTTGATGCGCGGTTGATCTTCCACCGGCGCGAAGGTGTCGACCTCTCGGCGCCGCTGGTGCTGGATGGCGACGAACTGACGCTGTCTGGACTGCTGCTCGACCAGAACGAAGTGCCTGCGGCGCAATACGATGTGACGCCGGAAAGCCTGACGATCCGTGACCTGCCGGCCGAATCTCCGTTCGAAATCACCGTCACCACCTATATCAATCCGGAAGCCAACAGCCAGCTGATGGGCCTCTACCGCACCAACGGGATCTACTGCACCCAGTGCGAGGCGGAAGGTTTCCGCCGCATCAGCTATTTCCCCGACCGCCCGGACGTGCTGGCGCCTTATACGATCACCATCATCGGCGACAAGGCGGCCAACCCGGTCATGCTGTCGAACGGCAACTTTTTAGGGGGAGCCGGCTATGACGAAGGCCGCGCGTTCGCCGCCTGGTTCGATCCACATCCGAAGCCGAGCTATCTGTTCGCGCTGGTTGCCGGCGATCTCGGCGTGGTCGAGGACACGTTCGTCACCATGTCCGAGCGCGAGGTGACGCTGAAGATCTATGTGGAGCACGGCAAGGAGCCGCGCGCGGCTTACGCCATGGACGCGCTGAAGCGCTCGATGAAATGGGACGAGGAGCGGTTCGGCCGCGAATACGACCTCGACATCTTCATGATCGTCGCCGTGTCCGACTTCAACATGGGGGCCATGGAGAACAAGGGCCTAAACGTCTTCAACGACAAGTACGTGCTGGCCGACCCGGAAACCGCGACCGACCAGGACTATGCCAATATCGAAGCGATCATCGCCCACGAATATTTCCACAACTGGACCGGCAACCGCATCACCTGCCGCGACTGGTTCCAGCTCTGCCTCAAGGAAGGCCTGACGGTCTATCGCGACCACGAGTTTTCCGCCGACCAGCGCTCGCGTGCCGTCAAGCGCATCGCCGAGGTGCGGCACCTGAAGTCGGAACAGTTCCCGGAAGACGCAGGCCCGCTCGCGCATCCGGTCCGCCCGACCAAATACCGTGAAATCAACAATTTCTACACGACCACCGTCTACCAAAAGGGTTCGGAAGTCACCCGGATGATCGCCACGGTGCTTGGCCGCGACGATTTCAAGGCTGGCATGGACCTCTATTTCGAACGCCATGACGGCCAGGCCGTGACGGTCGAGGATTTCGTCAAGTCGTTCGAGGATGCGAGCGGCCGCGACCTTACGCAGTTCTCGCTCTGGTATCACCAGGCCGGCACGCCTCTTGTCACCGTGTCGAGCGACTATGACCAGGCAAGCGGCACCTTCAAGCTATCGCTCGAGCAGATGATCCCGGCAACCCCTGGCCAGACGGCCAAGGAACCGATGCACATCCCGCTCTCCTTCGCGCTCATCCTCGACAACGGCTCGGCGGCAGTGCCGACCAAGGTCGCGGGTGGCGAAGTCACCGGCGACGTGCTGCACCTGACCGAGCGCCGGCAGAGCTTTACCTTCTCGGGCGTCTCCTCCCGTCCGGTCCTGTCGCTCAACCGTTCGTTCTCGGCGCCGATCAACCTGCATCTCGACCAGACGCCGGCCGATCTTGCCCATATCGCCCGCCACGACACCGATCTCTTCGCCCGCTGGCAGGCGCTGACCGACCTTGCCCTGCCCAATCTGATGCAGGCGGCGCGCGACGCGCGTGACGGCAAGGAAATCGCCTGCGATCCGTCTTTCGTCGCGGCCCTTCTGGAAGCCGCCGGCGATGAGACGCTCGAACCCGCCTTCCGCGCCCAGGCGCTGGCGCTGCCGAGCGAGGCCGACATTGCCCGCGAACTCGGCGGCAACAACGACCCCGATGCGATCCATGCGGGCCGCAACGCCATTCTTTCGGAGATCGCCAAGGCCGGAACCAAGATCTTCCTGCGCCTGTTCGAGGACATGAAGGTCGACGGCGCCTTCACGCCGGATGCGGCTAGTGCCGGCAAGCGCTCGCTGCGCAACACCGCGCTGTCCTACCTCACCTATGCGGAAGGAACGCCGGCCCGCGCGGCCGCAGCCTTCACATCCGCCGACAACATGACCGATCTCGCCCAGGCGCTGGCGGTGCTTGCCCATCGTTTCCCGGACGCGCCGGAAACGACAAACGCGCTCGCCACGTTCCTCGCACGCTTCGACGGCAACGCTCTTGTCGTCGACAAGTGGTTCTCGACCCAGGCGACCATTCCCGGTGCAGGTGCGCTTGCCCGCGTCAGGGCGCTGATGGAAAACCCGCGCTTCATCGCCAGCAATCCGAACCGGGTGCGCTCGCTGATCGGCACGTTCGCCTTCGGCAACCCGACCGGCTTCAACCGGGCCGACGGCGAAGGTTACCGGTTCTTGGCCGAGCAGATCCTTTCGATCGATCCGCGCAATCCCCAGCTCGCCGCCCGCATCCTGACCTCGATGCGCTCCTGGCGGTCGCTGGAACCGCAGCGCGCCGATCATGCGCGCGCAGCGCTGACCACGATCGAACAGGCAGCAACGCTTTCGACCGACGTGCGCGACATCGTCGAGCGGATGCTGAAAGGTTGAGCCTGAAGCGCCGGCTTCAAGCGCCGGCGCATTTTTCCAGGAAGCGGGAGACCAGCGAGCGGCAATAGTCGATCGTCAGTTCGCGGTCGCGGAACAGGATGTGGTAGATGATCGGCGCGATGACGGCGTCGATCGCTTCGCTCACGTCGAAGGCTTTCTCGCCGCGCGTCAGGGCGCGCTCGCGCAAGGTCTCCAGGTGATCATAGGTGAACTGGCAGCAACGGCCCGCCGCGGCGCCTTCCATGCTGCCCAGCACGTCCGCCAGCATCGAGCGGCCAACCTTGGATGACATCTCCTCGGCATATTGGAGAATGAAGGTTTCGAGGTCGGATCCCATCGCGCCGGTGTCTTCCGGGTCGGCAACCGGCCGCATGCGCGCGACCGCGACATCCGCCAACAGTTCGGACAGATCCCCCCAGCGGCGATAGATGGTCGACGGCGTCACACCGGATTTTTCGGCGATCATCGGCACAGTGATCGCGCCGCGATCCATGGTCTTCAGCATATCCCGTACCGTGCGATGCACCTCCGACTGGATGCGCGCACTGCGCCCACCCTGGCGCACCATTTCCCTGGCCATTTTGTTCTCCTTGCCGGCACATGCCGGAATATGAAACTCCTTAATGCAAAGATATTGCATTAATCCGGCAATGCAACTATATCCGGCTAACGCTAAAAAATTGCGTTAAGGTGAACCGCCATGAGCAGTATCCTCCCCTCGCCCAATTCCCCATCCGCCTTCCGGATGACGGTCTACAGTTTCATCTTCGCGGTGCTGATCTCCGCGACCAGCAGCGCACCAACGCCGCTCTACCATCTCTATCAGCAGATCTTTCATCTCTCCCCAGCGATGATCACCCTGATCTTCGGTTCCTATTCTTTCGCGCTGCTCGCGGCGCTTCTAACGGTCGGCGGGCTTTCGGACTATCTCGGCCGCCGGCCGCTGATCCTGCTGGCGCTGATCTTCAATGCCGCGGCGCTGATCGTCTTCATGCTGGCTGAGTCGGGCACGACGCTGCTTGTCGGCCGTATCGTCCAGGGTTTCGCGACCGGCATCGCCTTTCCGACCTTCGGGGCGACGATCCTCGATACCGACAAGCGCAGAGGCTCGACGCTCAACAGCATCACCGCCTTTCTCGGCCTGATGGTCGGCACGCTTGCCGCCGGCACGCTCGTCGCTTTCGCGCCCGCGCCGACGCATCTCATCTACGCGCTTCTTTTCATCGCGACGGTGGCCGGCATCATCGCGCTTGCCTTCATGCCGGAGACGATCACCGGACGGCCAGGAGCGCTCGCCGCCATGCGCCCGCATATCAGCGTACCGCAGCGGGCCCGCGCGACGCTTCTGAAGGTCACGCCGGTCAATATCGCCGGATGGGCGCTCGGGGGCTTCTATCTGTCGCTGATGCCGACGCTGGTCGCCGTTGTGACCGGCATTACCTCACCGTTCGTCGGCGGCACGGTCGTCGCCGCGCTGATGCTCAGCGCCACCGCCTCGGTCTTCATCTTCCGCACATGGGCGCCCCAGCGGGTTCTCTTCACCGGCGCGACCACGCTGATCATCGGCGTCCTGATCACGCTCTCCGGGGTATACCTTGAGGCCGTCGGGCTCCTCTTCCTCGGCACCGCGGCCGCCGGCCTCGGCTTCGGATCGATCTTCTCGAACATTCTGAAGATCGTCCTGCCGCTTGCCGAAAGCCATGAACGCGCCGGCCTGTTCGCGGCCTTCCTGGTCGAGAGCTACCTCGCTTTCTCGATCCCCGCGATCGCCGCAGGACTGATCGCGCCTACGCTCGGCCTCTCCAATACCGCGTATGTCTATGGCAGTGCAATCATCACGCTGGCGGTGATTTCGATCGCGGCCACCCGCACCAGCCTTTCCGAAAGCCCGGCTGTCTCCTGAGACGGCCGGTTTGCCGCCCTGCGGGACTCTTCCGATTCGCAATTGAATCAAAACGTTAAAAAAATCTTAGCAAGCCTCTGGACACGAAGAATCACTAATGATTCATTAAGGCAGATTCGGGCGAGCGGCGCGCCGAATCACCATGAGGGACACCATGAAAACCATGTCGGACGTGCAGCGGGCAACCGCGGCCGAGGGGCGGCTGCGTCTTAAATTTCCGAGCCTTGGAAATTTGCGGCGGGTCATTCCTGACGAGGCGCGGCTTTCCGTCAAACCCATCGCACGGCAGCTGCCGCGGGTGGAGCTGGTTCTCAAGCGTTCGATCCCTCTTCTCATCATCGCATTCCTCACCGTTGTCGCTGCCTCCCGCGTCCTCGGCATCGTCTCCGAATACACGCGGATGGAAAACGCCGCTCGGCAATCGACCGCTCTGATGGCGGCCACTGCAAGTGCTGCCTTTGCCGGTGATGCGACGGCGCTCATCGGCCGCGACCGCGCTGCAGCGGAAAAACGCCTCGCCGCCTTCCTGCCGCAGGAGCGGCTGGGGGCGGACGCGTTCTTTCTTTTCGTCGACGAAACCGGCCGTATCTTCGGCGGCACCAAGCAGGCGACCAGCTATATCGGCAGGCGCCTGACCTCCGTCCTGCCGGAGACCGCCGCGCTCAGGCGGTTCGGCGACGAGAGCGGCGTGATCGAGACCTATTTCGGCGAAATTCCGCATTACGCGGCCATCGAGGCGGTCGGCACCGAAGGTGTGCTGATTGTGGCGGCCTATTCGCTGGAGAGCATCAATCTTGCATGGCGGCACGACGTCTCGCTCAACGTCACGCTTTTCACCGGCATCTCGGCGATCCTGCTGATCATCCTCTACGCCTATTACATGCAGGTGAAACGCGCCCGCGAGGCCGACGAGACCTTCGTCGAATCCAATCTGCGTATCGAGACCGCATTGTCGCGCGGCCGTTGCGGGCTGTGGGATTTCGATGTCAGCAACCGGCGACTGTTCTGGTCGGGATCGATGTACGAGATGCTCGGCCTGCCCCCCGCCGGCAATGTCATCTCGTTTACCGACGCGGCCCGGATGATGCACCCGACCGACGGCAACATCTATGCGCTCGCCCGCGCCATCAGCCGCGGCAATGCCAAACAGGTCGACCAGGTTTTTCGCATGCGCCATGCGGCCGGCCATTACGTGTGGATGCGCGCCCGCGCCCAGCTGGTGAAGACCAGCCAGGGCCGCACCCATGTCATCGGCATCGCCATGGACGTGACCGAACAGCACCGCCTCGCCCAGCGTTACGCCGAGGCCGACCAGCGCCTTGCGGATGCGATCGAATGCACGTCGGAAGCCTTCGTGCTCTGGGACAAGAACGACCGGCTGGTGATGTGCAACACCCATTTCCAGCAGGCTTACGGCCTGCCCGACAGCGTGCTGGTGCCCGGCACCGAACGGCACGCGGTCAATTCGGCTGCCGCCCGCCCGGTGATCGAACGCCGCGTCGCCGATCCAGACGGCAGCGGCCTTTCGCGGACCACCGAAGTGCAGCTCGCCGACGAGCGCTGGCTGCAGATCAACGAGCGCCGCACCCGCGACGGTGGCCTGGTCTCGGTCGGCACCGACATCACGCTGCTGAAACGCCACCAGGAGCGGTTGCGCGACAGCGAGCGCCGGCTGATGGCGACGATCGGCGACCTTTCCTCCTCGCAGAAGAAGCTGGAGCGCCAGAAATCCGAGCTCTCGGTCGCCAATGCCAACTATCAGGCGGAGAAGGAGCGCGCCGAGGCCGCCAACAAGGCCAAGTCGGAATTCCTCGCCAACATGTCGCACGAGCTCAGAACGCCGCTCAATGCGATCCTCGGCTTCTCGGAAATCCTCGCCAACGGCATGTTCGGGCCACTCGGTTCGCCGAAATATTCGGAATATTCCAAGGACATCCACGACAGCGGCAAACATCTGCTCAATGTCATCAACGACATCCTCGACATGTCGAAGATCGAGGCCGGCCATATGCGCATCCAGTGCGAGGCGGTCGACCTGAAGCCGCTGATCGAGGAAAGCCTGCGGCTGACCACGATTTCCGCCCAGGACAAGGAGATCGCCATCCATCAGCGCCTGTGCGACAGCCTCCACATGGTGGCCGACCGCCGCGCGCTGAAGCAGGTGATGCTCAACATTCTCTCCAACGCGGTGAAATTCACCAACCACGGCGGCAGGATCGAGCTGCGTGCCCGCAAACTGGAAAAAGGGGTGCTGCTGACGATCGCCGATACCGGCATCGGTATCCCGATGGACGCGCTCAACAAGATCGGCCAGCCGTTCGAGCAGGTGCAGAGCCAATATGCCAAGAGCAAGGGCGGTTCGGGATTGGGACTTGCCATTTCCCGCTCGCTGATCGGCCTGCACGGCGGCAAGATGCGAATCCGCTCACGGGTCGGCGAAGGCACCGTCGTCTCGCTGCTGATCCCTGACCAGCCCATGCTGGTTAGTCGCAAGCGGGTAGCGTAGGTCAATTCCCCGACAGCTACGCAACCATATGACTACAGCAGTGCCACGATGCGTCCGCTCAGGTCCTCGGCTACCCGATGGACTTGTTGTCGACGGTGAGACCAATCGTCCTTCTCCGTCCCCAGATAGCCATCGCGCGCGCAGATGACCAGTGCCGCGGCCTCTCTCGGCAACCGGGATACCGCCCAATCGGCTGCGGCATCCTTTGGAACGATCTCTCCCGTTGTGAGCGTACGCCACATGCGTACGAGTGCCAGCAGGACGTTGCGCTCGTCGCCATGGAGCGACCCGAGCAAGGCAGGAAGCGCATCTCCGATCGCCCGCCGCAGGTCGGCCTCCGGGATGACCCGCAGTAGTTCAGGAGCGTCCGGACCGGCCAATGTCTTTGCCTTCAGCCTCGCCTGGGCCAGCAGTACGGTCAGTTCCGGATCCCTGACCGGTTGGGGGACGTGGCCCGCCTCGAACGCCTCGCGCAGCCATTCGCCATAGACGAATTCGCTCCGCGGCGGATAGTCGGACACGGCAAGATCGTCCCGATGGAAAACGATCAGCTCGATGGGGCGCCGACCGCTACCATCCGCCGGATGCCCTGAAATCTTCATGAGCGAGGTCATCAGACGTTCGCGCTCGATATGCGTCGTCGGTCGATCGACAATCACCATGATGTCCACGTCGCTATCCGGTCGCAATCCGCCGGCGACCGCCGAGCCGTGCAGATAGGCGGCAACGAGCGCGCCTCCGAAACATTCCCGGGCAATACGGAGCGCTTGCTGAGCTTCGATGGGGATTATCACCGCATCGTCATCCATAACCACTTGCTTCCGCGTCTCGTGCGTCGATCATTGGGGGTGACAATAGCGTAGCGGTCGGTGCGGAATCGCACAAACCGTCATTTCCGGACGACCGCCCCGAACACCGCCCGCACCGCCTTCGACAGACGCTTCACCTCGCCCTCCAGCGTCCTGATATCCGGGCAATCCCCTGCCCGGCAGACGCGCTCGACAAGCCCGGCGGGTGCATCACCTGGATCAAAAGGTCCATCGACGCAGAGCCGGACGATCTGCGACAGTTCGGTAAATAGCCGTAGCGCCTCGATGCAGGTATCGAGATCGCCGGGCTTCATCAGTTTTTCGCCGAGCGCCTTCAGGGCTTCCTCGGTGCTGAACCCGTAGGTATCGGGCGCTACGCCTTTGGCTGGCGCAATCAGGCGCAGATACTGGGCGATGAACTCGATATCGATCAGGCCGCCTGGAATGAGCTTGAAATCCCAGATGTCACGCGGCGGCTTTTCCTTGTCGATCAGCACGCGCATCTCGGCCACGTCCTTGGCGATCCTGGCGATATCGGGCTTGGTCGACAGCACTTCGCCGATCATGCCCTTCGCTTCGTCGGCGAGGCTTTCTTCGCCGCAGATCAGCCGGGCGCGGGTGAGCGCCATGTGTTCCCAGGTCCAGGCCTCTTCGCGCTGGTATTTGCCGAAGGCGTTGATGCGGGTGGCGACCGGCCCCTTGTTTCCGGAGGGTCTCAGGCGAAGATCGACCTCGAAGATCACGCCCTCGGCCATTGGCGCTGAAAGTGCCGCGATCAGCCGTTGGGTCAGGCGGGTAAAATAACGGCTGGAATCGAGCGGCTTGTCGCCTTCGCTTTCCGTGGCTTCATTGTCATAGTCGTAGAGCAGGATGAGATCGACGTCGGAGCCGGCGGTCAGCTCGAAACTTCCGAGCTTGCCCATGCCCATGACGGCGACGCGGCCGCCCGGATAGAGGCCGTGGGCACTGCGAATTTCTGCGGTCACCGCCTTCAGGGCGGCGTCGATCAGGAGGTCGGCGAGATGGGTAAAGGCGCGCGCCGCCTGGGCACCCGAGATTGCCCCCGTCAGCAGCCGGATGCCGATCAGGAACCGCTGCTCGGCCGCAAAGATGCGCAGCCGGTCGAGCTTTTCCTCGTAATGCCGGCCGGCGGTGAGGAATGCGGTCAGGCGATAGGAGAGATAATCTCGGGTCGGCAGTTCGGACATCAGGCCGGGGTCCAGCATGCCGTCGAACACATGCGGCTTGGATGCGATGATATCGGCAAGCCGCGGCGCCGAGGACATGATCGTGACGAGCAGCGCGAGCAGCGGCGGATTGTTGCCGATCAGCGAGAAGAGCTGGATGCCGGCCGGCAGGCCGTTCAGGAAGCTGTCGAACCGCAGCAGCGCCTCGTCGGCACGCTCGCTCTCGCCGAACGCCATGAGCAGCGCCGGCATCAGTTCGGTCAGCCGCTCGCGCGCCTCGGCGGATTGGGTGGCGCGATAGCGGCCGTAATGCCAGGTGCGGATAACGCGGGAAATGTCGGCCGGCCGTTCGAAGCCGAGCGAGGCAAGCGTCTTCAGCGTGCCCGGATCGTCCTGCTGGCCGGTAAAGACGAGATTGCCGTCGCCGCCGGACAGCTTTGCCTCCTGCTCGAACAGCCGCGAATAACGTTTCTCGACGGTCTTCAGCACATATTCGAGCCTTGCGGAAAACCCGGCGGTGTCGGCGAAACCGAGCATCAAGGCGATGCGCTTCAGTTCGGGCTCGGTTTCCGGCAGGTTATGGGTCTGCTCGTCGCGGACCATCTGGATGCGGTGTTCGACATCGCGCAGGAACCAGTAAGCCTCGGTCAATTCGGCGGCGATGTCAGGCGCGATCCACCGGGCCTCGGCGAGCGCCTTCAGCGCCACCTCCGTTTCGCGCGCCCGCAAGGGCGGCATGCGGCCGCCGGCGATCAGCTGCTGGGTCTGGGCGAAGAACTCGATCTCGCGAATGCCGCCGCGACCGAGCTTGACGTCATGGCCCTTCACGGCGATTGCGCCATGGCCCTTGTGCACATGGATCTGCCGCTTGATCGAATGGATGTCGGCGATCGCCGCGTAGTCGAGATATTTGCGGAACACGAAGGGGGTGAGCAGCCGCATGAAATTTTCACCAGCGGCAATGTCGCCGGCGATCGGCCGCGCCTTGATAAAGGCCGCCCGCTCCCAGTTCTGACCGCGGCCCTCGTAATAGATCAGTGCTGCGTCGAGCGAGACGGCGAGCGGCGTCGAACCGGGATCCGGGCGCAGGCGCAGGTCGGTGCGGAACACATAGCCGTCGGCCGTGCGTTCCTGCAGGATGCGGATCAGGCGGCGCATCATCCGGCCATAGACTTCCGACCCGTCGAGCGGGTCGGCAAGGATGCCCGTTTCGGGGTCGAAGAAGACGACGATATCGATGTCGGAGGAATAGTTGAGCTCGCGGCCGCCGAGCTTGCCCATGCCGAGCACGATCAGGCCCGAGCCCTTGCTCGGCTCTTCGAGGTCGGCGAGCTTCAGTTTGCCGCTCTCGTGACCGGCGACCAGTAGGTGATCGATCGCCGCGGCGACGGAGGCTTCGGCAAACAGGCTCAGCCAGCGCGTCGTGTCCCTGGCGGAAAAGATGCGGGCGAGATCGGCGAGCGCAACGAGGAAGCTCAAGGCACGCTTGCCAGCACGCAGAGCCGACATCACCTCGTTTTCGGATGGCGACTTGCCATCCTTCTTCTGCCAGGCCCGGCGGGCCGTATCCACCAAACGCTCCAGCGTCGGCTCCAGCGCCTCGATGATTGCGATCGTCAAAAGCTTTGGCGTAATGACCGCGGTATCCCGCAGGTAAGGTGAGAGGGTGAAGGCAGCGGTGATGAAATCCTTGAGCGCGCTATCCTTACCAAGCAGTTCCGCGACGGAAGGTTCGGACTTGCCGATATCCTTCAAGGCCGCCATCGCTGCCTTGGCTTCCGCCTGGTTCAGCGGGCGGATCACCTCCGCTTTTACCGCATCGAGCCGGTTTCCGGTCTCCGACACTGGCACCTCCCGTGATTCTTCCCTGGCCAAACTTAGGGCTTCGGCGCAGGAAAGACCATGGTGACCGTCAGGCCGGGCGCCGCGGTGTTCGCCTCATCGGTGGCGGAGAGTTCCAGCGAGCCGCCATGCAATTCCATCACCGCCTCGACCAGCGAGAGGCCAAGGCCGGTGCCGGGCTTGGAGCGGCTTTCGTCCAGCCGGAAGAACCGCTTGGTCACCTCGCCGCGCTTGTCGGCCGGAATGCCGGGACCGTTGTCGCAGACGGAGAGCCTGAGCGTGCCGTCGCTTCGCGCGAGGCGAACGCGGATATGCGCCGCGTCCTTTGCCTCGGAGGCGTATTTGATGGCGTTGTCGAGGAGGTTGAAGATCGCCTGGCCGATGAGTTCGCGGTTGCCGTGGACCACGAGCCCCGGTTCGAGCTCGGTGGTCAGCGACAGGCCCGCTTCCTCAGCCGCGGGTTCATAAAGCTCGGCGCTGTCGGCGGAGATCGCCGACAGATCGACATCCGACATTTCCGCCGCGATCGATCCGGCCTCGACACGGGAGATCATCAGAAGCGCGTTGAAGGTGCGGATGAGCTGGTCGGACTCGGCGATGATGCCTTCGAGGGCTGTCCGGCGCACGTCCGCACGATCTTCGCCCAGCGCATCGGCCGCCTTGTTGCGCAATCTCGTCAGCGGCGTCTTCAGGTCATGCGCGATGTTGTCGGAAACCTGCCGCAGGCCTTCGTTCAGCTTCTCGATACGACCGAGCATGGCATTCAGCGAATCCGACAGCCGGTCGAATTCGTCGCCGGACTTGCCGACCGGCAGGCGCTGCGACAGGTCGCCGGCCATGATCTTCTGGCTCGCCGCCGACATCCGGTCGATGCGTTTCAGCGCATTGCGGCCGATGCCGAACCAGATCACCAGCGCTCCGACGCCCATGATGGCCAGCGCCACCATCAGCGCCCGGCGTACGATACCGCGGAAGCGGCTCGGGTCGCCGAGATCGCGACCGACCAGCAGCCGCAGGCCGTTGTCGAGGCGGAGCACGTTCGCCGTGGCGAGATGCCGGCCAGGTCGATCCGATTCGGTATAGGGTTCGTAGGTGAAGGGAATTTCCGTCCAGCCCTGCTCGTCGAGCACGCCGGGCTGCACCGCGGCGACGTTTCCGGCGAGCATTTCGCCGTTTGGCCCCGCGATCACATAGAGGTTGGCGCCCGGCTGGCGGGCCCGGCGCTCCATCATCCGCAGGAGAAGGCTGACGCCGCCTCGTTCATAGGCGCGCTGTATCTCCTGCACTTCCTCTTGCAGCGACTGGCGCGTCTGCTGCGCCAACAACCGTTCGGACATCGCCGTCACGTAAATGACCAGGAATGCCGCACACAAGGCGAAGAGCAGGATATAGAGCGCCGACAGCCGCACGGCCGTCGAGCGGAACATCAGGCGGGCACGTGCCAGCAACTCGGCTTACCCCTCGTCCTTGATCATGTAGCCGGCGCCGCGAATAGTCTTCAGAAGCGGCTTTTCGAAGTCCTTCTCGATCTTCGATCTCAGCCGGGAGACATGCACGTCGATGACATTGGTCTGGGGATCGAAATGATAATCCCAGACGTTTTCGAGCAGCATGGTGCGGGTGACCACCTGGCCGGCGTTCTTCATCAGATATTCGAGCAGGCGGAATTCGCGCGGCTGCAGAAGCACTTCCTTGCCGGCGCGCTTCACCTCGTGCGACAGCCGGTCGAGTTCCAGATCGCCGACCCGGTAGACCATGTCCTGTTCAGGGGTGCCCTTGCGGCGGCCGAGCACTTCGACGCGGGCGAGCAGCTCGGAAAAGGCATAGGGTTTCGGCAGGTAGTCGTCGCCACCGGCGCGCAGGCCGGTTACGCGGTCGTCCACCTGGCCAAGCGCCGAGAGGATCAGCACCGGGGTATTGATGCTGCGCTTGCGCAATTCGCTGATGACGGACAACCCGTCGCGGCGCGGCAGCATGCGGTCGATGACCATCACGTCGTAGGAATTTTCGGTCCCCATGAACAGGCCGCTCTCGCCGTCGCTTGCGTGGTCGACCACGATCCCGGCCTCGCGAAAGGCCTTGGTCATATAGGCCGCGGCCTCCAGGTCGTCTTCGATCACCAGAATCTTCATGTGCGGAACAATAGCGTCCGCGCCCGCCTTTGCACTACGGGAATCTGCGGCACCGGCAGAATATCGGGTATCCGTTTCCATCACACGCTCCATGGAAGGAAAAAGGGCGCCGACCGTTGCCGGCGGCGCCCTCGATCTTGCGACCTACTTTTTAGAAATCAGCCTTCATTGATCGGCAGGGCAACGAAACGGCTGCTATTGCCTTCGCCGGCCACCTGGAACAGCGCGCGGGTGCGGCCGTCCTTGCGAGCCTGGTCGAGAACCTTGCCGACGTCGGCGGCGCTGGTGACCTTGCGGTTGTTGACCGAGACGATCTTTTCCCCAGTCTTCAGGCCGCGGGCTGCGGCTTCACTGTCCGGATCGACATCGGTGACCGAGAGACCGGAACCGTCCTCGGCAGGAGCGACGGTGATGCCGAGGCTGGCAAGCGCCTTGTCGCTGGAGGGAGCCGGAGCGTCGGGCTGCTTCGGCTCGGCCTTGGCGGCTTCGTCGCTCTGGAGGTTGCCGAGCGTGACCGGGATCTTCTGCGCCTTGCCGTCGCGCCACAGATCGACCTCGACCTTGGTATTCGGGCCGAACGCGGCAACCCGCTTGGCGAGATCACGGGCATCCTTGATCGGCTGGCCATTGACGGCAGTGATCACGTCGCCTTCCTTGATGCCGGCCTTCTGGCCCGGAGAGCCTTCCTGCGGAGCGACGACGAGAGCGCCCGACGCTTCCTTCAGGCCGAGCGAGTCGGCGATATCCTGGTTGACCGGCTGGATCTGCACGCCGAGCCAGCCGCGATCGACCTTGCCGTCCTTCATCAGGTTGGCAACGACATCCTTGGCGGTCGAAGACGGAATTGCGAAGGCGATGCCGACGTTGCCGCCCGACGGCGAGAAGATCGCGGTGTTGATGCCGACCACTTCGCCCGAGAGGTTGAAGGTCGGGCCGCCGGAATTGCCGCGGTTCACGGCCGCGTCCACCTGGATGTAATCGTCATAGGGGCCGGAGCCGATGTCGCGGCCGCGGGCCGAAACGATGCCTGCGGTGACCGTGCCGCCAAGGCCGAACGGATTGCCGACGGCAACCACCCAGTCGCCGACCCGGACCTTCGAATCGTCTGCGAAATTGACATAGGTGAACTTGCGGCTGGTGGCGTCGACCTTGAGCACGGCGAGATCGGTGCGGCTGTCCTTGCCGACCAGCTTGGCTTCGAGTTCCGTGCCGTCGTTCAAAACGACCGTGTAGGCCGAGCCGTCGGAAACGACGTGGTTGTTGGTGACGACGTAGCCGTCTTCGGAGATGAAGAACCCGGAGCCCTGGGCGGTCGGGCGCAGGCGGTGCGGACGATTGCTGTCCTGGCCCCGCGGGCCGTTGCGATCGGCGCGATCCTGGTTGCGGTTGTTGCGGTCGCCCGGAGCGCCGGGCATCTGGCCGCCGAATTCACGGAAGAACCGCTTCAGCGGATGGTCGTCGGGAAGCTGATCGAAGCCACGGCCGCCGAAACTGAACGAACTGGTGTCATCGGAAACGGCTTGGGCATCGGACTGGACACGGACGGAAACGACGGCGGGAGAAACAGCCGAAACGACATCGGCAAAGCTCGGGGCCTGCGGTGCGGTGACGCTGACCGGAGCAGCAAAGGACTGCGTGATCTGAGCCGGGATGCCGCTCGAGAGCATGACCGCGGCAAGACCAGCAACCGTGGTGGTCTTCAAGACGGTCTTCAGAGAGGGACGTCCGATATTGCGCATGTTTTAAGCTACCTTCTTCTCTTCAGTCGTGATGGCCGGAGGTTGGCCAAGCGGTGGATGACAAAGATATAGGCGCTCTGAGGTTAACTGCAGGTGGCGGACGAATGAAATATTCGTAATGTTCGCGTGTGCCTGTTTCAGGCAGCTACTTTTTCAGAAGCTCTTCAATACGCGCCTGCTCCTCGGCCGAAAGCACCGCAACTGCGCGTTGGCTTGGACGGGTGCGGACGAAGACCAGTATCGCGATTGCACCGACCAGCAGTAGCAGGATGGGTGTTGCCCAGAGAATGATCGTCTTGGCACCGAGGCGCGGTTTCAGGAGCACGAATTCGCCGTAGCGAGACACGACGTAGTCGATCACCTGATCGTCCGTGTCGCCGTTCGTCAATCGCTCCCGCACCAGCACGCGCAGGTCGCGGGCAAGCTCCGCATTGGAGTCGTCGATCGACTGGTTCTGGCACACCATGCAGCGCAATTGGGCCGAAAGATTTCGGGCGCGCTGTTCGAGCACCGGGTTGGAGAGCACTTCGTCGGGGTTGACGGCGAAGGCCGGGAGGGGGGCTAGGAGAGCCAAAATCATTGCAAGAGCGACCCAGAATACCCCCCTCTGCCCTGCCGGGCATCTCCCCCTCAAGGGGGGAGATTGGCAAGACGCGTCGGCATCGCTCCGATCTCTACGTTCGCTATGGGCAAGACGTTGCAACGAGTCGATCTCCCCCCTTGAGGGGGAGATGCCCGGCAGGGCAGAGGGGGGTGACGTGCTTGAACTCCTCTTCACTCCGCTGCCTCCAGCCGCGCCTTGACCGGCTTCGCCTTCCGGCTCGGCGCGCCCACGCGCAGTCTCCGATCAGTCAGCGACACGAACCCGCCGAACATCATCACCAAGGCGCCGCCCCAGATGCAGAGGATGAACGGCTTCCACCAGATGCGCACCACCATGCCACCGCTGTCCATCGCGTCGCCGAGCGAGACGTACAGCTGACTGAGCCCGAAGGTGAGGATGCCGGCCTCCGTCGTCGGCATGCGCCGCGCCGTATAGAGTCGCTTCGACGACCAGACATCCGCCACCTGAACCCCGCCGCGGCTGACGGCGAAATGGCCACGCTGTTCTGTATAGTTCGGCCCGACCGCATCGCGCAGCCCGTCATAGGTCAGCGAATAGCCGCCGATATCGACGGTAGCGCCCTGC
The DNA here is from genome assembly GCF_023006505.1 of Neorhizobium sp. SHOUNA12A. Taxonomy (GTDB): domain Bacteria; phylum Pseudomonadota; class Alphaproteobacteria; order Rhizobiales; family Rhizobiaceae; genus Neorhizobium. The sequence continues at coordinate 18,470 of NZ_JALBGV010000080.1, forward strand.
TTCATCTCGACCACCGTTTCGGTGCCGAAAGTCGTCGCCGCGAAAATTCCAAGCACCGTGACGCCGAGCCCGAAATGGGCGATCGCCGTGCCGAACACCGAACGCGGCAGGCCGGCCAGCCGCTTCAGCCCGACCGACAGCCCGACCTTGGCAAAATTGCCGCGATACCAGAGATCGGCGAACGCACCGATCATGCCCCAGAAGCCGAGCACCAGGCCGAAGATCGCCAGAACCGGCCCGCCATTCTGGATATAGAAGAAGGCAAGGCCTGCTGCCAGCGCCAGGCCGGCGAAGGCATAGAGCCGCTGCAGGGCGCCCAGGAGATCGCCGCGCTTCCAGGCGAGCACCGGCCCGAACGGCACGGCGACCAGCAGCGGCAGCATCAGCAGGCCGAAGGTCATGTTGAAGAACGGCGCCCCGACCGAGATCTTTTCGCCGGTCAGCGTTTCGAGGATCAGCGGATAGAGCGTGCCGGTCAGCACCGTTGCAGTCGCCACCGTCAGGATCAGGTTGTTGAGCACCAGCGCGCCCTCGCGCGAGATCGGCGCGAAGATGCCGCCCGCCTTCAGCATCGGCGCCCGCCAGGCAAACAGCGCGAAGGCGCCGCCGATGAAGATGCCGAGAATGCAGAGGATAAAGATGCCGCGGGTCGGATCGGTCGCAAACGAATGCACCGAGGTCAGCACGCCCGACCGTACCAGGAAGGTGCCGAGCAGCGACAGTGAAAAGGTCATGATCGCCAGAAGCACGGTCCAGATCTTCAGGGCTTCGCGCTTTTCCATGACCAACGCGGAATGAAGGAGCGCCGTGCCCGCGAGCCAGGGCATGAAGGAGGCGTTCTCGACCGGATCCCAGAACCACCAGCCGCCCCAGCCGAGTTCGTAGTAAGCCCAGTAGGAGCCCATGGCGATGCCGGCGGTCAGGAAGGTCCAGGCGGCCAGCGTCCAGGGCCGCACCCAGCGGGCCCAGGCGGCATCGATGCGGCCTTCCATCAGCGCCGCGACGGCGAACGAGAAGCAGACCGAGAAGCCGACATAACCGAGGTAGAGAAGCGGCGGATGAACCGCCAGGCCGAAATCCTGCAGCACCGGATTGAGGTCCTGCCCTTCGGCCGGTGCCGGATTGAGGCGAAGGAATGGATTGGAAGTCAAAAGGATGAAGAACAGGAAGGCGGTCGAAATCCAAGCCTGGACGGCCAGAACATTAGCCCGCAGCGTATCCGGCAGATTGCGGCCGAAGACAGCGACGAGTGCGCTGAAGAACACCAGGATCAGCAGCCAGAGCAACATCGAACCTTCGTGATTGCCCCAGACGCCCGAGAATTTATAGATCAGTGGCATCAGAGAATGGGAATTCTCCCAGACGTTCATCACCGAGAAGTCCGAGACCACATAGGCCCAGGTCAGCACGCCGAAAGAAAAGGCGACGAGCGCGAACAGCACCAGCGCGCCGGTCGGCGCCAGCGCCATCATCGCCAAGTCGCCGCGCCTTGCGCCGATCACCGGCAGGACCGAGACGATGAGGGAGGTCGCAAGCGCCAGCACAAGCGCATAATGGCCGATCTCGATGATCATTGCGTGACCGCTCCCTTGGCACCGCCGGGTTTTCCCTGATTGGCCTGGCCCTGTTTCCCCTGGCCTTCGTTCCAGACGCCCTGCGCCTTCAGCCGGTCGGCGACTTCCTTTGGCATGTAGTTTTCGTCATGCTTGGCAAGTACGCTGTCGGCCACGAAACCATGCGATGCCGCATCGAACGCGCCTTCGGTCACCACGCCCTGGCCTTCGCGAAACAGGTCCGGCAGGATGCCCGTATAGGTGACCGGCACATTGCCCGTGCCGTCCGTCACAGTAAAGCTCACGGTCGAGCCCTGGCCGCGCTTCACCGAGCCTTCGGCCACCAGCCCGCCAAGCCTGATGCGGGTGCCGGGCTTGATGTCCGCCTTGGCAAGATCGGCCGGCATGAAGAAATAGGCGACCGACTGGCTGAAGGCGAACATGACGAGCAGCACCGCGACGAGGATGAAGCTCATGCCGCCCGCGATCACCGCCAGCCGCTTCTGTTTGCGGGTCATTGGGCCACTCCTTCGACGGCAAGCCCCATCTCGTTGGCCAGCGCCACCAATTCTCCTGATGACGGGAACTGCTTGAGGCCGCTCTTCAACGCCGCTTCTGCCTTGGGTTTATCTCCGAGCACGGAATAGGAGCGCACCAGCCTCACCCAGCCCTCGAGATTATTGGGATCCTGCTTCAGCCGTTCCGCAAGGCTGTCGACCATGCCGCGGATCATCGCCTGCCGATCGCCCTGCGACATGGTTTCGGCTGCCGCCACATCCGCCTGGTTCGGATTTCCCGGCGCCCGCGCCGTGTCGCGTCCGGGCATGATGGTGCCGCCGTTCTTGGCGATATGCTGGTTGACGAGCTGCATCCACGGCGCGTCGGCCGGCGAGGCTTTGGCAATCGTTTCGAACTGCGCCCTTGCTTCTGCCGCCCTCCCCGCCTGCTCCAAGCCGAGGCCGACATAGAAGCGGGACCGTGGATTGTCCGGATCGAGCTTCACCGCCTGCTCGAAGGCAGAACGCGCGTCCTCGGTGACGATCCCGTCATTCGATGCGACCAGCGTTTCGCCGAGCCCGGCGAGCCTCACAGGATTGGCCCCGAGGATGCGGATCGCGTTGCGATAGGCCATTTCAGCATCGCCGAGCCGCATGGAGCGCAAATAGATCGGCGCGAGCAGGTCCCAGCCGGCACCGTCATTGGGGTTTTCGGCGAGATGCCGCTCGGCCTTGGCGACCAGCAGCGCGACATTGTTGCCGGGATTGGCAAGCCGCGCTTCGAGCGGCTGGTCCGGCAGCCCTGGATTGCCGAGCACCAGGTAAAGACAGAGCCCGACGACGGGCGGAACCAGCGTGACGACGGCGGTAGCGAGCCGATGTTTGCGCGTCTTCGGAGCGGCAATCCCTTCGGCTTGCCCGGCACCGGCCGCAGCCAGCAGCCGGCGGCCGATCTCCGCGCGGGCGTATTCGGCCTCTTGCGGCTCGATCAGGCCCTGGGCTCGGTCCCGGTCCAGTTCGGCCAGCTGGTCACGATAGACGGCGACCTCTCCGGCACGGTCAGCAGACGCTATTTTGGTGGCTCGGGCGAAGGGCAGGATGAGGATTGCCGCAACGGCCGCCGTCAGAGCTGCGAGGATGATCCATAAAACCATAGTGGCCCATTACTGCAACGGCTCGTGCTTTCCAACAGCGCAGCCGGCGTTGACGCGAATTTGAGGCGTTTGGCCGCAAGTTCAAGCCTCATATGGGCTCAATCCGATCCGGCGGCCATGACCCATGTCAAACAGCAGCAGAGGAAATCAGGTGAGCGGCGTCCACGTGCCGTTTGAATTGCGGCAGGCGGCGCCCCGCGCCGTCATGTCGCGGCCATCCATGGTCACAGTATGGCGATACTGGCGGCAGTTCTGGGTGCCGACCTGATAGGGAGCGTTGGCGACCACCTGGCCGTTCGCGTCGTCACCCTTCCAGGTGACTGCTTCGCCGCCGGTTGCCCCTTCCAGGGCGCGATATTCCGCCTCGAGGGCGCGTGACCGGTCGCTTGCCGAAAGCGTCGCCCCGCTCCGTCCGACGATGCCCCCCTGAAGAGCGGAAATATAGGAGGTCGAAGGCGAAGGCCGCGGCGAAAGCAGGCCGCGTGCACCTCCGGGGCCGGTTGCCGAAGTCGTGCCGCAGCCGGCCAGCAGGCCAGCAACCATAAGCGATGAAACGGTATTTCGGAGGTTCAATAATCGCATCGTGTCGGAAACCGGTCGCGGCTCGCTTTCTTCGGAAATCGTGCCGAGACTGGTCCGGTCCCGGCATGGCATCATTATGGCGTCACTGGGAAAACATACAAATCCGGCGATCGTTCAGTCTCCCGCACATTAGCAGACGATCATAGGAAGGTCCGTTCGGGCAAAGATATAGCAGGCGATCCATCCGTCCATAACCAAAGGCAGGGAATAGGCCAGCGTTGCCGATCGGCAACAGTCCCGAAGGGCTGAGTACGAGACCTGCGACAATCAGGGAGCTTCCTTGGCGACACCCGGAAGCAGAAGTTGCGCTCTGAGGCCACCGCGCGTCCCGCGCGTCAGCTCGACCGAACCCTGATACTCGCCGGTGATCTCGCGCACGATGGAAAGTCCGAGCCCGGCGCCCGGTTTGCTCTCGTCGAGCCGCCTGCCGCGTTTCATCGCCTCGCGGATCTGATCCGGCTCCAGTCCCGGGCCGTCGTCCTCGACAGCGACCTCGACCCAGGAGCGGCGCGCAGTTTCGCCCTCGCCGGATTGAGGGCCGGATGTCGGCGTGGCGGTGATCCACACCCCGGTCTCGCAGAAGCGCGCGGCGTTTTCGAGCAGGTTGCCGATAGTCTCCTCGACGTCCTGCTGTTCCATGGCAAGCGCTACGCCCGGCGGAAAAACCGAGAGGTGGAATTCCTTTTCCGGATTGAGCCGGCGCATCACCCTGACCAGCCGTTCCAGCACAGGCTCGAGCTCGGTCCGGGCGAGCAGGGATTCGCGCTGGGCGGCGATGCGCGCCCGGTTCAGATAGGATTGCACCTGCGCCTGCATCCCCTCCGCCTGCGATCGCACCATGTCCGACTGCACCTTTTCCACGGCACGCGATTCATTGAGCAGAACCGCGATCGGCGTCTTCAGCGAATGGGCGAGGTTACCAACCTGCATGCGCGCCCGCTCGACGATGCGGCGGTTGCTTTCGATCAGCGCGTTGATGTCGCTGGCAAGCGGCATGATCTCGCGTGGAAACTCGCCTTCCAGCCGCTCCGCCTCGCCGCGCCGGACCCTTTCGAGCGAGCGCCGCGCGCCGTCGAGGGGCTGCAATCCGTAAAGGATCGCCAGGCCGTTGACGACCAGGCTGCCGAAACCGAAAACGGCAAGCGCAATGTAGAGACTGCGGGTAAAGGCCTGGATATCCTCCTCGACGACCGCGAGGTTGCCCGAGACGCGGAAGCGCGCGGCGCGGCCTTCGCCATCGAGCACCACCTCCGTCTCGGCGACGAGGACATGGTTCTTGTAGGCGTCGATGGCCGGGTAAAAGCGCTCGTAGCGATTGTTGAAGGGCACCGCCAGGATCGACGGCACGCTGATGTTCGACGTGCCGAGCGAGGAGGAGGAAAGCGGCGTCGCCGCAAACGTGCCGAGCGGCTCGATGATCCAGTACCAGCCGGTCTCGGGCTGCGAGAAGCGCAGGTCGCCGAGTTGCGGGCTGCCGGCGAGCTTGTTGTCGTCGCCGATCGTGATCGAGTTGATGACGTTATAGAGCTGGGCGCGCAGGAGGTCGGTGAAGGCGCGTTCCGCCGATTGCCGGTAGAGCTGCGAGATGACGATCGAAATGACCACCAGGGCCAGCGCTGACCACAACGTGGCCAGAAGCAGCACGCGGGCAGTCAGCGATCTTGGTCCGATCATTCGGAATTTAACGCGCATCGTTTGGCGCTTGCATCCTGTAACCGAGTCCGCGGACCGTTTCGATGAGGTCGACCCCGAGCTTCTTGCGAAGCCGGCCCACGAAAACTTCGATCGTATTGGAATCGCGGTCGAAATCCTGGTCATACATATGCTCCACAAGCTCGGTGCGGGAAACGACCTGCCCCATGTGATGCATCAGGTAGGACAGCAGCCTGAATTCGTGCGAGGTGAGCTTCAGGGCGACGCCTTCGACGCTCGCCTTGGAAGCCTTGGTATCGAGCCGCACGGGCCCGCAGACGATTTCGGAGGATGAATGCCCCGCCGCCCGGCGGATCAGCGCCCGAACACGGGCCAGCACTTCCTCCACATGAAAGGGCTTTGCGACATAGTCGTCGGCCCCGGCATCGATGCCCGCCACCTTGTCGCTCCAGCGGTCACGAGCGGTCAGCATCAGAACCGGCATGCCCTTGCCTCCGGCACGCCATTTCTCGACGACGGTGATGCCGTCCATGACCGGCAGGCCGATATCGAGGATCACCGCGTCATAAGGCTCGGTTTCGCCCAGATAATGGCCTTCCTCGCCATCGAAGGCCTGATCGACCACATAACCCGACTCCTTCAGGGCGTCGGAGAGCTGCCGATTGAGATTGACGTCGTCTTCGACCACCAGAATGCGCATGCACCGCCCCTCGAATGATATGCCGGCGACTGATGCCGCCGACCCCGCTTTACATCGGAACCCTGACGGTCACCTTACGCGGTCTTTGATTGCCATCGCCCTGAACGAGCACCGTCACGACGCAGGTCTGGCCATCGGAGGAGGGCTGAGCGGAAAGAAGCTCGCCGCCGGTTTCCCGCACCACGCGAGACGCAGCCGACCCGCAATCGCCTGCGACGAGGACGAGATAATCACGCGCGGAGACCTTCTCCGGCACGAAGCCGGAGAAACCGGCCAGGCCGGCGGTCAATATCGCGATGATTGGCAGTCGCGCCATGGTTACAATTTCCACTCACAAGACAAACAGGATTCAAGTCCAAAGCATGTGATGGATTATGTAGCTAAAGGCGGCTGAATGGCAAATGAATGGTCCGTAACGCTTTCCTTCAGGAGGCTATTTTCCCCTGATTCCGCTCTGGGCCGCGACACGCCCATAAATCGCAAAAAGTCCGCCGGCCGCACCCGCAAGCGTTACCGCAATATCTGCGAGATCGGTCTGCATATCCGCTCCGAGCGTTATTCCCGTGATCTGCAGAAGCGCGGCAGCGACCGCGATCAATCCACCCCAGACAGTCTTCGACTGATACCATGCCTTCATGCCGTCCATGCTTATCTCCTTGTTTCAGTTTAGAACATAACCACTGTTTCAAACGGAACGCCGAGCGGAACCGCTCGGCCCATCTGCCGGATCCGCAGCGAAAGACTTGCCAGTGGTCCACCGAAATCGGCGATCTCGTCGGCCGCCGGATAGATGAAAACCGGCCCGGCGACCTCGATCGCGCGCTTGACGGAAGCGCCGTCGAGAAGCTCCAGCCGGTAACCTTCGACCGGCTCGTCCAGCGAGATTTCCGCGCTGTCCCAGCCGTCAGCCTCGATCCTTCCGCGCCTCACCCAGGTCAGCCGGACATCGCCGGTCGCCTGCCGTTCTGCGCGGACATGCACCGGCGATAACGGCGTTTCGGCACGCACACCGCCCGAAAAGACATGCGGGCCGAACCGTCCGCCCGTCTGCCCTAAGCTTTCCGCCAGCCAATTCAGGGCAAGGCCGCGTTCGTCCGCCGCAAGCCCCAGCGGCACCACCGCCTCATCGAGCACGACGACGGCATTCCCTGAAGCCGCGCCGGCCCGCATGGCGTCCTCGGTCCCCGCCAGCCCGCGCAACAGGTTCGACAGACGCCAGCGGTTAGGGCTGATCTCCTCGGCATCGGCAAAGCCGATCACCTCCCAGACGCCGCTATCCGCCTTCACCGCGATCCGGTTTTCGCCGTTCAGTACGGCCTGCTCGTCCGCCGACGACAGCCCGCCGAAAAACAGTTCGATCTCGATCGTCCGGCCACGATCGAAGCGCCCGGCAATGCCGCCCGTCAGCGACGCGGCCAGAGCGCCCAACCTCGCCGGCCGATCG
>NZ_JALBGV010000081.1 GCF_023006505.1 Neorhizobium sp. SHOUNA12A
GCCTGGGCGAGCAGGCTGCTGTTGCCGCCGCGGGAAGCTTCAGGGAGATAGTCGGCGACCAGCTTGCGCATCGTCGCGTCACGGACGGCGCTGGAGCGGCTGCCGAGCACGACGGCGACGATCGAGCGGCCATCGAGCTGCGCCGAGGTCGCAAGGTTGCTGCCGGCGGCGCGGGTGTAACCGGTCTTGATGCCATCGACACCCTTGACGTTGCCGACCAGGCGATTGTGGTTGCCGATCGTCTGCTTGCCGAAATTGAAGCTGCGGATCGAGAAGTAGCCGTAATATTGCGGGAAGTGCTGGCGCAGCGCCATACCAAGCCGGGCCTGATCGCGTGCCGTCGTCATCTGCGCGGTGTTCGGCAGGCCGTTGGCATTGCGGTAGGTGGTGCGGGTCATGCCGAGCGCGCGCGCCTTACTGGTCATCAATGAGGCGAAGCGTTCTTCGGAGCCGCCGACGAATTCGCCGAGGGCCGTGGCCATGTCGTTGGCGGAGCGGGTGACGAGTGCGCGAATGGCCTGATCGACCGAGACCGAACCGCCGGCGCGAACACCGAGTTTCGAGGGTGGCTCGGCTGCAGCGTGAGCAGAGACAGGAACCTGTGTGTCGAGGCTAATGCGGCCGGTTTCAAGCGCTTCGAAGGTGAGGTAGAGCGTCATCATCTTGGTGAGCGACGCGGGATAGCGCAGACCGTCCGGATCCTCGGAATAGAGAACCTTACCGGTCTTGGCGTCAACGACGATGCCGGCGTATTTCGGACCGGCAGCAGCCGGCGTCGAAAACATCGAAATCGCCACAGCCAACGTGAAGAGAAAACCGAGGAACCGTCCCGGGACCGTCGCATCACCCTTGGAAAGGGATGCAGATATCATTTTTTTCGACACTGCCGCACTCATCGCTTGCATCACATTAGTCAAATATCCGGACGCGCCCCCGCCACGGCCGTTACCGTTCAATCTAGGGGATTAGCGTTACCAAGAGGTTTATGATGAACAGCAGCTTACCTCGATATGCTGCATTTTAGACATCATCCCAGGCTTCGACCCGACCCGTCCGCGGCGGCTTATTTCGCCAGCCGGTTTTCGACAAAGAGGCGAACTGCGGCATCAATATGTTGCCAGTCCCGCAAAAGCACACTGGAGAAGCGATAGAGCACCGTCAGGTCCTGTCCGATGTGGATATCCCGCTGGCAGTCGCCGCTGGTGGCTTTGTCGCCGGGGGCAGGCAGCACGCAGCGCACGGCGTAATCCGGGGCGCCGCCGACCTGGCCAGTTAGAACCACCTCGCTGCCATAACCTGAATCGGCGCGCAGCCGGTGAAGGGTTAGTCCGAAGGCAGCCTGCTGCGGCGCGCCGTCGAACAGTTTGGAATAGATCGGCTCCAGCCGGCCGGACATGTCGCGCGACATGGTGCTCTGGGATAATTGGAGGAAAATCAACGAGGAAGACTGGGCGACATCATCGAAGCGCGACCGCAGGCCTGCGCTATAACCTTCGAGTTCCGGCCAGGTGAGATAGAGGTCGACGCGCTCGGTAACGCCGGCCTGACGCTGGTCGCGGAAGCGAATCGTGTTGGCCGGAAGCTTGAGCTTGTCCTGACCGATCTGGATCGGGAATTCTTCCCGGCGGTCGGTATGACCGGCAAGCGCGATGCGCTGCCCGAACAAATGGCCACCGATACTGATCGCAGCCGTCAACAGAGCAAGGATCGCGATGACGGCCGCCAGCCGATAGACGAAACGGTTGGATAGGAGCGGCGCTTCTTCTGCAGCCGAGAGGTTCCGGGCTGGACCTGCCATGACGCGCGCTCCATGTTCTCATTCGAGAGGGAATTCGCCAGCGCCGGAATGGGACAGAACGCGGATACGAACGCGGCCAAGCGATTTGGCAGCAGTCTGGATCGTTATGATTAACGCTTCGTAAATAGAGCTTGATCCGGGATGGTGATAGCCTCCCAGTAATCCCTTTGGCGCCCACCTTCAGTCCTGCGCATTGACCGCGGCTCGGATCGCCGTGGTCTTTTTCGTCGATGGGTAGGGGAGAGATTACTGGCCGACGGAGCCGACGGCGGTGGCGCGGCCATCCTGCAGCTTGACCCAGCGGGCGGGATCGTCGTTCGCTTGGCGCTTCAGGAAGGTGTATTCGGTATCCGACCAGATCATGACCTTGTTGCGCATGTTGTCGAGCACGAAGTCGCCGCGATCGGTGCGGACGGTCAGCACCGCATGACCTTCGCCGTTCGGTTGCAGGACGACGGTGATCAGCAGGTCGGACGGCGAGAAACCTTTCGCCATCAGCATCTTGCGCTTCAGAAGCACGAAATCTTCGCAGTCGCCGACGGTGCGGGGATAGGCCCAGCGCTCTTCGACGCCATAAATTTCCTGGTCGGTCATCGGCGTGATCGAGGAATTGACCGTGTAGTTGACGTCGAGAAGCGTGCGCCACTTGTCTTCGGTCAGTGCGAGCGGGCCGGCGTCCTTGTAGGTCGCGGCGCATTCGCTCACATAGGTCTTGCAGAATTCATAGTGGCCGAGCGGCGGATTGGCCTGGCCGAGAACGCGCACCGTGTTGGCCGGCATGCCGAAAGAACTTCCGGCGGTAAAGATCGCCATGACGGCGGTGATGGCGGCGAGGCCCAGTTCCTTGCTGTATTTCATTTTTATGTCTCCCCGTTGCGAGGAGAACACTGCCAGACAGGGTTTGATTGACCGCAAAATCTCGCAGTAAAATCAATATCTTATTTGAACTCAATTCGCCTAAAACACACATCAAATACATCTCGAACTTTCACAAAATTCGAGCCGAATTTGCCGATAATTTTCGTAAAATGCCGATTATCGAGCGCCTGGCTCCTCGGAGCTTTCCCGCTATCTATCCGTGAATAAAGGAGTTTTTGAAATCCGCGGAGCAGCCCACTGAGCGTCGGAAATCCCGCAATGACGACGATTGGCCGTTGCAAACAGGGAAGGTAAGGTACCGCATTGCGTTGCGTCATGACCAAATCAGGCTGATCGAGGCCGGTTTTCGGGCTCGGAAAAAAGTGCCGAAAGGGCACATTTTTTTGAAGAAAGTTCATTTCGGCACAGACAGGCGGCTTTTTCCTGGCCCGTCCCGCAATGAAACAGGACGCAAAGGATAGGGCACGCAACAAAAAAGCGCCCGGATGGGGCGCTTCTGAATTGCCGTCGTAAGAGCCCTTTTAAAGGAATTCGGTCAGCGTATCGCGTGATTGGACCGAATTAAACTCGATTGCCACGCCTTCCATGAAGTGGCGTACGACGCGGCCGCGCATGTTGCCGAGCCGGACAGGCGTGCCGAGCGCGGGGCGGATGTCGATATCGATCGCCGCGCCGGACAGCGAAAGGTCCACGATGCGACAGGCATAACGCCGGCCGTCGTCGAGCGTGATCTCGGAGCGGGTGTTGCGCGGCGCCAGGCGATCATGGCGACGATCTTCGGGCAGGCCGAGTTCGTGCTTGTTGGCGATCCATGTAAGCTGGGCGGCCAGTTTCTCGCGCTTGCGGTCCGTCGCGTTGATCGACATCACGAAACCAGTGCTCGACAGGCTGATGACCATGCCTTCGAGACGGCCGATATGATCGAGATAGGCGATGACGCGTTCGCCGACGAGCGGCCGGCCGACGCAGGCGAAGCTGACGTCGCCCGGCGACATGTCGACGACGTCGCAAGGAAATTCCTCATGCGTCGCCAGCATCAACCGTCCTGGAATACTGACGGACACGCGCTGAAAGGAACGCTGTGCGGGAACGCTGGATGTCGATGGAGTATGAGATGGCTGAAAAGAATACATTTGAGAGAGCTTTTCTCTTCTAAGTCTATCGTTAAGAGTATTAGCGCGCCGCGGTTAACAGAAGGTTTTGGCAGGGACCGTCAGCCGCGCGTGCTGCGATGGGATGTTTCCCTCAAGACGGGCTGCGGCCGGGTGTGTGGGAGAAACTGCGGCGATCGCCCGTGACCGGCACACCGAAATGTGAACCGCCGCCGGTCAGGAACGTCCAGTTCTCGAGCGTCAGAAAAATGGCCGGCGTTGCCGTTACGGGGTAGGGAGAAACCACCGGCAGGAGAGCACCAAAAATCCGATCGCTTGGCGCCGCCTCCGCCGATCGGATTGGCAGAAGCAGCATTTCATAAGCGTGGCGGATGTGGCCATTCGAGGCAAGGACATCCAGGAGTGCCGGCTGCTGGGAGTGAATGACGCCGTGGGCGATCTCCACCAGCTGCCGGTGATCGGTCTCCTGCCAGACGTCCGCGAACGGCTTGCCGCGAAACTCACGGTCGAACAGTTCGCAGATGCGGGTGCCCGCCAGGCGGAACGCCAGCGTGCCGGCCGGGTCCATGGCGGCCATGAAAAGATGCGGGAGGAGATGACGCAGAGCGGTCGGGTCGATCTCGGTCTTGAGGGGAGCCATCCCGTCGCGTTTGAGATTGATCCAGTAGTCGAAGATTGCCCTGGTTGCCTGATTGCGCATCCATCTTACCTGTCATATTTCGATACAGGCCGCGCTTCATGTACGGCCGATCCTCCTCACGCAGCGAAAACCATGCCACGGCGGGGGCGTCATGGTTAAGGATTTGCGACCGATCGCGGCACCCGCGCGACCGTGATCCTGCCCGCGCTTTCTTTTGAACAGCCGCTCCTATATGGCTGTCGGACCCATCCGATAGGGGACGAGAAGACAGAAGGAACTGGCATGAACGACGGGCCGGATATGGCTGACGAGCAGCGCGAGACGGATGACGGCGGCGAGCGCTCGCAGCCAATCTTCAATCTTCCGCGGAGCCTCGTCGTGACGCTGGCTTTGCTTGCAGTCATCTACATTGTGCAGGAATATCTGCTGGACGAGGACACGCGCGCCACCATGGTGGTGAACTTGGCGTTTACGCCGCTGCGCTACGTCTATCCGCTCAGCGAGCAGGGACTTGCCTGGGCGTGGACGCCGGTCACGTATTCGCTGCTGCACGGCAGCATCGAGCATATTCTTTTCAACGGATTGTGGCTGATGGCCTTCGGGGCACCGGTGGTGCGGCGGATCGGCACTCTGCGCTACGTGATCTTCTGGGTTCTCTCGGCGGTGGCTGCCGCCTTCTTCCATGCAACGCTCAACTGGGGGGACGAGACGCTGCTGATCGGTGCGTCAGGCGTCGTCTCGGCTTTGATGGGAGCGGCCTGCCGCTTCGCCTTCCCGGAACGCCGAGGTTATGATCGGACCCATGGCCATCTCTATCCGCGCCAGTCTATCCTCGGCTCGTTCCGCAACCGCACCGTCGTCATCTTCACCGCCATGTGGTTCGTCGGCAACCTGCTGATCGCCTTCGGGGTGACGTTGTTCGGTGCGGATATGGGACCGATAGCCTGGGATGCGCATATCGGCGGCTTCCTGTTCGGTTTCCTGCTGTTTGACCTTTTCGATCCCCTGCCACCCAGCGTCATGCCCATCACGCAACCTTGATCTTTCTTGATCTCTTTCCGGCATCGCTCTACACTTCTGCGCACGTGCAGGGACGGTTCCTCCACCCGGGCGCTTTGCTTCTCGGGAATGGGCGACGTCCAGGCCGAGCCGGTTGGGAGGAGAGAGCCATGGCAATAATCGTCAAGAACATGTTGGATGCAAAGGGTCGTGACGTAGTCACCGTCGACCCCGACAAGACGCTGCTCGAAGTCGCCGGGATTCTCAACGACAAGAAGATCGGTGCCGTCGTGGTAACCGGCATGGAAGGCCGCATCGCCGGCATCTTTACGGAACGCGACCTGGTGCGCGCCATCGCCGGCAAAGGCGCCAGTGTGCTCGACCAACCGGTAAAGTCGGCAATGACCACCGCGGTGCAACGCTGCAAGGATGACACGACCGTCGATGAACTGATGGGGATGATGAGCAGCGGCCGTTTCCGCCACGTGCCCGTCGAGCAGGACGGAAAGCTCGCTGGCATCATTTCGATCGGCGACGTGGTCAAGTCGCGCATTCGGGAGATCGAACTCGAGGCCGAACAGATCAAGGCCTATATTGCCGGCTGACCGCTTTCGGCTAAGCCTCGCCCAAGGGCGGGGCTGTACCACCTCGTGACGAGGCATCCCCCCGCTTAGCGGGCGAAAACTTCCTGCATGCGCTTCAGCGCAGAGATCTGCGCCATGGTCTCCGTATAACCGCGGTCGATCGCTTCGCCGGCGCGGTGGAATTCGGACAGGCCGATATCGGCAAGACGCGGATGCAGCGCCAGATCCGGAGGATCGCCCGCCAGGCGCGCGCGGGAAATGCGTTCCTGGATGATGTTGAAGGCCTGCACCATGGTGCCGGTCAGACCGACACGGATGTCCTCGGGTTTCTTGCGCCCGTCATCGATCGGCTGGACGCTGGCATTGTGCTTGACGACCGCCGAGCGGCCGAAAATCTCGTAGTTCAGGTTGACGGCGACCACGAGCGGCTGTTCGTAGGCGCGGCAGACGGAGGTCGGCACCGGATTGACCAAAGCGCCGTCGACGAGCGTCCGGTTGTTGCATTTCACCGGTTCGAAAATGCCAGGCAGTGCGTAGGAGGCGCGAAGCCCGGTGATCAGCGAGCCACTGGAGATCCACACTTCGTGCCCGGTATGGAGTTCGGTCGCAACCGATACAAACGGGCGGTCGAGATCCTCGATCGACAGGCCTTCAAGATGTTCCTGCATCCGCTTTGTCAGCCGCATGCCGCCGAGGAGGCCGCCGCCACCGATCGTCAGATCCAGCAGGCCGGCAATGCGGCGCATGGTCAGCGAGCGGGCGAAGGTTTCGAGTTCATCGAGCTTGCCGGCGAGGTAACATCCGCCGACCAGGGCGCCAATCGAGGTGCCGGCGATCATGCCGACCTCGATGCCGGCCTCGTCGAGAGCCCTGAGGACGCCGATATGAGCCCAACCGCGCGCGGCACCGCCGCCGAGAGCGAGGGCAAGCTTTGCTTTTTTGGGGACTTCAACGATGGGAGGAGGGGTGGGTTCGAGGATTTTCGTTTCGTCGCCTTCGGCAGATGCCGCAAGCGGATCGTGACGGTTCCAACTCCAGTTCAGCATCGACAAAAATCCTCCACAGCTGAACAAACCCCGGTCTGACGATTAACGCATCGACAGGTTTCGAAATCGTTTATTCAGTCGAGACACGCAAAAAAACGAGGCAAATGCCTAAATGGTTCCTTGATCGGAATAGACGACGTTTGGATCAAAATGACGCTGATTGTCGGTGATTTCAAGAACCGCCCTACCATCACTTTGGGTAACAACCCGATAGAAACAGGAGCGACGGCCGGTATGGCATGTTGCGTCGTGTCCGGCGACCGAGACCTTGAGCCAGACGGCGTCCTGATCACAGTCGGTGCGAAGCTCGTGGACGGTCTGCAGGTTGCCGGAGGATTCGCCCTTCTTCCAGATTTTGGCACGCGAACGGCTGTAATAATGGGCGATGCCGGTCTCCACCGTCAGCGCCAGCGCCTCGGCATCCATATGCGCGACCATCAGCAACTCACCGTCACGGACATCGGTGACGACGGCGGTGACGAGACCGTTCTGATCGAAGCGGGGCGTGAAGGCGCCGGCGCCTTCGAGTTCCGTCTTGTCGACGGAAGGCTGGTCGAAAGAAAGCGTCATCAGGAGACTCCGCCCGGAAAACCGCCGATCAGCGGTTGCGGGCCAGCGTGAAGAAACGGGCCTGTTCGGCGGCGTTCGCCTTGAACTCGCCGGTAAACGTCGTCGTCATCGTGTGCGAGCCCTGCTTCTGCACGCCGCGCATTTCCATGCACAGGTGCTCGGCCTCGATCATCACGGCGACGCCACGCGGCTTTAAAGTTTCCTCGATCGCATTGGCGATCTGCGCCGTCATGTTTTCCTGCGTCTGCAGACGGCGACCGAAGATTTCGACGACGCGGGCGATCTTCGAAAGACCGAGGACCCGGCCGTTCGGCAGATAGGCGACATGCGCCTTGCCGATGATCGGCAGCATATGGTGTTCGCAATGGGAGAAGAACGGGATGTCGCGCACCAGCACGATATCGTCATAACCCGAGACTTCCTCGAAAGTACGTCCAAGCACGTCTTCCGGCGACTGTTCGTAACCGGAAAACAGCTCGCTATAGGAGGCGGCGACGCGCTTCGGGGTGTCGAGCAGGCCTTCGCGGGCCGGATCGTCACCTGCCCAGCGCAAGAGAACGCGCACGGCTTCCTCGGCCTCCTGCTGCGAGGGGCGGACCTGCTTCTCTTTCGAAGCCGGGAAATTCTTCACAATGGCATCCATTTATCGTCTCCTGATGCGGTTCAAGGCCGCATCCGACTGGCGTTACTCACGGACTGATCAGCTGCTAGGCATCGGCGGCTGATTTTTGGGCAATCCGGGGTTATCTGACCTTCGGCGAACATTTTTACAAGATATCCTATTCCGTTTTCGGTAGGATTTCGTGAAAACATCCTTTCTTGATGATCTTGCCCAGACATCACATATAATGGCAGGAACCCTTTTATGGTAGTCCGCCTGACGTGACACAGTGTTCAACGAGCGACGGCCGGACTCAAAGCGAGCCTTGATGGACGACATCTATAACAGCAAGATTCTCGAATTCGCCGGCAATATCACCCATGCCGGCACTCTGCCCGATGCGGATGCGAGTTCCGAAAAACATTCCAAGCTGTGCGGCTCGAAGGTGCGGGTGCACCTGAAGATGGACGGCGACCGGGTCACCGATTTCGCCCACGAGGTCCGCGCCTGCGCACTCGGCCAAGCCTCGTCCTCTATCATGGCTCGGCACGTGATTGGGGCGACAACCGCCGAGATCCGCAAGGCGCGCCAGGACATGCTCGCCATGCTGAAAGAAGACGGCGAGGGGCCGGACGGCCGGTTCGAGGAAATGCGCTACCTGAAGCCTGTCAAGGACTACAGGGCTCGCCATCCTTCCACCATGCTGACCTTCGAGGCGGTCGTCGATGCGATCGACCAGATCGAGGCGAAGCAGCTGGCAACGGCCGGATGACGATGGCGTCCCAGGATACCCCCCTCTGCCCTACCGGGCATCTCCCCCTCAAGGGGGGAGATCGGATGGGGGACCGTCTTCGCTTATTCTCGGATGTTTCGCGCTCGGCGACGTGTGCCGTTTCCAATGAGGTGCAAACAGCGCCACGAGTCGATCTCCCCCCTCGAGGGGGAGATGGCCGGCAGGCCAGAGGGGGGCTGGATCGGCACGCCCTAAGTGACGTCCTGCCATCAACCGCGGTTCACCCCTGATGTGCGGCGCCCCAGACTGTCAGCACTCCGAACCCCAGGCGAAGGCAGGCCGCTCCCGCAACTGGTCCGGATCGTTCCGGAAAACACCCGGCCGGCTGTTCGGCATGGGTCTGATCCGCTTCTACCAGCTGACACTGTCCGGCTTCATCGGCAATTCCTGCCGGCATATTCCGACCTGTTCGGAATATGGATATGAGGCGGTGGCGCGGCATGGGCTGTGGCCCGGAGGATGGATGACGCTGTTTCGGGTGGGGCGCTGCGGGCCGGGGGGTACAAGCGGGCTTGACCCTGTGCCGGCAGCGCTCGAAATGCGGCAGCACTGGTGGATGCCGTGGCGATACTGGCGTCGCTATGCCAAACCGGCATCGCCTCGATGAGGAACCGATGATCACCTATATCGCGCTGCTTCACAGCATCGTTCTCGGCGGCGGCAAGCGGGTCGTGATGGCCGACCTCCGCGCCATGGCGGAGGATCTCGGCTACCGGAATTGCCGGACCCTGGTTTCGACCGGCAATCTCGTCTTCGAAACCGGCAGGTCATCGATCGGCGACATCGAGCAGAGACTGGAGACCGCCTTCAAGAGGCGGTTCGGCAAACATGTCGATATCATCGCCAGGACCGGTGCAGGCTGGCTGAAGCTTGCCGTCGGCAATCCCTTTCCATCGAGGGAGGGTTCCGAGGTCGGCGTGCGGGTGATGCGACACCCGCTCGACGAAAGCGTCCTCAACCTGCTCGAGCGCCACCGCGGCGAGGAGAAGATTTCCATCGTCGACGGCAATCTCTGGGTCGATTTCGGCGGCAAGGCCAGCGAGACGCGGCTGCTTTCGGCGATGACCACCAGGAAGCTTGGCATCGGCACGATCCGCAATGCCAACACGGTCGCCGGGATTGCCGAAATGATCGGCTGAGCAGCCGCTCGCCTTTACTAAAACGCCAAAAGCATTTATCAGCCACGCCGGCTGCGCCCCAAGGGCGAACCGCCATTTATTCCAACACCACCCGCATTCGTTGGCGGGACTGGACAGGAGAGAGACATGTCCCAATCCGTTTCCCTTACATTTCCCGATGGCTCCGTCCGCGTTTTCGACGCCGGAACGACCGGCCGTGACGTTGCCGAGAGCATTTCCAAGTCGCTCGTCAAGAAGGCTGTCGCCGTCACCATCAATGGCACCGTGCAGGACCTTGCCGAGCCGGTGACCGACGGAAAGATCGAGATCGTCACCCGCACCGACGCCCGAGCGCTGGAACTTATCCGCCACGACGCCGCCCACGTGATGGCGGAGGCCGTACAGGAGCTTTGGCCCGGCACGCAAGTCACCATCGGCCCGGTGATCGAGAACGGATTCTATTACGATTTCGCCCGCAACGCGCCTTTCACGCCCGACGATCTGCCGAAGATCGAGGCGAAGATGAAGGAAATCATCGGCCGCAACAAACCGTTCACCAAGCAGGTCTGGTCTCGCGAGAAGGCCCGCGAAGTCTTCGCAGCCAAGGGCGAAGGCTACAAGGTCGAGCTGATCGATGCGATCCCGGAAGACCAGGATCTCAAGATCTATTATCAAGGCGACTGGTTCGACCTCTGCCGAGGTCCGCATATGGCCTCGACCGGCCAGATCGGCACGGCCTTCAAGCTGATGAAGGTTGCCGGTGCCTATTGGCGCGGCGATTCGAACAACGCCATGCTGACCCGCATCTACGGCACCGCCTGGGCGACGCAGGAAGAACTCGACCAGTACCTGCACGTGCTGGCGGAAGCCGAAAAGCGCGACCACCGCAAGCTCGGCCGTGAAATGGACCTCTTCCATTTCCAGGAAGAAGGTCCGGGCGTGGTGTTCTGGCACGGCAAGGGCTGGCGCATGTTCCAGACGCTGACCGCCTATATGCGCCGCCGGCTCGCCGGCACCTATGAGGAAGTCAACGCGCCGCAGGTTCTCGATGCCTCACTGTGGGAGACGTCGGGCCACTGGGGCTGGTACCAGGAGAACATGTTCGCGGTGAAGTCTGCCTATGCCTTCACCCATCCGGAAGACAAGGAAGCGGACAACCGCATTTTCGCGCTGAAACCGATGAACTGCCCGGGACACGTGCAGATCTTCAAGCATGGTCTGAAGTCTTACCGCGAACTGCCAATTCGGCTTGCAGAATTCGGCCTCGTGCATCGCTATGAAGCATCCGGCGCCTTGCACGGGCTGATGCGCGTGCGCGGCTTCACCCAGGACGATGCGCATGTCTTCTGCACAGACGAGCAGATGGCCGCCGAATGCCTGCGGATCAACGACCTGATCCTGTCGGTCTACGAGGATTTCGGCTTCAAGGAAGTCGTGGTCAAGCTATCGACCCGGCCGGACAAGCGCGTCGGCACCGATGCGCTTTGGGATCGTGCCGAATCCGTCATGCTCGATGTCCTGAAGACGATCGAGGCGCAGTCGGAAGGCCGCATCAAGACCGGTATCCTGCCGGGCGAGGGCGCGTTCTATGGTCCGAAGTTCGAATATACGCTAAAAGACGCGATCGGCCGCGAATGGCAGTGCGGCACGACGCAGGTGGACTTCAACCTGCCGGAACGGTTCGGCGCCTTCTATATTGACCAGAACTCGGAAAAAACCCAGCCGGTGATGATCCATCGCGCCATCTGCGGTTCGATGGAACGCTTCCTCGGCATCCTGATCGAGAACTTTGCCGGCCACATGCCGCTCTGGTTCGCGCCGATGCAGGTGGTGGTGGCGACGATCACCTCGGACGCGGACGATTACGGCCGTGAAGTCGCAGAAGCTCTGCGCGAGGCGGGAATGGTCGTCGAGACCGATTTCCGCAACGAGAAGATCAACTACAAGATCCGCGAGCACTCGGTTACCAAGGTGCCGGTGATCATCGTCTGCGGCAAAAAGGAAGCCGAGGAGCGTTCGGTGAACATCCGCCGACTGGGTTCGCAGGCGCAGACCTCGATGACGCTCGACGAAGCGATCTCTTCGCTGACCCTCGAAGCGACGCCACCTGATGTGTTGCGCCGTCTTGAAGCGAAGAACAAGAAGAAGGCCGCGGCCTAACCGATAATGACAGCGCTTGCCGAACGGCGGGTGCTGTCAGAACTCGACTATATCGAGACGGGACTTCTGGAAGACTATCTGTCCGGCTGACGAAGGTCCGGCAAAACCTGCCTGGACCTGTCAATTCCGGTCGCCGGTGACCCCGCCGGCCACCTGAGGCGTATCGCGCATCAGCACTTCGACCTCGGTGTTTCGTCCGGCTTTGACGGTGAACGAGCGCTGATAGATCTTGGTCTTGTTGCGGGCGACGGCGAGATATTCGCCTTCCGACAAGACCATCATGGAAAAAGCGCTGACGCTTTCGTTGACGACGTCGCCGGCGGCGGTCAGTACCGACCAGGCCGTATCGGCGATCGCTTCACCGCCTTTTTGAGAAACGAGCTTCAGGGTGATCTGCGCGGCGCGGTGCTGCAGTACCGCCTGGGTGAGCTTGCCGGCTTCCACCTGGATGTCGGCCCGAACCACTGCATTGACGTCCCCATATTCCGAGACGACGTGATAGGTGCCGGCATTCAGACGCACGACCGTATTCGGCTTGACGTCCGACATCACCAGCGCCCGGTCGCCATTGTCGCGCACTTCGGCAGAATAGACCGAAAAGCTCAGTTCCTTCGGCGGGATGCGCTGGTCGGTACCGGCAACCGCATTGAGAACAAAACCGCCGGCGTCGAGCACCAGAGTCTGTTTCGGCACGTTGCCGTTTTCGGGGACTTTCAGTTTCTTGGTAACCCCGGCGCGGCCGAAGGCGCAATTGACGAAATAGTC
This sequence comes from Neorhizobium sp. SHOUNA12A, assembly GCF_023006505.1. Classification (GTDB taxonomy): domain Bacteria; phylum Pseudomonadota; class Alphaproteobacteria; order Rhizobiales; family Rhizobiaceae; genus Neorhizobium. Next base: position 13,066 of record NZ_JALBGV010000081.1, read on the forward strand.
GCCGGGGGCAAGCTGAAACGACGCGGAGCCGCCTTCGGAACTGGCCACCAGCGGCAATTTGCCGTCGTCACCGGCGATCGGGCTGAAAACGCGCCAGGTCAGGCCTTCCTGCATCGGCTGGCCGTCGGACGTCAGCTTGGCATCGAACTGCACGTCTTTTGAGAGAATACCAGACGGACCGCCCGGCAGAGCCGAGAAAGCGTTGAGCTTCGGCATCTTGCCGGTGCTGTCCGGCGTGCGGAAATTCTTGAAGGCGTCTTCCTGAGCGAATGCGCCGAAAGCCGGGCCGAGAGCCATCGCTCCGGCGAGGAACCAGCGTGCCGCAAGGGAAGTGCCTGCCATCTGTTGTCTACCGGTTGACTCTTGTTTTCCGAGACGGCACTTGAGACCAATGACAAGGCAATTTCAAGACCTTCCCACCGCGCCAGCTCCAAATGAAAGCTTTGACCATGCAAAATGACGTTAAACTCATCGATTTTCTGCGCGAAAGGCATTCCACGCCAGTAGCACAGTTCAAGGAGCCGGGCCCGTCGCGGGAGGAATTGGAGGCGATTCTAACCTTGGCCACCCGCGTTCCGGATCATGGCAAGCTCGCGCCCTGGCGCGTCATCGTCTATCGCGGCGACGTGCGCAGCAGGCTCGGCGAACAGTTCCTCGCCCTGTCGCTCAAGAAGATGCCCGAGATGACCGATGCCGCCAGAGAGGCGGAACTGGCGCGCTTCACCCGCGCGCCGCTGGTCGTCGCCGTCGTCAGCACCGCGGCACCGCATCCAAAGATCCCCGAATGGGAACAGGTGCTTTCTGCCGGCGCCGTCTGCTTCAACATGCTGATCGCCGCAAACGCGCATGGCTATGTCGCCAACTGGCGTACCGAATGGATCGCCTATGACGACGAGGCGCTGGCGCTCCTTGGGTTGAAACCGGGCGAAAAGGTCGCCGGCTTCATCCATATCGGCTCGAGCGATTTTGCGACGCCGGACCGCCCGCGGCCGGAACTGTCGCAGATCGTCACCTACGCCGGCGAATAGGGTTTTCGATGTTCTACACGACCGATACCAACCAGCATGGACTGAAGCACGACCCTTTCAAGGCGATCGTCGCGCCCCGCCCGATCGGCTGGATCGGTACGAAGGGCAGGGACGGATCGATGAACCTGTCACCCTACTCCTTCTTCAACGCCATTTCCGACAGCCCAAAACTGGTGATGTTTTCCTCCAGCGGCCGAAAGCACAGCCTGAAGAACGCCGAGGAAACCGGTGTCTTCACCGCGAGCCTCGCAAGCCGACATCTGGCGGAGAAGATGAACGCCTCGTCGGAAGCGGTGCCTTACGGCGTCAGCGAATTCGAGGTGGCGGGGCTGACCGCCAAGATGGCGGAACTCGTCGATGCGCCTTACGTCGCGGAAGCCTATACGGTGCTGGAATGCCGCGTCACGCAGGTGATCCAGCCGGTGGGGTTGGACGGCCAGGGCGCCGAGGCCTACATGGTTTTCGGCCAGGTGGTCGGCATCCATATCAGCGAGGAGATCCTGCGGGGCGGACGGATCGACATGGGACTTGCCCGGCCGATCGCCCGCATGGGTTATCGTGATTTTGCCGACGGCGGCGCGGACGTGTTCGAAATGATCCGGCCGGCAGGCGCCGAGCCTAGACGCTGAAAATCCGATTGACGATCGCAACTTGATCAGGGCTGCGGCAGAGCTTGGCGGAGAAGCCGTTCGCCTTTGCTCTTTCGCATTCGGACAGGAAGGCAGCCGCGTCCCCGGCCGACGAGACGGCATCGACCGCCAATATGCCGGCGGCGGCGGCGGCAAGCGCGATGGTCGCTGCCGCGATACGCGAAGTATCGGAAAAGGGATCATAGCCGCCTTCCCAGCCAAGGGCTACCAGGCGGCGGCTGCAGCGCTCGAAGCTGGAAGCGGCAAGGATGCCGGCGGCATCGGCAAGCGCGACGATCTGCGTCCTGCCCGGCGCCAGTCCTGCGCGGATTTCCGCCACGCGCAGAACCATGTCGAGCCTCTGGACTTCGGCCCCGCCGCGGGCGCCAGACAGGATTACTGAGGCGGTGCGACACTGGCTGGCGAGCGTGACGGCGGCGTCCGTTCTTCCAGAAGAGAAAGCCGGCAGACGGAACGCAAGCTGTCCGGCCCGTGCCAAGTCAATCCATTGGCGCTCCGGACTTGTCACAGCATCCCACGACTCAGGCGGGGCGGTCAGGTCGACAACGATCGCGTCCGCACCTGCCGAACGGACGGTTGCGGCCTCCGCGGAGGGGTCGACGACAAGCCAGGAGCGTATTTTCAAGGACTTCGCCATGGTTAAGGAACGTGGTGAACCAATCTTAAACTTTTTGCCACTAGCGTGACTTATCAAGCCAGCCGGATCCGAACTGGCATGTGTAGTCGAGGCCGAGTGTGATCGTACAGGCATTTCTTCGTTGGGCTGAAACAGCAAGAACGGGCGAGAGGGCAAAGGCGGCCAATGCTCTCGGCCGGGCCTATCTCCACTCGCCAATGGGCAGCGATCAGCGTCGCGCCGCAGCCCTTGCGATGACCTATCTGCTCGACGACCCGTCGCCGCACGTGCGCCTGGCGCTTGCGGAGGCTCTGGCGGGCTCCCCCGATGCGCCGCGTGCCGTCATCGTCTGCCTTGCCGAGGATCAGCCGGAGATCGCCTGTACGGTCATCGCCTGTTCGCCCGTCCTTACCGAAAGCGATCTCGTCGATCTTGCCGGGCGCAGCGACAGCCTGACCCGTGCGATGATCGCCGCAAGGCCGAACCTTTCGCGCGGGATCGCCGCCGCGATCGCCGAGATCGGCGACGAATGCGAAGTCACCCTTCTGCTGGAAAACGAGACCGCTTCGATCACCCGGATTTCGCTCAGGCGGATCGCGGAACGGTTCGGGCAGTGCTGCCAGATCCGCAACCTGCTGCTGGAACGCGATGCGCTGCCGGCGGATGCCCGCCACATGCTCGTCAACCACATTACCGCGGCACTTGCCGGCTCCGGACTGGTGCGAACCATCATGGCGCCGGCCCGGATCGAGCACATGACCCGAGAAGCAGGCGAGGCTGCGGCCGTCGCCATTGCCGGCACCGTGCTGCAGGAAGAAATCCCCGGCCTGGTCGAACATTTGCGCACGGCCGGACGGCTGACGCCTGCCTTCCTGATCCACGCGCTCTGCAGCGGCAAGGTCGATTTCTTCGCCGGCGCAATGGTCTCGCTCTCCGGGCTCGACGACCGCCGCGTGAGAGCGATACTCGCGACCGGCCGCATGCATGCGGTGCGGGCGCTTTTCGAAGCTTCGGGCCTCGGGCGGGATATCGCAGCCGTCTTCGTCGAAGCGGTCTTCCTCTGGCGCAAGGCGGCGGCAACCGGCGCGCTCGACAATATCGCCGGCATGTTGCTCGAAAAGTTCCAGCGGCCGAACATGCAGCTTTCGCCGGTCAGCGAACTTCTCGACATGATCGAGAAGCTGCATAGGCTGGAGGTCCGGCTCAGTGCGCGGTCTTATGCCAACGGCGTGTCGCTGGCGGCGTAACCGCCTGCTTACCGGAATTTCTTGGCAACCCAGGAATAGCCATTCTCGACCAGCCGTACCGGACTGGTCATCAGCGTTTTCACGCCTTCAGTGGTCGGCAATACGGTCTTGACCCGCTGGATGGCGCGACCCGCAAGCGTTTCCTTCTCCTGTTGCGTCACCGGCTCCGGAGCTGGCGTCGCGGCTGGCTCTGCCGATGGTGCGGGCATCGCCGTCTCCGGTCGCGACTGCGGCACCGGCGCCTTGGCGATCTCCGTCGCTTCCGGTTTCTGGCAGACGGCGATGAGCATCGGGTAGGCCTGGTTGGCATAACCGGAGAGCTGTTGTTCCGATACCGAATTGCACATCTCGATGCTCGGCCAGCGGTTTTCTGCGGTCGCGATATAATGGCAGTCCGTCCCGGCGTCGTTGCAGCCGAGAATGGTCATGACAATCAGTGCGGAATTCATGGCGTTCCCCGAAATATGGTGAGCGACTTAAAGCGAGCAATCTTGGCCCGACCAAGGCAACTTCAACGGATCCGCCATATCGGGCCGTTCGGAGATTACCGGACCGATCCGCTCAGCATCTTCATGGAGAAGAGACTTTCCTAACGACGGGAAGATCTGGGGGAAGCTCCGGAGATGTCGCCGGCCCCTTGGGCATCTCGACGGTTTCAGCCTCGGTCACTTCGGCCATCTTCACTTCGCGGATCCATTCGCGCCAGATCGACACGAGCAGCGCCATCAGGACCGGGCCGATGAACAGGCCGAGGAAGCCCATGGTGCTGACGCCGCCGACGAGACCGAAGAATGTCGGCAGGAAGGGAAGCTTGATCGGGCCGCCGACCAGGCGAGGCCGCAGCGTTTTATCGACGATGAAGAGTTCGACCGTGCCCCAGAGGAAAAGACCGCCGCCGGCGAAGTAGGCGCCATTGGCGACCAGATAGAACGATATCAGCGAGAACGACAGCGGCGCGCCGCCCGGGATAAGCGCCATCAGGCCGGTCAAAACGCCGAGCGTGACGGGCGAGGGGACGCCCGCGATCCAGTAGGCGATGCCGAGCACGATGCCTTCGCCGATCGCAATCAGCGTCTGGCCGGTCACGGTGGAGCTGATTGTCCTTGGAACGACGCGCGAGATACGCTCCCAGCGGGTCGGCAGGATGCGCTCGCCGAGAAGATCGATCTGCTCGCTGAAGGAACCGCCGTCGCGATAGACGAAGAACAGCGCGATCAGCATGAAAAGCAGTGTCAGGACCAGATGGAAAGCGCCGTCGCCGGCGGCTACGATGGCCCGGTAGATATTACCGATATTGGCGCCCGAGACGATCTGGATCAGTTCGCCGACCGCACCGGGCGAGCCGACATGCTGGACCCACTGAATGCCAAGCCATTCGCCGACCCAGGGAAGGCCGGTGATCCAGGCAGGGGGCGGCGCGCCGAAACGGTTCACTTCGGCGGCCCAGATGATCCACTGGCGCACTTCGCCGATCGTGTAGGAGATGGCGATGCCGATCGGCACGATGAGGAAGGCCAGGATGAAGATAATGGCGAGCGAGGCGGCGATCGTCGTGTTGCCACCTGTACGGCGCAAGAGCTCGCGGTAGAGCGGCCAGCTTGCAAAGCCGATTACCAGGGCGGCCAGAACGGGGACCAGGAAGCCGTGGAAGAAATAGATGCCTGCGGCGGCGACGAGCACGAGAAGCCAGCGAGCAGCCGAGATCGGCGGGATCAGCGCGACCCTGCTCGGTGCAACTGGCCCAAGCCAACGTGGCTCTTTCGGGCCTTTGCGATCGTTATTTCCGCTCACCGCATTTCCTTTTTTTCATTTTCACCATCATATGGCTTATGAGGCTGCCTGGTACAAGACTAATGCGTCATCCATTAAAAGGAAGCTTACTCCTTGCCCTAGACGGCAGATGCGATAGAAATATGAAATCACTTCCGACAAAGCCGGAAGTACGGAACAAACCTTCTTGATGAAGTTTTCCCAGCCTCGATGGAATGCCGAAGCGTCTGCTGTCCCATCTATTGGCCGGACTGCCTTCAGGGACTTGTAATATGCCTTACAGGGATACGGTCGATCTTACCAATTGCGACCGAGAGCCGATCCATATCCCCGGCAGCATTCAACCTCATGGATGCCTTATCGCCTGCGATGCCGCCGGATCCGTCGTCATGCAGCACTCAGCCAACGTGGCGGACATGCTTGCGATCACGGGAGAGATCAACGGGCAGCGGCTGGAGGATATCGTCGGCGGGGAGGCGGCCCACACATTGCGCAATGCGCTCGCCACGTCCGACAATCCGGCGCGGCCGGCGCTTCGGCATGGGCTGAAGTTTGCCTCGGGTGCCGCTTTCGACGTTTCGATCCATCGTTTCGAGTCCAAGGTGATCCTGGAGTTCGAACCGGCCTCGACCGATTCCGACCAGCCGCTCGAAGTGGCGCGCATGCTGATCAGCCGCATCCGCAACGTCGCCAGCCTCGACCGGCTGATCGAAAGCTCGGTGCGGCTGATCTATGCCATGCTCGGCTACGACCGGGTGATGATCTATCGTTTCGAAGAGGATGGTGCCGGAAAGGTCGTCAGCGAATACAAGAGACGCGACCTCGAAAGCTTCAAGGGCCAATATTTCCCGGCGGGCGACATTCCGAAACAGGCCCGGGCGCTTTATGTGAAGAACACTATCCGGGTGATCTCCGACGCCAGCAATCCGCGCATCCCGATCGTGCCGGAGACCGACGAGACAGGCGAGGCGCTCGATCTGTCTTTCGCACATTTGCGCAGCGTTTCGCCGATCCATTGCGAGTATCTGCGCAACATGGGGGTCGCCGCGTCGATGTCGATCTCCGTCGTGGTGGATAACGAGCTGTGGGGCCTGATCGCCTGCCACCACTATTCTCCGAAAATACTCTCGATGCCGCAGCGTGTGGCGGCGGAGACCTTTGGAGAGTTCTTCTCGCTGCACCTGAGTGCATTGAGACAGCGACAGCTCATGGAGACCGCCGGTCAGGCACGGCGGTCGCTCGACCGTTTTCTGCAGGCTGCCTCCCATCATGCGGATATTACCGCGCTGCTGCGCAGTTCGCTCGCAGAGTTCGGCCAGATGCTGGCCTGTGATGGCATAGGCCTGTGGCTCGGGGGCGTGTTGACCGGGGAAGGTGCCGTGCCACCGCAGGACCGGATTGCCGAGCTTGCCGAGTTTGTCGGCGGCGTTGCAGGCGGCAAGATCTGGTCCAGCTTTCAGCTCTCCACGGATCTTCCGGAAATTCGCATCTCTCCCGACATGGTCTGCGGTGTGCTGGCCATCCCGCTTTCGCAGCGACCTCGCGACTACCTGTTCTTCTTCCGCCGCGAAATGGTGGAGACGCTCAATTGGGCCGGCAATCCTGAGAAATCCTATGAAACAGGCCCCCTCGGAGACCGCCTGACACCCCGCAAAAGTTTCGCGATCTGGCGGGAGATGGTGCATCGGCAAGCCCAGCCCTGGAGCGACAGCGACCGCGAGATCGCGGATGCGATCCGGGCCGTGCTGGTCGAGGTGGTTCTCCACCACAACGAACTGCTGGCCGACGAGCGCGGCAAGGCGGACGTACGTCAGCGGATGTTGAACGAGGAGCTCAACCACCGGGTCAAGAACATCCTTTCGGTGATCAAGGCGCTGGTCGGGCATTCGGTTGATGCCGAAGTCAGCCTCAAGGATTATATCGGCTCGCTCAAGGGACGCATCCAGGCACTCGCCTTTGCCCACGACCAGGTGGTGCGCGGCGGCGACGGTGGCGGGCTGTCCGATCTTCTCGAAGCGGAGCTGAAGCCTTATAGCGAGGGAACGCGCAGCGTCACACTCAAGGGGCCGCGCGTCTGGCTCGACAGCCGTGCGTTTTCGGTCATGGCGCTGGTATTGCACGAGATGTCGACCAATGCGGCCAAATACGGCTCGCTCTCCGTCAACGGCGGGCGGCTGGATATCGAGTGGCGGCGGCTTGCCAACAACGATTGCGAGCTTGTCTGGACCGAAAATGGCGGACCGTTGGTAAGCCCCCCGTTCCGGGCCGGGTTCGGCAGCGTCCTGATCACCCGCAGCGTGCCCTACGAGCTCGAGGGCGAGGCAAAGATCGAATATCCGCCAGAAGGGGTGAGGGCGCGCTTCGTGGTGCCGTCGAAACATATCCACGGCGATGAGGAGTTGGCGGACGTGGAAGCCGAGGAGAGCGGCAGCGTCGTCAGCCACGACGCCGTTGCTCCGCGGCTTCAGGACCTCGAATTCCTGCTGGTGGAAGACCAGATGCTGATTGCGGCGGACGTGGAAGCAATGCTCGCCGACCATGGCATCGACAAAGTGACGACGACGCCCTCGGCTGCCGACGCCTTCCGCAAGCTTGAGGACATCCGGTTTGATGTGGCGATCCTCGACGTCAATCTCGGCTCCGGCACATCGCTGCCGATTGCCGAGGAACTGATCCGCCGAAATATTCCGTTCATTTTCGCGACCGGCTACAGCGACAAGGCGATCATTCCGGCAAGCTTCTCGGCACCGGTTGTGCGCAAGCCCTATGAGGCGGCCGCACTGATCAGCGCCGTTACCAAAGTGCTCAGCGAACGGAGCTGACCGTCGTGGCGATGCCGGAGATATCCAAGCCGGAAATCCGGCTTAGATATCGAGGTTTTCCGCAAACGCGGCACGCTCCTGGATGAAGCGGAAGCGGGCATCCGCCTTGGTGCCCATCAGGTTGTCGACGGCCTCGCGGGTGCCTTCGAAATCCACGTCGTCGATCGAGATGCGCAGCAGCGTGCGATGGGCGGGATCCATCGTCGTTTCCTTGAGCTGCGCCGCCATCATCTCACCAAGGCCTTTGAAGCGGCCGATCTCGACCTTCTTGCCCTTGAACACCGTCTCCATCAGCTCCGCCCGATGGGCATCGTCGCGGGCATAGACGGTCTTGCCGCCCTGGCGCAGGACGTAGAGCGGCGGCACCGCCAGATAAAGATGGTTGCCGCGGATGAGCTCCGGCATTTCCTGATAGAAGAAGGTGATCAGCAGCGAAGCGATATGGGCGCCGTCGACATCCGCATCGGTCATGATGATGATGCGTTCGTAGCGGAGGTCTTCCTCGCGGTATTTGGTGCGGGTGCCGCAGCCGAGCGCCTGGATGAGATCGGCGATCTGCTGGTTGGCCGACAATTTTTCACGGCTGGCACTGCCGACGTTGAGGATCTTTCCACGCAAGGGCAGGATGGCCTGGTTGGCGCGGTTGCGGCCCTGCTTGGCCGATCCTCCTGCCGAATCACCTTCGACGATGAAGAGTTCGGCACCTTCGGCAGTGTTCTGCGAGCAGTCGGCGAGCTTGCCGGGCAGGCGCAGCTTGCGCACCGCAGTCTTGCGGTTGACTTCCTTTTCCTTGCGGCGGCGCAGGCGCTCTTCGGCGCGCTCGATCACCCATTCGAGCAGTTTTGCGGCCTCGGCAGGGTTGCCGGCAAGATAATGGTCGAAAGGGTCGCGCAGGATGTTTTCGACGATGCGCTGGGCTTCGACGGTTGCGAGCTTATCCTTGGTCTGGCCGACGAATTCCGGCTCGCGGATGAAGACCGAAAGCATGCCGACCGCCGAGATCATCACGTCGTCGGTGGTGATTTCCTTTGCGCGCTTGTTCTGGGTCAGATCCGCATAGTTCTTGAGGCCCTTGGTGAGCGCGATGCGCAGACCCGCCTCATGCGTGCCGCCTTCGGGGGTCGGGATGGTGTTGCAATAGGAATGCAGTTCGGGATCGCCACCATACCAGGTGATCGCCCATTCCATCGCGCCGTGGCCGCCGGTCTTTTTGGTGCGGCCGGCAAAGATTTCGCGGGTGACGGTAAAGTCCTTGCCGAGGGTGGCGGAAAGATAGTCCTTCAGGCCGCCGGGGAAGTGGAAGACCGCCTTTTCGGGGATGTCGCCGCCGGCGGCCACCATGCCCGGATCGCAGCTCCAGCGGATTTCGACGCCGCCGAACAGATAAGCCTTGGAGCGCGCCATCCGGAAGATGCGGCCGGCATCGAATTTCGCGTGGTCGCCGAAAATCTGCGGGTCTGGGTGGAAGCGCACCCTGGTGCCGCGGCGGTTATGGACATCGCCGAGTTCCTCGAGGCCGCCCTGCGGCACGCCGCGCGAAAAGCGCTGGCGGTAGAGTTTGCGATTGCGGGCGACTTCTACTTCGAGAAGGTCGGACAGCGCGTTGACCACGGAAACGCCGACGCCGTGCAGACCGCCCGACGTCTCATAGGCCTTGCCGTCGAACTTACCGCCCGCATGCAGCTTGGTCATGATCACTTCGAGCGTCGACTTGCCCGGAACCTGGGGATGATTCTCGACCGGGATGCCGCGGCCGTTGTCGGTGACCGTCAGGAAACCCTCGGCGTCGAGATGCACGTCGATGAAGTCCGCATGGCCTGCAACCGCTTCGTCCATCGAATTGTCGATGACTTCGGCGAAAAGGTGGTGCATCGCCTTTTCGTCGGTGCCGCCGATATACATGCCCGGACGCATGCGCACCGGTTCCAGGCCCTCAAGCACACGGATGGAGGAGGCGCCGTAGTCGTCGCCGGACAGGGTGGTCGGCGCCGGGCGCGGTGTCGAGGGCTCGGCCTTGACGGCGTGCGTGGGTTCGACGGCAACTGCCTTGGCTGTCACCGGCAAATCGGCAAAAAGGTCATTATTGTCATCCATTGGCTGCGTCGGTACTACCTGTCGGGGTGCGGAAGAGGAAGCCATACCCATCTCGTGCTGTTTCGAATCACTCGCGATTCTGCCAGAAACCCGGCTTTTTCGCGATGCCGCATGGAAACGGTCGTTTTTCACCAATGCTGTGCCGATCGGGCCATGGCAAGCTTGCGAGGCTGAAGGAACCGGATGAAACAAAGCATGTCCACAGTTCATTTCGTTTTCGGCACGTTTCTTGCTGTGCTGGCAACCCTTGCCGCCGCGCCGGCAGGGGCGCAGGAGGGGCCGATAAAGCCTTTCAAGGATGAACTTTTTTCCCAGATGAAGGTGTTGCGATCCTCCGACGGCGGCGCATACGAGGTAATAGACTACCAGGAAATGCGCGACATCAACGGCCGCGACCGCGAGCCGGAACGGCGCGTGAAGGACGACTATGTTTCCCCGGGTGTCAGGCGCTATCAACAGAACGAGACGCTGAACCTGGCCGGGCGCCGGCTCGATGTCACCAGGGTGGGACAGGCGGACGGAGCCGCTTTCACCGTGATCTTCGTCCACGGCCGCGGCGGCGACCGTCGGCTCGGTGTTAACGACTATACGTTCGGCGGCAATTTCAACCGCCTGAAGAACCTCGCCACCGGCAATGGCGGCACCTATTATTCGCCGAGCGTCACCTCGTTCGACGACAATGGCGTCGCCGATATCGCGGCGCTGATCCGCTACGCGTTCGACCAGTCGGCCGGGCGGCCGGTGATCCTCGCCTGCGCGTCGATGGGCGGGTTCATATGCCAGGGCATCAGCCGCGACAAACAGGCGGTGCGGTATCTGAAGGGCGTGGCACTGCTCGGCGGCCCGCCGGACCCGGAATTGCCGAAATCGCTTCTGGCAAAGCGCAAGCTGCCCATTTATTTCGCGCATGGCGGCAGCGACAGCGTCTACAAGTCCGAGGATCAGGAAGCGGTCTATCGCAAACTGAAGACAGCGCGTTACCCGACCCGGTTCACGCTGTTTGCGACCGGCAGCCACGGCACGCCGATCCGGATGGTCGATTGGCGAAAGGTCCTGAATTTTCTGCTGACCAGCCACTGAGCGCCGGTCGTTAACCAAAGACTTGAACCAAAATCTGTCTTTTGCATACCAATTCATGCAGGATAGGCTAAAAACACGTTTCTGATACATGGAGGCTTCGGTTTTGCTCGTCGGAACCGAACGGAGAGGAAATATTTGCCGATGACGCCTGATGTGCGCCCGCTCGTTGCCGGAAATTGGAAGATGAACGGCACCCGCGAGTTCCTGACTGAAATCAAGACGATTGCCGACGGCGTGATTGGACCGTTGTCGGAAAAGGTCGATACGCTGATCTGCCCGCCGGCAACGCTGCTGTATGTCGCAACCGCCCTGGCGACCGACAGCCCGCTCGAGATCGGCGGCCAAGATTGCCATCAGAACCTCGGCGGCGCCCATACGGGCGATATTTCCGCGGAGATGATCGCCGACTGCTTCGGCACCTATGTGATCGTCGGACATTCCGAGCGCCGTGCCGACCACGCGGAAACCGATCATCTGGTCCGGGCCAAGGCGGAGGCGGCCTATGCCGCCGACCTGACGGCGATCATCTGCATTGGCGAAACCGGCGACGAACGCGACGCATACCAGACCCTTGATATCCTGAAACGTCAGATTTTCGGCTCGTTGCCCCAATCGGCAAACGCCGTCAACACTGTTGTCGCCTATGAACCGATCTGGGCGATCGGCACCGGACTGACGCCGACCGTCAAGGACATCGAAATCGCCCATGCCTTCATGCGGGCAGAACTCGTCCAGCGGTTCGGCGAAGAAGGCAGGCTGATGCGCATTCTCTATGGCGGTTCGGTCAAGCCGGGCAATGCCCGGGAGTTGATGGGCGTCGAGAATGTCGACGGCGCACTGATCGGCGGCGCGAGCTTGAAAGCGGAAGATTTTCTCGCCATCTATCGGGTCTATGAGGGACTGACGGCCTAAAGCTTTTGATAAGGGCTTGGAATGCGCGCAGGCCTCATGTAAAGAGCCGCCAATCTTCTTCTATTGCCTCGTCGAGGGGCAGGGATCTTTAATTCATGCAGACCGTTCTGATTGTCATTCATCTCATGATCGTGCTGGCGCTCGTCGGCGTCGTGCTGATCCAGCGCTCCGAAGGCGGCGGGCTTGGCATCGGCGGCGGCTCCGGCTTCATGTCGGCACGCGGCACCGCCAATGCGCTGACCCGCACGACCGCCATCCTCGCGACGCTGTTCTTCATCACCTCGCTGGCGCTCGGCATCCTGGCGCGCTACGAATCCCGCCCGAGCGACATCCTGAACCGCATCCCGCAGAGCCAGCAGGGCACCGGCGGCGGCATTCTCGACCAGCTCGGTCCGGCACCCGCTCCCGCTCCGGCAGGCAACGGCGTTCCGTCCGGTTCCGGCGCATCCGCTCCGGCAGCCCCGGCAACTGGTGCTGCGCCGGCAACG
>NZ_JALBGV010000082.1 GCF_023006505.1 Neorhizobium sp. SHOUNA12A
CGTCTCGACCAGCGCGACGGCCTCGTTGCGCACGGCCGTCTGCATCAGCGCATGGTCGCCGGCAAGCGCGCCGGTATGCGATTGCGCCGCCTGTTTGCCGCGCTCGCTGGAGCCCGGATGCAGCATGACGATCGGCTTGCCGAGCTCGCGGGCGCGCCGCGCCACAGTGAGGAACTTTTGCGGGTTCTTGACCTGTTCGACATAGACCGCGACGGCGGCGTTGTCCTTGTCCTCGATCAGCCAGCCGACCAGGTCCTCGGCGGCGATCACCGCCTCGTTGCCGGTGGCGATGACGTAGGAGACCGCGATTTCGCGCGAATGCATGGCGAAGCGGATATTGGCCGCCGTCGCACCGCTCTGGGCGACGATGGCGACGCGCGAGCGCTCGCCGACGCCGCGCAGGTCGACCGGCTCGAAAGTCAGCGGAATGCCGTCGACATAGTTGGTATAGCCCATGCAGTTCGGTCCGAGCATCGCCATGCCTGCCTTGCGGCAGATCTCGGCAAGCTCGTCCTGCTGTCGGCGGCCTTCCTCGCCGGCTTCGGCGAAACCGGAAGAGTAGACGATGACGCCCGCCACATCCCGCTCGACGCAGGCAAGAACCGAGTCCTTGATCGCCACCTGGGGCACGATGAGGATTACCACGTCGACGCCCTTGGGCAGGTCGCCGATGGTCTTCACGCAGGGGCGGCCGTTGATCTCGTCGCGCGAACGGCTGACGAGATGCAGGTCGCCGGAATATTTGAAGAGTTCGAGATTGGCGAGCACGCCGCCGCCGATCGAGGCGGGATCCGGCGATGCGCCCACGATCGCGATCGATCGTGGGCGCAGCAGACGGTCAAGATCGAACGGCTTGGCCGGATCGAGCGTCTTGGGAGCGGTGGTCATCGTATCAGCCATGGGAGCCACTTCTTAGTCGCGACGGTAGGCACCGAGGCCCGGGCGGAAGGATTTCTCGTCCAGGAACTGACTCATGCCGGTATTGCGGCCGTTTTCCGGATCGCGCAGTTCCGTCTGATCGGACTTCGCCATCAGGTATTCGCCGGCCTGTTCCCAGGTGAGGTCGCGGGTGAAACGGCATGCGGTCTTGGCCTGGCGCAGCACGAAGGGGTTCTTGCCGATCAGCGTCATGGCGAGCTTGCGGGTCTCGGCCTTCAGTTCGTCCGGCGAAACGGCCTTGTTGACCAGCTTCATGTCGGCAGCCTGCTGGCCGGTGAAGGTTTCCCCGGTCATAATGTAATACATCGCGTCGCGGAAGCTCATCGTCTCCAGCACCGATTTGGTGACGATGCCGGCCGGGATGATGCCCCAGTTGATTTCAGAAAGGCCGAAGATGGCGTCTTCCGAGGCGATGGCCAGGTCGCAGCCGACCAGGAACTGGAAGGCACCGCCGAAACACCAGCCGTTGACCATGGAGATGGTCGGCTTCGGGAAATACATCATCCGGCGCCACTGCCATGCGGCGTTTGCCCGGAACAGGCGTTCGCGCTGGATCGGCGGCACCTTGTCGGTGGCGCGGAAATATTCCTTCAGGTCCATGCCGGCCGAGAAGGATTCGCCGGCGCCGGTGACGACCATCACCTTGCAGCGGTCGTCTTCTTCCAGCGCATCCATGATCGCGTTCATTTCCCAGACGATGCCCGGGTTGATGGCGTTGCGCTGCTTCGGACGGTTGAGCGTCACCCAGGCGATGCCCTCGTCGAAATCCACGGTAACATATTCGCCCCACTTGCCATTGTTCTGGCCGGCGGCGGCGGATTCGGTCTGGTTTTCCATAGCAAATTCTCCCTACTGGGGAAATGGATATCAGGGACCCGAATATGCGTCAAGCGGCTTTCAGTTTCGGGCCGGGCGAAAAGAAAGCCGTTTGACGTCGTGCTGAACCGATGCTTAACCGCGGCCGAGGAACGGCATTTCGACCGGCAGGATGATGCTCTCGTAAAGGTTCACGTCATCCGGCAGCGTCGCCATCAGCACGACGATCCGCGCCACATCCAGAGGCATCATGGTTGCCGGTCGGACCTTGTCGGTGACGCCGGGAACCAGCGAGCTGACCGTCGAGCCCGGATGCACCATGGAGACCGCAATGCCGTGCTCGCGGCCGTCGACGGCGAGCGAACGGGTGAGGCCTTCAAGCGCGAACTTGCTCGCCGTATAGGCGGCGGTATGGCCGCGCGGAACCTTGGAGGACAGGCTGCCCATGTTGATGATCCGGCCGCGCTTCTGTTCCTGCATGATGACGAAGGCGGCGCGGCTGCAATAGAAGACAGAGTGCAGATTTGCCCCGATCACCTCGTGCCAGCGCTCGTTGGTGAGCTTTTCGACCGGCGTATGGTCGGCGATGCCGGCATTGTTGATCAGGATGTCGAGCCGGCCGTATTTTTCCTTCACCGTGACGAACAGCTTTTCGACCTGCGCGTCATCGGTGACGTCGGTCGGCACGACGAACGCGCGGCCGCCTTCGGCCTCGATCTCGGCCGCCAGTTTTTCAAGCTTGTCGGCGCTGCGGGCGGCAAGCACGGTGACGGCGCCCTCAGCGGCAATCGCCTTGGCGATGCCCCAGCCGATGCCCGAGCTGGCGCCGGTGACGATGGCAATACGGTCCTTGATCGAAATCATCTGAAACTTCTCCCCTGATCAATACGCTTAAGCGCGCGAAATACCTTCATAAAGCGCTTCGAGCCCGCGCCGGTCGCTGACCCCGAGCTTGCGGTAGGCACGCTGACGGTAGGTGACGATACTCGAAAGCGCGAGCCCGACCTTTTCGGAAATTTCCCGATGTGTGCGGCCGAGCAGCAGGCCGGCGGAAACCTCCGCTTCACGGCCCGAAAGTGCAAACCCCGCCTGCAGCAGCCGCCCGGCGATCTCCTGCTGCGGCGGATGCAACGGCGCCGTCTGCGGCCTGCCTTGGAGCCGCACATGCTTGACGACCATGGCCATCAGCAGCGGCGCGGAGGCTTCCAGCCGTTCGACCGCGGAGAGCGGGAACGGGCCGCTTTCGCGGGTGCGATAGAGGCTGGCGAAGATCCGCGGCTCCTCCGAATGATAGATGGTCAGGCGTTCCAGCACATGGGCGCGCTCGTAACAGTCGCGGCGGTATTCGGGATCGCGGATCCCGTTCCAGGCCTGGCGCACCACCTGCACCTTGGCAAGGCCGGGGCCTCCGTTCAGCATCTGGCGGGTCACCCGGTCGCGTAGCCAGTAACGGCGGGCATAATCGAGCGAGGCGCGCTCGGCAAAGCCCGGAATGGTCGAGTGATAACCGCAGGCAAAGAGATAGGTGAGCGATCCGTCTTCCTCGGCCTGGAAGGCGGAACAGAAATCGGTGCCGGCGATGCCGCGCAGGGTCTCCAGCAATTTTTCGGGGAAGCCGGCCTCGCCGACCTCGTCCATGAGGTCAGCCATGACGTTCACGTTGTCTCCATCAAGCGCAGGCATTGACGCCTCCAGGGTTGAGAACAAATCTGTCGTGGGCATGTCCACCTGCAAGGTGGACATGGGAGGGTCGGCAAAGGCCTACCATCACGGCCAATGCAACAAGCCTGGATATGGAGGAACCACCATGGTTGACGCACCAAAGCTTCGCAAACTCTATCACTTTTCCTACCCCTGCCGCGATGGCGAGGAGACCCGCAAGTTCTACGAGGACCTGCTTGGCCTGCCGCTGGTCAACTGCATGACCGCCGACAAGGTGCCGTCGACGGGCGAAGAAAAGCCCTACGCGCATTTCTTCTTCGAAATGGGCGACGGCTCCTACATGGCCTTCTTCGACCTCGGCGAAAACATCATGCCGCTTCCCTCGCCGAACACGCCGGACTGGGTCCAGCACTTCGCCATGGAAGTCGATTCCGTCGAGGAGGTCCTGAAATTCAAGAAGCGGTTGCAGGATGCCGGCGTGAAGACCACCGACGTCATCGACCACGAGTTTATCAACTCGATCTACTTCTTCGACCCGAACGGCCTGCGCCTGGAAATCACCGCGCGCACGGAAGAGCCGGGCTATCTGGAACAGGCCGCTTCCGAAGCCCATGACGCGATGAAGGCATGGGTGAAGAAGAAGGCCGGGATGATCGCGGCGAAGTCGGCTGCGGTTTGAGGCCTTCACCCGTTTGATGACGGGACCGCTGATGGGACGCGAAGTCGCGCGGCTGGCCGATCTCCCCCCTTGAGGGGGAGATGCCCGGCAGGGCAGAGGGGGGTGTCGCCTAGGCACTTCAGCAACGTTTTCGCCTGCGGCACTGTCGCTACCCCCCTCTGTCACCTTCGGTGACATCTCCCCCTCAAGGGGGGAGATCAGAGGGAGCATGCGGTACCGCTCGTCATCCTTATCGGCGATTGCCTCGTTCCTCGAAGCGGACGAAACACGCACACCACCGTTCCAGCCTGGACGGTGGTGCTTCTCATTAAAGCGCACGGTCAAACCTCCCGATGATCCGGAGCCCGCTCCCGACAAGCTCCGGCTTGTCTTTCAAGCCAGCAACCCCTGCCGCCTGCTCCAGTCGATCACCCGGTCGATACAGGCTTTGAGAAGCTCCGGCTGGCCGAGGTAATAGTGGGTCGCATGGGGGATCGTCATGTATTCCTTGTTTTCGGTCGCGAGCGCCGCCCGGATCGTCGGATTGTGCGTCGCCGGAACCGCCTCGTCGGCATTGTTCTCGATCTGCAGCACCGGCGAGCGCTTGATCAGCGCCGCGTTCATCGGACCCTTGGCATTCGATAGGTCGTAGCTCCACTGCGAAAGCCAGGAGCGCAGCGTCGTGAAGCGGGCAAGCCCGACCGGGCCGACATTGACCGTGCGCGGATCGCCCATATAGCTCTTGCCGATCGGCCGGTCGTTCGGGTCGATGGTGCCGTCGAACCAGCGCACGTCGCACATGGTGCGGTGGACGATGAAGGCGCGCTCCTGTTCGAACGAGCCGCGGCGCTTCAGCTCCGCCAGCATGTCGAGCGCCCAATGGGTGATCTTGCGGTTGCGGGCGACTTGGGCGGCCCGGAACCGCTGGATGAATTCCGCCGAATAGGGTGGCTGGTGCGGGCAGTCCGGCGAATAGATGTCGAATTCCGGGTCGCGGAGATCCGGGTCGAGTTCGTCGAGAACCGACGGGTCGAGCCATTCGGTCAGCGTTTCGGCACGCGACAGGTGGGCGGCGATGAAGATCACGCCGTCGGCGGGCTTCAACCCCGCTTCGACGAGGTTGACCTCGTCGCCGGCCGGCGTGTGGGTGATCGTCGGGTTCTCGGCCTGTGCCTGGTAAAAGAGCGACAGTGAGCCGCCGCCCGACCAGCCGACCAGAACCACCTTCTCGTAACCGAGTTCGCCACGGACATGATCGAGCCACTTGCCGAGGTCGATCGCCACCTTTTCCATGATGAGAGCGGTGTCGTTCTTCGGATAACGGCTGGCGGCGCAAAGCACGTGCAGGCCGGCATCGGCCAGCGCCGTCGGCATCGGCAGGAGCTGCAGCGTCGAGGTTGGATGCATGAAGACATAGACCGTCTTCGACGGCGCGCCGGTGCCACGCAGAAGCTGGCCCTCGAGATTGACCCTGCCCGAATTGCCGGCAAAGCCGTAGGTCTCGGTATATTTCGCGGTCTCCGGAAAGGAGACGATCAGCGGGATTCGCTGCCATTCCGCCTTGGTGGTCATGATGTCCTACCCGTTATGCTTCGCCCGCTCGGCCGGTAACCCGGCGAACGGGCTTTCGAGATTAAATTGTGATCGCGGCCTCAGGCGGCCGCTTCTGGCGACCTGGTTCCCGCCACGACCGGCACCGAGGTGGCATCGTAGGTGAACAGCCATTCGTAGCGCTGCTTGACCTTGTCTTCCTGCCATTCGGCATTGACGTAATCCTCGGCGAGCTTCGGATCCTTCAGCGCAGCATTGTGGAAACGGCTGAGATTGCCTTCGGCGCCGCGGACGATCTTGCCGGTGCGCTCGACGCGGGCCGCCTCGTAACCGGCAAAAGCCGCTTCGTAATTGCCATTGTTCTCGGCAAGCGCGCGGGCGAGCACGAAACCGTCCTCGATCGCCATCACCGCGCCTTGCGCGAGGAAGGGCAATGTTGGATGGCACGCGTCTCCGAGCAGCGTCACGCGGCCGCGGGTCCAGTCGTCCATCGGCGGCCGCAGCATCAGGGCCCATTTATAGGGCACGTCGATTGCCTTGATCATCGTGTGGATGTCTTCGTGCCAGCCTTCATAGTCGGCAAGGCACTCTTCCACGGTGCCGGCGACCGACCAGGATTCGACCTGCCAGTCGGCGCGCTCGACGACCGAGACGTAATTCATCAGCTTGCCGCCGCGCAGCAGGTACTGGATGACGTGGCCACCGGGGCCGATCCAGTTGGTGCCGACCGGGCGCAGCATGCGTTCCGGCAGGCGCTCGACCGGGATGACGCCGCGCCAGGCGACGATGCCGGTGAATTTCGGGTCGTCGCGGCCAAACAGCGTCTCGCGGATCTTCGAATGCACGCCGTCGGCGCCGACCACGATGTCGGAGGTGGCGGTGGTGCCATCGGCAAAGGTGATCGTCGCGCCCTTGTCGTCCTGGGTGATCCCGACGCATTTCTTGGAGAGCTTGATCGCATCCGGCTTGATGCGGCGCACGCCGGCTGCCAGCGTCTGGTGTAGGTCGTTGCGATGGATGGTGATGTAAGGGAAGCCATAACGCTCGATCGACAGCGGGCCGAGGTCGAACAGTTTCCAGGTCTGCCCGGTGTTCCAGAGGCGAATCTCCTTGCCCTCCGCCTGCGCGGCGATCGACATGATGTCGTCCTCGAGCCCGAGCGAAAACAGGATTCGCGTGCCATTGGCGCTGATCTGAACGCCGGCGCCGACTTCTTTCAGCTCGACCGCCTGTTCGTACACATCGACGTCAAATCCTTGGCGGAGCAGCGACAATGCCGCCGTTAGACCACCAATTCCGCCTCCCACAACAGAAATCTTCATTTTGTATCCTTTGAAATGCTGGCGACCAATCTCTCCGGTGCGCCCGCGCCTGTCAACTATTTTTGATAAAGTATAATTGACTTTGTTAAAAACCAATTTCATATCTGCGACGCTGAAGCATGCGGGCAGGTCCTTGGAGGAAGATGCTCACATCTCAGAGTTTCAATACCCGGTTCAAAAACAGGAAAGAATGTCACCGATTACACCTGCGATATCTGGTTTCCTGATATTATTGCGATAAGATCGAAAACGCCGGATAGCTGTGGTATCTGGTGGACAGAGGACAGCGGAATTCGATTGACTGACAAGAGGAATACTCTTGTATATAGTCAAATCTAGTTGCCTATAGACGAATTCAAGGCGGCGAGGTCGAGGCGCGGTCCGAGGAGCATGCATAATGACGGTTTGGCCGACGCCCAAGGGTGGCCAGATCGCTTCAACAGTCAGGTTTTCAGGGAGGAAACCATGGTAATCAAAAGTCCGCAGGATTTCGGCGCGGGCATCTTGTTCATCCTTTTCGGCGCGATCGGCCTCTTTGTCGGCTCGGACCTCACCTTCGGTTCCGCCCGCAACATGGGTCCTGGTTATTTCCCGATGATCATCTGCGGCCTGATCGCCCTGATCGGCGTGATCGTCACGGTAAAGTCGCTGGCGATCGAAGGCCCGGCCATCGAACGCATCCAGTTCCGTCCGATCATCTTCATCCTGCTGGCGATTGCCGCCTTCGGCCTGCTGATCGCCCAGATCGGCGCGGTGATCTCCTCGATCCTGCTGATCATGTTCGCTGCCTATGCGCGTCGCGGCGTCAATCTCGTCGAGACCGTGATCTTCGCGGTCACGACCGCGGCATTGGTCGTCATCATCTTCGTCTATGGCCTCGGGCAGCCTATGCCCGTCTGGTGGGGCAGGTAAGCAATGGAAGTTTTTGAACACCTCGCAACCGGCTTCATGGCGGCGGGCTCGCTGGAAAATCTGATGTTCTGTCTGATCGGCACCGTTCTCGGCACGCTGATCGGCGTTCTCCCTGGCATCGGACCCATCCCCGCGCTCGCCATCCTGCTGCCGATCACCTTCGGCCTCGATCCGCTGTCGTCGCTGATCATGCTCGCCGGCATCTACTATGGTGCGCAGTACGGCGGCTCGACCACCTCGATCCTGGTCAACATGCCCGGCGAGGCGTCTTCGGTGGTGACCTGTATCGAAGGCCACCAGATGGCCCGCAAGGGCCGGGCCGGCGCAGCGCTGGCGATTGCCGCTCTTGGCTCGTTCTTCGCCGGTACAATCGGTACGGTCTTCATCGCCGCCTTCGGTCCGCCGCTCGCTTCGATCGCCCAGCAGTTCAACTCGCCGGACTATTTCGCGCTGATGCTGCTCGGCCTCGTCATGGCGATCGTGCTTGCCCATGGTTCCGTCCTCAAGGCGGTCGCCATGGTTCTGATGGGGCTGCTGCTCGGCCTCGTCGGCACCGATATCAACACCGGTCTCACCCGCTACACGTTCAGCCTGTCGGGTCTCTGGGAGGGTATCGACTTCCTGCCGCTGGTTCTCGGTCTCTTCGGCATCGTGGAAATCATCCGCAACCTTGAAAACCCGCCGCCGCCGCGCGAAACGATCAGCACCCGCATGCGCGATCTGTGGCCCAACAAGCAGGAATTCCGGGACTCTATTCCGGCGGCCCTGCGCGGCACCGGCCTCGGCTCGATCCTCGGCATCCTGCCGGGCGGGGGCGCGGTTCTCGCCTCCTTTGCCAGCTACACGCTGGAAAAGAAGATCTCCAAGAACCCCCGCAAGTTCGGTCACGGCGCCGTGGAAGGCGTCGCAGGTCCGGAATCGGCCAACAACGCCGCCGCCCAGACGTCGTTCATCCCGCTCCTGACGCTCGGCATTCCGTCGAACCCGATCATGGCGATCATGATGGGTGCGATGATCATCCAGGGCATCCAGCCGGGCGCTGCCGTCATGACGACCCGTCCCGACCTCTTCTGGGGCATGGTCGCCTCGATGTGGATCGGCAACCTGATGCTCGTCGTCATCAACCTGCCGATGATCGGCATCTGGGTGAAACTGCTGTCGGTTCCCTACCGGCTGCTCTACCCGGCAATCCTGCTGTTCTGCGCGATCGGCGTGTACTCGACCAGCACCGAACCGTTCATGATGGTTCTGATGATCGTCTTCACGGTGTTCGGTTACGTCCTTCACAAGCTCGGCTGCGAGCCGGCACCGATGGTGCTCGGTTTCATTCTCGGGCCGCTGATGGAGGAGAACCTCAGGCGTTCTCTGGTTATTTCGCGCGGCAACCCGTCGATCTTCATCGATCGACCGATTTCCGCGACGCTTCTGGTCGCGACGGTCCTGATGATCGGCCTGATCGTCTTGCCGCAGTTCCGAAAGACACGCGAGGAGGCGTTTCAGGAGGAATAACACACATTCCGCAGCAGTTTTGGAGGAGGAGCCAATGACTGAACGACATCTGAAACTGACAAGACGCACACTGCTTGCGGCGGCCACGATGGCCGCCGTTCTGCCGGGTGTCTCGTTCGCACAATCCACCTATCCCAATGCCACGATCACCTTCGTATGCGCCTTTCCGGCCGGCAGCGGCGCCGACGTTCTGGTCCGCTTCTTTTCCGAGAAGGTGGCGGCGGTCTCCAAGCAAACGGTGATCGTCGAAAACAAGCCGGGCGCCAACGGCAATATCGCCGCCGAATATGTCAGCCGCGCCAAACCCGACGGCTACACGGTCTACGTCCATTCCGGCACGTCGACCGCGGCCAACATGTCGCTGTTCAAGAAACCGTCGATCGACGTCACCCAGGCGTTGCGCGGCGTCCAGTTCATCAACAAGCAACCCTTCATGATCGCCGTCGCGGCCGACAGCCCGATCAAGGATATGAAGCAGCTTACCGAGCATCTGAAGGCCAAGGGCGGCGATGCCACCTACGGCTCGACGGCAACCTCGGGCAAGGTCCTCGCCGAAGTCTACCTGCAGCTCGCAGGGGTCTCGGCAACCGAAGTCGCCTACAAGACCGGCCCGGATTCCCTGAACGACATCACCAGCGGCCAGCTCGATTTCGCAGCGCTCGACCCGGTCTTCGCGCTCAGCCAGCAGCGCGAGGGGCGCTTGAGGCTGCTTGCGGTCGGTTCGCCGCAGCGCATGAAGTCGACGCCCGAGATTCCAGCCATCAAGGAATACGGCCTCAATGTCGACCAGCTTGGATGGTGGGGTGTATTCGTGCCGGCCAAGACCCCGGACGATATCGTCATGAAGCTGAATTCGCTGTTCCAGGAAGTGCTCGACAAGCCGGAAACGGAAGCCTTCCTGAACAAGTTCGGCGGAGACGTCTACAAAGGTACGCCGAAGGAGGTCGACGAGCTTCTTGTGAAGACCGTCGAGGAGTGGCGTGGCTATGTGGCGCTCGCGAAGATTCCGCAAAACTGAGGCTTGAACAACAGGCTTCACGGGAACCTTTTATGGGAATGACTGGGGCGTTCAAGGGAGGAACTTGTGCCGATGACCACTGAAATCTCACGCAGAAACCTGATGATGGCGACCACCGCCGCGGTGCTTGCACCCTTTGGCGCGTTCGCCCAGGGCGCTTATCCGAGCGGCCAGATCACATTCGTCTGCGCCTTCCCGGCCGGCTCCGGCGCGGACGTTCTGGTCCGTTTCTTTGCCGAGAAGTTCGCCAAGGTCTCCGGTCAGATGGTGATCGTGGAAAACAAGCCGGGAGCCGCCGGCAACATCGCCGCCATGTACACCGCCCGCGCCAAGCCGGACGGATATACGATCTACGTCCATTCCGGCACCTCGACGGCTGCCAACATGTCGTTGTTCAAGGCGCCGCCGGTCGATGTCGTCAAGGAACTGCAGACGACGTCCTTCATCAACAAGCAGGCCTTTATGTTCGTCGTGGCTTACGACAGCCCGATCAAGGACATGAAGGCGCTGACGGAATCCCTGAAGAAGAAGGGCAACAACGCCAGCTATGCGACGGCTGCGACCTCCGGCAAGGTGCTTGGCGAAATCTACAAGCAGAAAGCCGGCGTCGATCCGGTCGAGATCAGTTTCAAGGACGCCAAGGATTCACTCAACGACATGCTGAGCGGCTCCATCGACTACGGCGTCCACGATCCCGTCTTCGCCCTGTCGCAGGCCAACGAAAAGCGTATCCGGATCCTGGCGACCGGTTCGCCGATCCGGCTGAAGTCGCTGCCCGACATCCCGACCGCCAAGGAACAGGGCTACGATATCGACCAGCTCGGCTGGTGGGGTTCTTTCGTTCCGAAAGCCACGCCGAAACCTGTGGTCGACAAGATCAACGCGCTGTTCAACGAAATCCTGGCCCAGCCCGATACCGTCGCCTTCCTCGCGAAATTCGGCGGCGACGTCTATGTTGGCACCCCGGAAGAGGGCCAGGCACTGCTCGCCAAGACGGTCGAGGAGTGGAAAGCTTATGTCGCCCTTGCCAAGATTCCGCAGAATTAATCAACCGATTTGAAAGACCCTGTCGCCATAGTGCGGCAGGTTCTTTCGCAGGGACCCTTACGAACCGCCATAGGAGATGAAAAGTGACAAAATGGCTTAAGAAGATCGCGCAAGCCACCGCCGCCATGGCGATGCTGGCGGTCGCACAGATTGCAAACGTTACGCCCGCTCAGGCCGCTTATCCGGACCAGACGGTCACCTTCGTCTGCGCCTTCCCGGCAGGTTCCGGCGCCGACGTTCTCGTCCGCTATTTTGCGGACAAGGTGTCCAAGATCGCGGGCGCCACGATCATCGTCGAAAACAAGCCGGGCGCACTCAGCAACATCGCTGCTGAATACACCTCGCGCTCCAAGCCGGATGGCTACACGATCTTCGTTCATTCCGGCAACTCGATCGCCGGCAACATGTGGATCATGAAGAAGCCGCCGATCGATGTCGGCAAGGACCTGATGACGATCGCCACGATCAACAAGCAGGCCTTCATGATCGCCGTCGCCAAGGACGCGCCCTACAAGGACATGAAGGAACTGACCGCCGCCATGAAGGCAAAGGGCGACGGCGGCTCTTATGCCGTCAACGCCACGTCCGGCAAGGTCATGGCCGAAGTCTACAAGCAGAAGGCCGGCCTCGAGACCGTTTCGGTCCAGTACAAGACTGCTGCCGACTCGCTCAACGACATCACCAGCGGCGCAATGGACTTCGGTTCCTACGACCCGGTCTTCGCCCTCTCCCAGCAGCGCGAAGGCCGTTTTCGTCTTCTCGGCGTCGCCTCGCCGGAACGCATGAAAGGCGCTCCCAGCATCCCGACCCTGAAGGAACAGGGCTTTGACGTCGACCAGCTCGGCTGGTGGGGTGCCATGGTTGCCAAGGGCACGCCGGAAGACATCGTCACCAAGATCAATGGCTGGTTCAACACCGTTCTGCAGCAGCCGGAAACCCAGAAGTTCCTGGCCGACCAGGGCGGCGATCCCTACATCTCCACCCCGGCCGAAGCCCAGGCTCTGATGATCAAGACGATCGCGGAGTGGAAGGACTACGTGGCGATCGCCCAGATCCCGCAGCAGTAAGCCTTGCTGAAGCAGATAAAAAAGCCGGTGGAAACGCCGGCTTTTTTCGTTGCGGAGAATAGGAAGGAAAGCCCGCCAGTTCCTGTGGCAAGCGGGCCTTTCGGACGTCAATCGCGATAGCTCGGATCGATCCTGTCCAGCTTTCGCAGCATCGCCGGCCATTCCTTGAGCCCTGGCTTGGCCGGCGACATCTCGTACATGTGGGCGGTCAGTTCGGCGATCTTTTCTTCGGGAATGGTAAGGCCCTGCGGCTGGGCGGCCATGGCGGCAAGCTGGGCGCGAGCGGCCTTTTCCAGCCAGAAGGTCCAGACGAACGCCTCGCCGACGCTTTCGCCCGAGGTCAGCGTGCCGTGGTTCTTGAGGATCATGTTCTTGTGGACCCCAAGATCGTGGATCAGCCGCTCCTGCTCTTCCATGTTGAGGGCCAGGCCCTCGTAGCCGTGGTAGCCGATGCGGTTGTAGAAGAACATCGAATGCTGGGAGAGCGGCAGCAGGCCGCAATCGAGCATGGAAAGCGCCATGCCTGCTTCAGTGTGCAAATGCATGACGCAGTTGAGCTCGTGGCGCGCCTTGTGCACGGCGTGGTGGATGACGAAACCGGCGCCGTTCACCGGATAGTCCGACTTGCCGATGATCTTCGCCTCGTGGTCGATCTTGACGAGGTTGCTCGCCTTGATCTCGTCGAAGGCCATCCCGAACGGATTGATCAGGAAGTGGTTTTCCGTGCCCGGCACACGGGCCGAGATATGCGTGTAGATGAGGTCGTCCCAGCCGTAGAGTGCCGCGAGACGATAGGCAGCGGCGAGATCAACGCGCACTGCCCATTCCTCGTCGGTGACCGAGGCCCGGTCGAATTCGGTGATGACCTCGCCGGACTGGTCCTGTCCTGCCAGCCCGATGACGTGACGTTGAAATGCCATGTGACGTCCTCCCCAGAGTTCAAAAGCTAGAGTTCAAAAGCTAGAGTTCAAAAGCCCAGATTGCGATCGGAACCACCGGCGTCGGCAACGGCGTTCCCTTGAAAAACGCTTGGACATTCTCGACCAGCAAAAGGGCCATGGCGAGGCGGGTTTCCGCGGTGGCGCTGCCCTGATGTGGCGTCATGATGACATTCGGCATCCACAGCAGCTTTTCCGAGACCCTCGGCTCGTTGGCGAACACGTCCAGCGCCGCAAAGCCGAGCTTGCCGGTTCTGAGCGCCTCCACCAGCGCCGCCTCGTCGACGATCGAACCGCGCGAGACGTTGACCAGCGTGCCCTGGGGTCCGAGCGCCTCCAGCACTTCGCGGTTGACGATCTTCCTGGTGTCCTCGCCGCCGCGGCTGGCGACGACGAGAAAATCGCTCTCCGTCGCCATCGCGACGAGGTCCGGCATGTAGGTATAGGGGACAGGTTTCTGCCGTGGACCATGATACGAAACCCGCATGCGGAAAGCGGCGGCGCGTTCTGCAATCGCCGCGCCGATATTGCCGAGCCCGACGATGCCGATCGCCTTGTTCTTGAGCGACCGGCCGAGCGGGACCTTTGCCGCGATCGTCGTCCACCGGCCGTCGCGGATATATTGGGTCTGGGGCACGATATCGCGGGCCGAGGCCAGCATCAGCGCCATGGCGAGGTCGGCGACATCCTCGGTCAGCAGGCCCGGCGTATTGGAAATGCCGATGCCGCGTGCCTTGACGGTCGGCATATGGATGGAGTCGATGCCGATACCGTAACAGGCGACCAGCTTCAGGTCGGGGAATTTTGCCAGTACTTCCGCATTGGCGCCAACGCCGGGATCGGTGACCAGCACCTGCACGCCCGGCATCTCATCCCCGGCTGCGACCTCCGCGACCGACATTTGCCGCCCGCCCATCCCTTCGAGCGTCGAGACCACCGAAGCCGGCAGGACCGCTGTCAGCACAACGATACGCATGGTTTTCTGATCTGATGACACGGAAACGAAGCCCTCCCCGGCTCGAATTCTGATGTCCGACTTTATACGGCTCCCTGCCATGACGATAGGCATTTTCGTCGATGTCGAACGGAATTCGTCATCGACGGATCAGCCATGAATGAATTTCCAGGGGCTGACTTCGTTTTCGATCGACAGCGGCACTTCGATCAGCCACGGGCCGCCGCGGGCGATCGCGGTCTCGATTGCGGTGCGGAGATCCTCCGGGGCACTCACCCGGGCAAAATCCACATGGAAGGCGGCGGCGAGCTTGCCGAAATCCGGGTTCTTCAGTTCCGAGCCGATCAGTCGTCCCCCGAAAGCTTCGCTCTGGTCGCGCTTCACGTTGCCGAAGGCGGAATTGTTGAAGACGACGGTGATGACGTCGATGCCGTATTGGGCGGCGGTCGCCAGCTCCTGGACGGCGAACATGAAGCCACCATCGCCGGCGATCGACGCCACCGGCACGTCCGGCCGGGCAACCTTGACGCCAAGCGCGGTCGGAAAGCCGAAGCCGAGCGTGCCCTGGAAGCCGGTCGAGATGAAGGTGCGGGGTTCGTAGACCGGATAGCAGTACCAGGAGGCGAAACCGGACTGGCAGACCTCTTCGACGAGAATGCCGTCGTCCGGAAGGGCTGCGCGGATCGCTTGCAGATATTCGTAATGCGGCAAGATTTCCCGGATGTCCTGCGCCGTTTCCACGCGCGCCTTTCTGATCGCTTCCTGCCAGTCGTCGGAAGGCGTCCGCGGCTTGATCTCGCCGAGCAGCGCTGCGAGCGAAGTCTTCGCCCGACCAAGCACGCCGAGGGCCTCCGGCGTGCGGATCAGTTCCTCCGCGTCGATTTCCAGCCGCACCACCGGCACTTCGGCTCTCGGCTTCCAACGCCAACTCGGCACCTCGAGCCGGGTGCCGATGCCGATGACGCAATCGACCACCGGCCAGAGCTTTCGCGCTTCGGCAATGGTGAGGCCGAGTTCGTGGCGGTTGGAGACCACGCCGCGCCCGGAGCGAAAGCCGACTACCGGCGCATGCAGCATTTCCGCAAGCCGCAGCACCTCCTCACGGGCCTCGAATGCGCCGGGGCCGACGAAGATCATCGGCCGCTCCGCCCTGCCGATCACAGCAGCCGCCTCGCCGACTGCCACGTCGGCTACCGGATCCGGATGATTTTCGAGCGGCCGGGCGATCTCGAATTCACCCTCCGCCACGAACTGTTCCCAGGGCATTTCCACCGTCGCCGGGCCCGGTTTGAGCGAGCGCATCTCGCGAAACGCGTGGGCGATAGCGGTGGAAACGTCCGCTGCCTTGTCGGCGCGTTCGGCGGACTTGGCGATGCCGGCAAGCACGGCGCGCTGGTCGCGCATCTCGTGCAGATGGCCGCGACCCTTGCCGAGAAACGCGGTCGGAACCTGCCCGGTCAGGCACAGAACCGGCTCGTTGCAGCCCCAGGCGGTGAGCAGCGCAGCGCCCGTGTTGAGCACCCCCGGCCCCGGCACGACGGAATAGACGCCGGGATTGCCCGAGGCGCGTGCGTAACCGAAGGCCATATAGGCGCAGGTCTGCTCGTGCCGCGGCGTGATCACCCGCATGCCGTCACGCTGAAAGGCATCGAACAGGCCATAGAGCTGGGCGCCCGGTATGCCGAAGACTGTGTCCACATGGTGAGCGCGCAGCGATGCGACGATGGAATCGCCTCCGGTGATGGTCATGTGAGAGATTCCCTGTGAATGAAAATGTTGATCATGGCAGCGGCGAGCTGAAGCGTCGCGTGGAGCCCCTCCCCCTTGTGTGGAGGGGTTGGGGAGGGGACTTGCTTCGCATCAAAACCCTCCCGCCTGCCGGCCACCCTCCCCACAAGGGGGAGGGTTTGGATGCGGCACTGTCCCGCATCCTCATCGGCGGTCACTTGGTTCCCCGTCTCACAAAGTCTTCCTTACCGTCGGGTCCAGATTGAATAACTTCGCCGCATTCAGCCCCAGGATATTCCGTTTCGCCTGTTCGCTCAGGAACGGCAGGTCGTAGATCTCCTGCGGCAGGTCGAAATCGAAATGTGGCCAGTCCGATGCAAACAGGAGCTGGCTCTCGGCGTTGATCATCTCCAGCGTCAATTGCAGCGCCTTCATGTTCACCGTTTCCATCGGCTGGGTCGTGTACCAGCAGTTTTCACGCATGTATTCGCTCGGCAGCTTTTTCAGCTGCGGCGCTTCCGAAGGTCGCATCAGGTACTGGTCGTCGAGCCGTTGCATCAGAAAGGGGATCCAGGCGAGCCCGCTTTCCACCCAGATGCTCTTCAGCTTCGGAAAGCGCTCCGGAATGCCATTCAAGATCCAGTTGGTCATATGGACCATATTGCACCAGACGAAGCCGAGCGCGTGCATGCCGAGGAAGCGGTTGATGGTCGCAAGCGACTGGTCCTGCCAGTGATAGGCGGCATGGAAGGCGATCGGCAGGTTGCGTTCCTCGAGCATCGCATAGATGCGCATGTAGTCGTTATGGTGCACCGCCTTGTGGCGGACGGACGGAACGCAGAAGCCGATGACGCCTGGCTGGCCCGAAAATTCCTCGATGGTGCGTTCGGCTTCCTTGGGTACGTTGAACGGCAGGTAGGCGAGCGTCTTCAGCCGGTCGTCCTTGGAGAGCACCTTGTCGATCAGCCAGCGGTTATAGGCGCGGCCGAGATAGACTTCCATTTCCGGCTGCGGATGCAGCCCGAGCGTCAGCATCGGCGTCGGGAACAGCACCATGTAGTCGACGCCGAGTGCACTCATCGCCCGGCGCGACAGCGTCACGTCGCGATGAACCCCGTCATCGACCTTTTCGCGGATGCCGGCCTGGTGCGGAATGCGGCCGCCGACGTCCTGGTATTTGAGGCCCATGTCGCCGTTCAAGCCGTAGGAGGCGGTGCCCATCTTCTCGTCGTGGAAGAGCATCGCCTGATGGCGGATGACCGGGTCCTCGATATATTGCACCAGTTCATGCCAGGAGATCGTCTCGGTGTGGTGGGCATCCACATCGCAGATCAGCCAGTCCTCGAAACCACGCTTCTTAGCGGCCCGGTTGGCATGCGCAAGGATGTCGCGCGTATCGGTGAAGACGTCGATCTGCTGCACCGGCAATTCGCGGGCGCGATCCTTGTTGGAAATATCCATGTTCGCTCTCCTCAGGCGAAAGAGTGGATTTTATGCCTCAAAGTTCATCCGGCCGGCGCCGGTACCAGAGCGCCAATTCCATCGGCCCGAGATGCAGGGCGCGCAGGATTTCCGACACGGCAGACAACGCTTCGGTGGCGGTCACCGTCTCGTCGCGGGAGCCGGTCAGTGGCCGGAACGTGCGTTCTTCGCCGTCGCTTTTCGCGACATAAAGCCGGATCGCCGCAGTCATCATCCGCGCCACCGCCTCGTCGGAGACGCGCGATGCTTCGCCGTTTTCCAGCAGTTCGGCCGTCGCCTTCTCGATTTCGGCGGTGGCGTCCTCGATCCAGCCATAGGGGTCGTTGCGCCCAAGGGAATTGCTGCGAAAAGTAGGTTCAGAGGACGACATAGACCTGCCCCTCCCGGATCGCCAGTTCGGCACGGTGCAGGCGGTATTTAGCCGGCCCGGCATTGCGGCCGGTTTCCAGGTTGAATTCCCAGCCGTGCCACGGACAGGCGACGTGCATGTTCTCTTCATTGTATTGGAGCGTCCGCACCTCCTGCCTTTCATCGACTGGCTCGATGACTTGAGGATAGATGCGGCCCTGACAGATTGGCCCCTGCCGGTGCGGGCACATGTTGTGCCAGGCATGCAGCGCACCCTTCACCCGAAAAATGCCGATCTCCCGCTCCCCGCAGGCGACGACCTTGCGGCCGCCATCGGCGATCTCATCCTCCGAACAAACCAGATATTCCGCCAAGGTCTCCTCCTTATCCTTCGCGACGATTTCAATATTCTTGAAATCGTTCAGCTATATTGTATAAAGATGAAAGAAGACGTCAAGCGGAGAGGTCATGGACGCGTCGGGAAATCAGAAAGCGACGGGCAAGGACCCGGAGATCAAGGGCGCCGGCATCCAGTCGCTCGAAAAGGGCCTGAAGGTGCTGACGGCGATCCAGCATGCCGGCCGGGCCATGCGGCTGAACGACATCGCCGCTGCTGCCGGCATGACGCCGAGCATGGCGCATGGTTATCTGGTCAGCCTGGTGCGCACCGGTTTCGTCGCGCAGGACCGGCTGTCCGGCCTTTACGATCTCGGCGATGCCGCGCTGCAGCTCGGGCTTGCCTCGCTTTCCCGCACCGATTTCCTCAGCCTTGCGCGCGCGGCGATTTCGCAGCTTGCCGCCGAGCTCGGCGAGACGGTGACGCTGGCGGTCTGGAACGGCGACGCGCCTGTCGTGGTCGACAAGATCGAGGGCCGCTCCGACAGCGTCTACGAGATCAAGGTCGGTTCGCTGGTCCGCCTGTGGCCGACGGCGACCGGCCGGGTCTTCATGGCCAACCTGCCGAATGCCGAATGGGAACATCACCTGCGCGCCATGATGCGCCAGGGCGGCGAAGCGGAGGGCTCGATCGCCCGTTTCATAACCGATCTCGCAACGGTGCGCAGCCAAGGGTATGCCGCGACGCTGCCGTCCACGGTTCCGGATTTTTCGGCGGTCGCCGCCCCCGTCTTCGATCACCGCTCGCATCTGAAAGCGGTTGTCACCGTGCTCGGTCGACAGGATGGCTTCGATATCGCGCCCTCTGCCCTGCCGCTGACCGCCACGTTGCGTGCCGCCAGATCCCTGTCGCTGCGGCTCGGCGCTTCAGTAAGTTGAGGGTTTTGTGCAACGCGACTTGTGCCGTTGCACTTTCTCCGCTACCCCGCTCATATAACCGTTTAAAGAAGGTCACCGCATCGTGATGGCTGAAGACGTCAGGCCCGAAGAAGCAAGCACCGGCGATTGGGTGATGCAGCAGCCCCGGGCGATCTACTTCCTGAACCAGGCAAATCATGCCGTCCGCAGCCGGTTGGAAGTGGCGCTGTCGGCGCTGCAGATGACCGGCATTCAATATACGGTGCTGAGCGTCATCGGCAGCCGCGAAGGGCTGTCCTCAGCCGAACTTTCGCGTCGCTTCTTCGTGACGCCGCAGACGATGAACGAGCTGATCGGCGGCCTGCAGCGCCGCAATCTCATCACCCGCAAGGAAGACCCCGCCAACCGTCGCATCCTGCGCATGAGCCTGACGACCGAGGGCAAGCGGATGATCAAGGCGTGCGACGCGGCAGCCGATGCCGTCGAGCGGGACGTCTTTTCCTTCCTGCCGCAGGAAAGCTACCAGCAGCTCCGCGAGCTTTGTCGGCTGGTCGCCCGCAATCTTCGCGAGCGCGACGACATCCCCAAGGGTGACTGACAAAATGCGCGGCCGGCGATAGATTTTTCGCAGGCCGTGTCGAACGGGCTTATTCTCGAACGACATTGGTGTAGCAGGCCGATGACGGGCTGCGGCACACACGGAGAAAAGCCATGAAATACATGCTGATGATCTATCGCGACGAAGCATTGTTCGCTGCCGACGCCAAGAGCGGCGCCCATTCCGCCCCCTATATCGCTTATGCCGAAGCGCTGAAGAAATCCGGCGCGCTTGTCGGCGGCGATCGGCTGCAGGTTTCCGAGGCCGCAAGCACGGTGCGGGTCGCCGGCAACAGGACCGAGGTGCTGGATGGGCCCTATGCCGACACCAAGGAACAGCTGGGCGGCTTTTACATCATCGACGTGCCGGATCTCGACGCTGCGCTCGAATGGGCAGCGAAATGCCCGGGAGCGATCAACGGCGCGATCGAAGTGCGCCCGATGTGGGTGATGTGACGCCGATGGCCGGCGGCGGCGAGGTTTTGGGCGGGGTTTCCGGCGAGGCCGAGCGCGTCGCCCGCCAGTCCTACGGCCGGCTCGTCGCCTTCCTCGCCGCCCGCACCCGCGATCTGGCGGGTGCGGAGGATGCGCTGTCGGAAGCCTTCGCTTCGGCGCTTTCCGATTGGCCTCATGCAGGCATTCCGAAAAATCCCGAGGCCTGGCTGCTGACGGTTGCCCGCCGAAGGCAGCTCGATGCGATGAGGCGCGGGGGGACGCGTGCCGCTGCTACGGAGCATCTGAAACTGCTGTCCGACGAGCTTTCCGATCAGCAGCAGGCGGATATCCCGGACGAGCGGCTGCGGCTGATGTTCGCCTGCGCCCATCCGGCGATCGACGCCCGGATGCGTGGGCCGCTGATCCTGCAGACCATTCTCGGCTTCGACGCGGCGACGATCGCCAGCACCTTCCTGGTCCCGCCGGCCACCATGGGGCAGCGGCTGGTCCGTGCCAAAACCAAGATCCGCGACGCCGGTATCGCCTTCCGCCTGCCCGAACGCGCCGACATGAGCGAACGGCTGGATGCGGTTCTGGAGGCGATCTATGCGGCCTTCACCGAAGGCTGGATCGACCCGGCCGCCGCCCCGTCCCGTCGCCGCGGATTGGCGGAGGAGGCGATCTGGCTCGGTCGGCTGGTGGCCGTGATGCTGCCCGACGAGCCGGAAGCGCTCGGCCTGCTGGCACTGATGCTGCATCTTGAAGCCCGGCGCGGCGCGCGGCGGACCGAGGCCGGCGATTATGTGGCGCTCGCCGAACAGGACCCGACCGCCTGGGACAGGACGCTGATCGACGAGGCCGAAGACATCCTGCTCACCGCCAGTCACCGCGGAAGGATAGGCCGCTATCAATTGGAGGCCGCCGTGCAATCGGCCCATGCAATCCGCCGTTTCGGCCGTCAGCCCGATTGGGGGATCCTCGAAACGCTTTACGACCATCTGGGGGCGTTGACCGGCTCGCCGGTCGTTGCCGTCAACCGCGCCGTGGTGATCGCCAGCGGCCGGAGCGTGGAGGAAGGGCTTGCGGCGCTCGATGCGGTCAACGGCGACCAGCGCCTTGCCGACTACCAGCCCTATTGGGCCGCGCGCGCCGACCTGCTCTCCCGCTGCGGCCGAACACAAGAAGCCGATGCCGCCTATGCGCGCGCCATCGGCCTCGAAACGGATCCGGCGATCCGGCGGTTCCTGGCAGGTCGCCGGTCGGGACTCGCAGTTACGTCCTGAGCTGCGGCTGCAGAGGAACTCCTCCGCCTTGCCTTGAGATCAAAGTGCCCGACCGACCGCCCGGTCGTTTTCGAGGCGGGCGATGCAGCCGGCGAGCTTGGCCAGCAGAAGGTCGAAATCGATCGGCTTGGTCAGATAGTCCGCCGCCCCTGCCCGCAGTCCGGTCAACACATTGTCCTTGTCGGTCAGGGCCGAAAGCAAGATGAAGGGGATGTTGAAAAGCTCGGCGTGGTTCATCTGGATTTCTGCCAGGAGCTGGTGACCGTCCATGACGGGCATCGAAATGTCGCAGATGACGATATCCGGCCAATAGGACAGGATGGCCTCCAGCCCCTCCTGCCCATTGGCGGCCTCCAGAGTTGCAAACCCGGCGTCCGTCAGTTCCTCAACGATGAGCTGACGGATATCCGCTTCGTCGTCGATGCATAGTACGGTAATCATCCTGCTATTCCCTAAGCTGCACGTTTGATGAGATTTGCGAGCGGTCCCTTGTTCGGGAGCGCCACCGTGAATGTTGTTCCCCGGCCGAGTACGCTCTCGACCGAAATCGAACCGCCATGCAGGTCGACGATCTGCTTGACGAGGTTGAGCCCGATGCCGGTGCCGGCGATCCCGGTCGCGCTGCGGGCCCGGTAATAGGGCTGAAAAAGCTTCGGCAGGTCCTCGGCATCCATGCCGATGCCGGCATCCTGGATCGATACATAGGACATGCCGTTCTTCGTCGAGGTCCGGATATGGATGTCCGGCGCGTGGGGGGCATATTTGACGGCATTCGAAAGAAGGTTGGTGAAGACCTGTTCGATCGTGGTGCGATCGGCAAGGATCGTCTGCGGCAGATGCGAAAGGTCCCGGTGAATCCTGTGGGATTTGCGAACGTCCATCTGTCGGGCGCAGCAGGATTCGATGATTTCCGCCAGCGAGAGGCGTTCCGGCTTCAGCGTCGTCTTGCCGGTCTCCAGCCGGCCCGCCGACAGGATGCTCTCCATCAGGTCGACCATGCGCAGCACGGCGGCGCGGATCTGGGCCGACTTCTCTTCCACATATTCGGGCTTCTGGGTTGTTTTCGTGCGCGACAGGCGCTGTGCCGCGGCATCGATGATGGCGAGCGGCGTGCGGAACTCATGGGAAGCCATGGTGACGAACTGACGCTGCAGGGCGTTCACATGGCGCTCCTGCGCCAGGAGCCTGTCGAGTTCCTCCCGCTGGCGCTCGATCTCCGCCGTCCGGAGCCTGACGCTCTCTTCGAGCTGGTCACGGTGGCGCATCAGCGCCAGACGGCTTTCGGACAGGTCGAGGGTTGTCTTGCGCAGCCCCCGGCCCAGGAAGATCACCACGCCCATGGCCACGACGATACAGGCAATGCCGACCGGAGCGATCTGCTCGATAAGCATCAGGCCCGGCCGGATGGGCTGCCAAGCCATATATCCCAGCATCGAGCCATCAGTGGCGATGACTGGAATGGCTGCAGTCGTTTCGGCCGCGTCGGTGGTAAAATGCAGCGTCTCGATCCGCGCGTAACGAGCGATTTTTTCGACCGCGCTGGCATCCAGGAATCTCACGGCAACCGTGATGAATTCCTTGCCGGGGTCGAGCGAGATCTCGTCGCTGCTCGGGACGATCGGCCTTGCGCTGACGACAGCGGGCCGGCTGGCGATCGAGAGGATCTTTTCCGCGAAAATTTCGGCAAGCACCGGGGGATTGGAATCGCCGGGTGCGGTCCGTTTGTGGAGCATCGCCCGGATGTCTTCCCGCAAGGCCGCCGCGACCTTTTCATCGCCGAGAAAGGTCAGGGCCGCAATATCCTCGCCGTCCCGCATCGCAAAGACCAACTCGTCCCGCTCGTTGAACACGTAAGTGCGGTCATGGCTGAAATATTTGTGCATCCACATACCGATATTCTCGGCAATCCATGGGTGATCGTCCTTGGCGACAAGCAGGACCGCGTCATTCCAGACGGTGACGCTTTCCAGTTCATGCTGTACGGCTTTTACCTGCTCGTCGAGGCCCTGTTCGACGTAGCCCTTCTGCCGGGTCAAGGAGAAATCGTCCACCTTGACCGAGGCAAGCCACATGAACCCGGCGAGAAGCAGCGCTGTCAGGGCCGTCAGCAATGTCAGCACGATCGTGACGTGCGATGTGATACGGATGTTCTGCTGCATGGGCACCGCTTTCTCTCGGCCCATCATGCATCCAAAACATTACATTCCGCTAAATTTTAAATGCCAAGGTTGAACGGAGTATTTTCCATACAGCTGTGGGTGTGGCGTCAGGCGGCGATGGTCGTCCCGGTGGTCGAACCGACACTACGGGAAAGAAACGACCTCCCTTTCCCCGACTACAACCAGGAAGCCGGGTTTTTCGGCAACCGCCCGTCGGGGTCGGTGACCGTGAGTTTCGGCTGGTCCTTGCCGTTCCAGCGCCAGAGGGCGACGCAGGTTCCGCCCGGCGACATGAATGACGGATAGATGACGCCGTCCCGGCCATCATCGAGCAACCTCTCTGCGAGGAGATGCGTTGCCGGTATCCGGCCGGCATCGAGATCGGCTCGCCATTC
Source organism: Neorhizobium sp. SHOUNA12A (assembly GCF_023006505.1). GTDB lineage: Bacteria > Pseudomonadota > Alphaproteobacteria > Rhizobiales > Rhizobiaceae > Neorhizobium. Next base: position 24,076 of record NZ_JALBGV010000082.1, read on the forward strand.
GCAGCGGTGGATGGTCTCGTCGACACCGAGACCGGACAGAACCTCGGGACTGGTCAGATCGGCGAGCCGCGCGCCGTCGAGCCGAAGCTGGGCGATCAGGGCCGGGTGCTGGACGAAACCCTGATTATACTCCGCCCAGGCTGTGGAAAGCTCGCGCGCGGCATAGATGGTCGCTGCGCCGACCGGGTTCCAACGACCGCCAAAACGGGCAGCGCCGTCGCCGGAAAGCGGCGCATGCGCCCAGCGCGGCACATAGGCACGCCAGAGGATGCCTGATTCCGGGGCCAATTCAGGCATAGACGCCGGAGCGCACCGCCTCCAGATAGGCGAGCACCTTGTCGGCCTTGCCTTCGCCGACGAGGTCGTAAGCCGTCTTGCCGGCCCAACCCGGGATAGGCTGGTGCTTGAACCATATCGCCGCGCGGTTCTCGTCGCCGGCCATCTCGCTCGCCATCGCCAGGATGCGCACGACCGGGGAGAGCGCCAGATCGACCTTGCGGGCGCCGCTTTTCGCCGTCAGGGTGTTGCGGGCGACACCGATCAGTTTCGCAAGCTCCGCCTGGGTCAATCCGAGCAGATCGGACACCCGCCGCGCTGATAAAAGCGCGGATTGCTGTTCACGGAAAGCGGCGGCGCCAATTTCAAAAGCATGAGCCATGAGAACAGTCCTGATCCAGTTTTGATCATCTATTGCTCAATATGAGCTCAATTCCCGCGCATTTCAAGCACTGCCGCTAATCGTCGTCTTCTTCCAGTTCCGGCTCGACGAAATCGTCGACCGGCAGCTTGCGGGTCAGCAACCCGGCATCCTCCAGCATTTCCGTATCCGGCAGGTCGCGCAGTGTGTCGAAACCGAAGGCGGTGAGGAAGGCCGGCGTGGTGATATAGGTATAGGGCGCTCCGGGCGTCGGGCTGCGCGGGCCGGAAGCGAGGAAGCCGAGCTGCCGGAGCGTCGCGATGGTATCGCGGCTCACCTCGCGGCCGAAAATCTTCGAGATCTCGGCGCGCGTCACCGGCTGGAAATAACCGATCGTCATCAGCACCAAGGCCTGGTGATCGGTCAGATCCGCGGGCGGTGCGTTGGCGGCGCCGGAAGCATGGATGACATCGGCAAATTCCGGCCGGGTACGATGCTGCCAGCCGCCGGCGACCGCGACGAGTTCATAAGGCCGGCCGTCGAGTGACTCGCGGATCTCCTCGATGATCGCTTCGATATCGCAGTCCTCTCCGACGACCCGCTCCAACGCTTTCCGGGTGACGGGCTCGGAAGAGGCAAAGATCACCGCCTCCACCCGCGCCGCCCATTGGCGATGCCGCTCCTCCTGCGTCAGGTGGAGAAGCTCCTTGTCGATGACGATTTGCCGCGCGCGCTTCGCCATGCTCAGAGTCCGTAGATGCGGAAGGTGGGGCGGCCGGAAAGCTCGCGCACCGCTTCCAGCTGCTGCAGCCGTTCGAACAGCCGGCGCGATGCGTGCCGTGATGGTTGATCATGTGGCCGATGCCGGATTAGCGGAGGCTATTGCGACGGCGGCTGTTGCCGCGCCAGTCATGTCAGCTGCACCATCGGCACCTATT
>NZ_JALBGV010000083.1 GCF_023006505.1 Neorhizobium sp. SHOUNA12A
CGCTGCTCCGGCCGCGACCGCTCCGGCCAAGCCCGCTGCTCCGGCTGGCAAGCCGGCTCCGGCTCCTGCACCCAAACCCTGATCGATCCCTCGATCCGCTGAATTTTATGGAAGCCCGGAACAATCCGGGCTTTTCCTTTTGGGGTTCCCGTCCCTATATGTGAGCCACATCCCGCCGCCTGCTCTCAAGGAGAATACCATGACCGCCTATGACTATGATCTCTTCGTGATTGGCGGCGGATCGGGCGGCGTGAGGGCCGGGCGCGTGGCAGCATCGCTAGGCAAGCGGGTGGCGATCGCCGAGGAATATCGTTTCGGCGGCACCTGCGTCATCCGCGGCTGCGTACCGAAGAAGCTCTTCGTCTATGCCTCCCAGTACCACGAGCATTTCGAGGATGCGGTTGGTTACGGCTGGGACGTCGGGGCGAGCACGTTCGACTGGAAGAAGCTGATCGCCGCCAAGGACAGGGAGATCGCCCGCCTTGAAGGCCTCTATCGCAAGGGCCTGGAAAACAACGGCGCCGAAATCCTCGAAACCCGCGCCGAACTGGTCGGCCCCCACACGGTCCGGCTCGTGAAGACCGGCAAGACGGTGACCGCCGAAAAGATCGTCATCGCGACCGGCGGGGCGCCCAACCCGCATGCGGCGCTGCCCGGCCACGAACTCTGCATCTCGTCCAACGAAGCCTTTGATCTGCCGGAACTGCCGCGCTCCATCCTGATCACTGGCGGCGGCTATATCGCTGTCGAATTCGCAAACATCTTCCACGGCCTCGGCGTGGACGTGACCCTGATCTATCGCGGCAAGGAAATCCTCTCGCGCTTCGACCACGACATGCGCCAGGGCCTGCACAAGGCGATGGTCGAGAAGGGTATCCGCATCGTTCTGACCGATGTGATCGAGGAGGTAACCAAGGCGGCAGCCGGTGGACTTGTCGCCAGGACGATGAACGGCGAGACGATCGCCGTCGACACCATCATGCTGGCGCTCGGCCGCGATCCGAACACGACGGGGCTCGGCCTCGAAGCCGCGGGCGTCGAGGTGAATGAGCGTGGCGCCATCGTCGTCGACCGATATTCCCGCACCAGCGTGCCGCATATCTATGCGCTCGGTGATGTCACCGATCGGGTACAGCTGACGCCGGTGGCGATCCACGAGGCGATGTGCTTCGTCGAAACCGAATACAGGAACAATCCAACCGCCCCGGACCACGACCTGATCGCGACCGCCGTCTTCTCGCAGCCCGAGATCGGCACGGTCGGCCTGTCGGAAGAGGAGGCCGCCAAGCGTTATCCGGAGCTGGAAGTCTACCGCGCCGAGTTCCGGCCGATGAAGGCGACGCTTTCGGGACGGGCTGAGAAGATGATCATGAAGCTGGTCGTCGATGCGCAAAGCCGCAAGGTGGTCGGCGCCCACATCCTCGGCCACGACGCCGGCGAGATGGCGCAGCTTCTCGGCATCTCGCTGAAGGCCGGTGTCACCAAGGACGATTTCGACCGCACCATGGCGGTGCATCCGACGGCTTCGGAAGAACTCGTCACCATGTACAACCCGAGCTACCGGATGAAGAACGGCGAGCGCGTCTGACGCGCGCCCGGGCTCTGGCGCGGCACTAGCTGGTGATGCGCGGCGTGGCGACGATCTTCAGGAAAAGCGTCTGCATGGCCTGGGTAATGCCCTGCGTCGGGCTGACCTCGAAGAAAAGGCCCGGCGTGGCGCATGCCTCCATCTTGGCGGCGATCGTGCCTTGGAAGGGTGCGACCCAAGCCTTGTAGAAGTCGTTTTCGGGCAGTTCCAGATATGTCGTGTAGAGAACTGCGATGCGGACACCGCGCAGCTTGAGCGCGTCGCAGGTGGTGATGTCGATCGGCTCGATACAGCGGGTGCCGTTCCTGGCGCCCTTTGGACTGGTGCAGCCCTTCGGCTTGTAGCTGTCGCCCACGCCGTCGGCGACGAAGAAGACGATCTTCTGCCGGTCGATATTGCTGGTCCCGTTGCCGGGCACATCCTTGATTTCAGTGTTGATACCCTTCAGCGCGTCGTCGAAACTCGTCTGCTGGTCATCGTTGTAGTTCTGATAGGGAATGCTCATCAGAGTGATCTGGTTGGTCGCCTTGCTGACCTCGCCCAGATTGTAATCGAGGTTTGCGACCTTGAAGAGCTTCGCATCCATGGCGGTCTTGCCGAATGTGTAGGCGGCCATGCGGAACTGGTTTGCGACCGTCTGGGTATCGGTGGCTTTCGCCATCAGCGCCTTGGTTGCGGCTGCCACCACGTCGATGCGGGTCGTGACGTTGTTGTTCTTGGCGACGTTGTAATAGCTGTTCGGGTCCTCGACGCCGTCCTCCGAGACGATGTGGCAGGCAAAGGCGCAGTTCGCATCCTTGCCCTTGCCATCAGATCCCAGGCGCGTGGCGTATTGCATCTTGGTCACGTCTGCCGGCGTCGCCCCCACGCCCATCGACGGCGTGTTGTCGAGCAGCATGTAGAAGTCGATGAACGAGGGCGTCTGGTATTGCGCGGTCGCCTGGCCGGCAACGGTGATGTCATCCTTGCCGAGGATTGTCATGAAGGTGGTCGGCAAGGTGGCGCTGAATGATACGCGCGAGGTCAGGATACCGTTGGTCTTCACCAGGGCGATATCGACGCTGACGGGCAGGGTGGAAAGCTCACCGGACATCTGGCCGAGGAAGATGCTTCGGGCCTCGGCCGGATCGAGCGCCACGCTTCCGTCGCCCTGCAACTGCATAGCCTGGGCGACGGCTTTCGATTTTTCGGCTACCGCGCCGACAGCGGCCGCATCGGCTGCCCCGATGAGCTGTTGCTTGATGGTAAGTGCGTGGCCGAAATCAAGCGCCATGCCAGCGGTGCCGATCAGCGGAACCAGCAGCAACGCGGTCATGACGCCGAAATTGCCGCGGCGATCTTTCCATAGACGTGTCATCGGATGCATCGCCTGCTCCCCAGCAAGAAACTTTCGGCGGAGCGTCGCGCAAATTCGTGAAGTTGTGGCTAAGAACGATATTAAAAACCCGCGCATGTCCCGATTTCACACTGCATGCGATCCGACCGGCTGCTCCGAATATGGCGCGGACGAGTGGCGATGAAAGCGGGCAAAACGGCTATGCAACGGTGCTGTTAAGGTTTATAAGCCGCCTCGATTTTAAAGACTTGCCCGGCGGAGGATGGCCGAGGCTGAAACAGGTGAACGAGATGGCACAGAATTGGACTCCGAGCAGTTGGCGGCAGAAACCGATCCAGCAGGTCCCGGAATTCCCGGACAAGGCCGCGCTGGCAGCGACGGAAGCCCAGCTCGCCACCTTTCCGCCGCTCGTGTTTGCCGGTGAGGCCCGTCGCTTGAAGAAGCAGCTCGCCAGTGTCGCGGAAGGCAATGCATTCCTGCTTCAGGGCGGCGACTGCGCCGAAAGCTTCGTCGAACACGGTGCCGACAATATCCGCGACTTCTTCCGTTCGTTCCTGCAGATGGCGGTCGTGCTGACCTATGGCGCCCAGCTTCCGGTCGTCAAGGTCGGCCGCATCGCCGGTCAGTTCGCCAAGCCCCGTTCGTCCAATGTCGAAATGCAAGGCGGCGTCGAACTGCCGTCCTACCGCGGCGATATCATCAACGGCATCGAGTTCTCGCCGGAGTCGCGCATTCCCGATCCGGAGCGCCAGATGATGGCCTACCGTCAGTCGGCAGCGACGCTCAACCTGCTGCGCGCCTTCGCGATGGGTGGCTACGCCAATCTCGAAAACGTCCACAAGTGGATGCTCGGTTTCGTCAAGGATAGTCCTCAGGGCGAACGTTACCGCAAGCTCGCAGACCGCATCAGCGAGACCATGGATTTCATGAAGGCGATCGGCATCACTGCGGAAAACCAGCCGAGCCTGCGTGAGACGGATTTCTTCACCAGCCACGAAGCGCTGCTGCTCGGCTACGAAGAAGCGTTCACCCGCGTCGACTCCACCTCGGGCGACTGGTACGCGACGTCAGGCCACATGCTGTGGATCGGCGACCGCACCCGCCAGCTAGACCATGCGCATGTCGAATATTTCCGCGGCATCAAGAACCCGATCGGCCTCAAATGCGGCCCGTCGCTGCAGGCCGACAACCTGATCGAACTGATCGACGCGCTCAACCCGACGAACGAAGCCGGTCGTCTGACGCTGATCTGCCGTTTCGGTTACGACAAGGTCGCCGACTCGCTGCCGAAGCTGATCCGTGCCGTCGAACGGGAAGGCAAAAAAGTCGTCTGGTCCTGCGATCCGATGCACGGCAACACGATCACGCTCAACAGTTACAAGACCCGGCCGTTCGACCGGATCCTGTCGGAAGTCGAAAGCTTCTTCCAGATCCACCGCGCCGAAGGCACCCATCCGGGCGGTATCCATATCGAGATGACCGGCAAAGACGTCACTGAATGCACCGGCGGCGCCCGGGCAGTAACGGCGAGCGACCTGCAGGACCGCTACCACACCCATTGCGACCCGCGCCTCAACGCTGACCAGGCACTGGAACTGGCCTTCCTGCTCGCCGAGCGGATGAAGAGTGGCCGCGACGAAAAGCGGATGGTCGTCAACGGCTGAACCGCCGCGCATGATCGTTGAAAATCGAAGAAGGCCGGCGGCGACGCCGGCCTTTCCGTATCTTGATATAGCTTCCGTTGATGATCATCATCAGCGGAATAGATTTGACCTCGCGGCCCACGCCCGCGACACTGGGGCGTCGCTTCGTCGAGGATGGTGCATGCAGCAGAAGAACAGCGGTCGTTGCCTGTGCGGTGCGATCCGGTTTGAGACGGTGGGTCCGCTGCGGAGTGTCACGGCCTGCCATTGTTCGCAATGCCGCCGCCAGACCGGGCTTTATTATGCGGCGACCAGCGTTCGTGCCGAAAACATGACGCTCCAAGGCGAGGAAGCGCTGAGCTGGTATCGCGCCAGCGATGAAGCGCGGCGCGGCTTCTGCTCGCAATGCGGCTCTGCGCTGTTCTGGCAGGCGGAGGGCGCGGCGAGCATTTCGATCCTGGCGGGCGCTTTCGATCAGCCGAGCGGCCTTGTCATGGGCGAGCATATCTATTGCGCCGACAAGGGAGATTTCTACGAACTGCCGGAGGACGGCGTGCCGCATTATCCGGGCGATCGTCCCGCATCCGCCTGAACCATAAAAAACTCTCGGAACAACGTTGCCGCGGTCTGCTGCGGACATTAAATCGGTACCATGACCCAGGATATCAGCCAGACATTTCGTATCGCCGTTGCCCAGCTCAACCCGACCGTCGGCGATATCGCCGGCAATCTGGCGCTGGCCCGAGAAGCCAGAAGGGATGCCGCCCGCGAAGAGGCGGATCTCATCCTCTTCACCGAGCTCTTCCTGTCCGGTTATCCGCCGGAAGACCTCGTCCTGAAACCGGCCTTCCTCAACGCCTGCCTGAAGGCGGTGGAAGAGCTTGCCGCCGATACGGCAGATGGCGGCCCCGGCGTCATCATCGGCTTCCCACGTCAGGGAAAGGAAGGCCGGCACAATTCGATCGCCGTGCTTGACGGCGGCAAGGTGATCGCCGTGTGCGACAAGATCGACCTGCCGAATTACGGCGAGTTCGATGAAAAGCGCGTTTTCGTCGCCGGTGACATGCCGGGCCCGGTCAATTTCCGCGGCGTGCGGCTCGGCATTCCGATCTGCGAGGATATCTGGGGCGATCTCGGTGTCTGCGAGACACTCTCGGAAAGCGGAGCGGAAATCCTGCTCGTGCCGAACGGTTCGCCCTATTTTCGCGGCAAGGTGGATATTCGCCATCAGGTCGTTCTGAAGCAGGTGATCGAGACCGGCCTGCCGATGATCTACGCGGCCCAGCTCGGCGGTCAGGACGAACTGGTCTTCGACGGCGCAAGCTTCGCCTTCAACACCGACAAGTCGCTCGCCTTCCAGATGAGCCAGTTCGAGGCGGCCGTCGCCGTCACCGAATGGAGACGGATTGGCGAGACCTGGCATTGCGCCCGCGGACCGATGGCCCGCATTCCGGAAAAGGAGGAGGCGGATTACCGTGCCTGCCTTCTGGGCTTCCGCGACTACGTCAACAAGAACGGCTTCAAGTCGGTCGTTCTCGGCCTGTCCGGCGGCATCGACAGTGCCATCTGCGCGGCGATCGCTGTCGATGCGCTGGGCGAGGAGAGGGTGCGCACGGTGATGCTGCCCTATCGCTACACTTCCGAGGATTCGCTGAAGGACGCAGCCGATTGCGCCAGGGCGCTCGGCTGCCGGTACGACATCGTGCAGATCGCCGAGCCGGTGGACGGTTTTTCGTCAGCGCTGGCCGAGCTGTTCGAAGGAACCGACGAGGGGATTACCGAAGAGAACCTCCAGAGCCGCGCCCGCGGCACGATCCTGATGGCGATCTCCAACAAGTTCGGCTCGATGGTGGTGACGACCGGCAACAAGTCGGAAATGTCGGTCGGCTACGCGACGCTCTACGGCGACATGAACGGCGGCTTCAATCCGATCAAGGACCTCTACAAGATGCAGGTCTACGCGCTGGCCGCCTGGCGCAACGAACACCTGCCGCCGACGGCTCTTGGCCCAAGCGGCGAGGTGATCCCGAAGAACATCATCTCCAAGGCCCCGTCCGCGGAACTCAGACCCAACCAGACCGACCAGGATTCGCTGCCGCCCTATCCGGTGCTCGACGACATTCTCGAATGCCTCGTCGAATTGGAGATGGGCACTGAGGAGATCGTCGCCCGCGGCCACGACATCGCCACCGTTCACCGGATCGAGCACCTGCTCTATCTCGCCGAATACAAGCGGCGCCAATCGGCGCCGGGCGTCAAGATCACCAAGAAAAACTTCGGCCGCGACCGGCGCTATCCGATCACCAATCGTTTCCGCGACCGGTAGGAGAGGATCATGGCCCCGCGCAGCTCGGTCGAGATCTTTAATATCCGGACGAGGGCGATGCGAGTGGTCTGGCAGACGGAAGCCCTCTTCGAAGCGCCCAACTGGTCGCCGGACGGGCGCTACCTAATGCTCAACAGCGAGGGCCTGATCTATCGTCTGTCACCGGAGGGTGATGATGGGCCTGAACTGGTCGATACCGGGTTCGCCTGCCAATGTAACAACGACCACGGCATTTCGCCGGACGGTTCGCTGATCGCCATTTCCGACAAGGTAGAGTTAGGCAAGTCGGCGATCTATGTGCTTCCCGCCGGCGGCGGCGTGCCGAGGCTGGTGACCCGGAGCCTGCCGTCCTATTGGCATGGCTGGTCGCCGGACGGAAAAAACTTCGCCTATTGCGGCATCCGCGGGGACGAGTTCGATATCTATACGATCGGCATTGAAGGTGGCGCAGAGACGCGTTTGACCTTCGGTGAGGGCCGCAATGACGGGCCGGATTTTTCGCCGGACGGGAAATGGATCTATTTCAATTCAAGTCGCACCGGGCTGACGCAGATCTGGCGCGTTCCGGCCGCCGGCGGCGTCGCCGAGCGGATCACCGACGGCGGTTACGGCGACTGGTTTCCGCATCCGTCACCGAAGGGTGACAAGATCGTCTTTGTCTCCTACGACGCCGATGTCTTCGACCATCCGCGCGATCTTGACGTCCGCGTCAGGCTGATGGACATGGACGGCGGCAATGTCGAAACGCTGTTCGAGCTCTTCGGCGGGCAGGGCACGATGAATTCGCCGAACTGGTCGCCTGATGGCGATGAGTTTGCCTATGTGCGCTATTTCCCCATCGCATGAGCGCCTTGCGCCGACGATAGCGTGAGGGCATAAACGATCCTGTCAGGTGCCGGCGACAAGCCGGAGAATCGGGAATCCGGGGTGGAACCGGAACGTGCCCAACGCTGTGAGGTGGACGCTCGGCCGCAATATATGAAAGCCACTGGGAAACCGGGAAGGCGGCGGTGCGGGCGGATGAAGCCAAGTCAGAAGACCGGCCTGACGAGATAGACCAGCCCGCGCGGACGGCGGAAAGGTTTCGAACCTCTTTTTGCCCAAAGGCTTCAAGCCGGGAAGGCAAGGGAGCGACGGCATTGTTGGGGACTTGACGATGCAGACTGATCCTTTCGCGCATGCCTTGCTGCCTGCAGGCGAGTTTTCCAAGGTCGAACGCGCCGCCGTCTACCGGGCGATCGAGACACGCCGCGACGTGCGCGACCAGTTCCTGCCCGATCCGCTGCCGGACGACCTGGTGATGCGGCTGCTCGGCGCCGCTCATGCCGCACCCTCGGTCGGCTTCATGCAGCCCTGGAATTTCATCCTCATCCGCGATCCGGCGGTACGCGAGGCCGCCCGGGCTGCCTTTTCGCGTGCCAATGACGAGGCCGTGGAGATGTTTGCCGAGGAAAGCCGCGATCTCTATCGCAGTCTCAAGCTCGAAGGCATCGTCAAGGCGCCGCTGTCGATCTGCGTTACCTGCGATCCGGACCGCGCCGGTCCGGTCGTGCTCGGCCGGACCCACAATCCGCGCATGGATGCCTATTCGACCGTCTGCGCCGTGCAGAACCTGTGGCTGGCGGCAAGGGCCGAGGGCGTCGGTGTCGGCTGGGTCAGCATTTTCCGCGACGAGGACGTGCGCGGACTGCTCGGTATTCCCGACCGTGTCGAGATCGTCGCCTGGCTCTGCCTCGGTTATGTCGATCGGCTCTACGGCGAACCCGAACTGGCGCTCAAGGGCTGGCGCCAGCGTTTAGGCCTGGACGCGCTGATCTTTCAGGACCGATGGGACAGCCGCTGACTATTGCTGCGGCTGTGGTCCTGCCGATTTCGGATTGGTGAGATCGATACCCGCTTCGGGCAGGAAGGTCGGCCCGACGGTGCGCACCTTTTTGTTTGGGTCGTATGGCCGCTCCGGCGGTGGTGTGAGCACTGGCGGCGGGACTGCGGTCGCCTGCGGCTTTTGCGGCGGGTGGGTGCGCAGGTTGGTAATTCCGGAATAAGGCTCCTCTTGCCTGGGAAGTTCGATGCCCGGCACCTTTCGCTTATCGTCGATTACAGGCGGCAACGGCTCGAAAGAGGGGGTGCAGCGTTGTTCGCGAATGGCGGCGAGAATGGCATTCCGCTCTTCCGAGGGCAGGATCATCTGCCGCGAACCGTTGCGTTCCGCCATCAGCGTATCGCGGCTCTGCTCCATTCTTCCCAGCGCATCCCGCATCTGGCCGCAGACCTCGGCATTGGGGCCGCCGAGAACCACGACGCTGCCGTTGCCGCAGCCGGCTCGGCGCATGTCGACCCGCAGTTCGCGGATATCGGCATTATATTCGCCGAGCTGCTGGGCGTAGGAGCGCGCCGCGGACGTGTTGCCGATGATTTCCGGGCTGTTTCCAAGTTTCCGGTAGAGCGCTGCGCAAACGGCGGGGTCTCCCGCCAGCGCTGCGGCAGGCAAAAGCAAGAGCGGTATGGTCAGCAGGCCGCGAAGCGGTATCGGCAATTCCGGCATCCTCTCCTTTACTGGAAGATGACATCATGGAACGTGCCGGTTGATAATCTCATAAAGCCGAGACCACCGCATGGCGAAATCTACCCAAGGGCCGGTTGAGCCCCGGGCAGGGCTCAAATCATCGCATCGAGAGAGTTTTGCAACTCAGGATTGAAATTGCAGATTTGGTTGCGATGCTTCCACGACGGCGAGCGCCGCCATGTTCACCACGCCGCGCGACGTGACCGAGGACGACAGGATATGCGCCGGCTGGGCCGCCCCGAGAAGAATCGGGCCGACATGCAAGGCATCCGTGAGGTTGCGGACCAGACCGAGCGAGATGTTGGCCGCATCGAGGTTCGGGAAAACCAGCAGGTTGGCTTCGCCGGTTAGCGAACTGTCCGGCATGGCCCGCTTGCGCAGCGTTTCCGACAATGCCGAACCACCCTGCATTTCGCCGTCCACTTCCAGCTCCGGCGCCCGCTGACGTACCAGCTTCAGGGCGGCCCGCATTTTCTGCGCACTTTCGGAATCGCGCGAGCCGAAATTCGAGTGGCAGATCAGCGCCGCCTTAGGGGCGATGCCGAACCGGCGGATTTCCTCTGCCGCCAGAATGGTGATCTCGGCAATTTCCTGCGCGGATGGATTGTAGTTGACGAACGTGTCGGTGAAGAACATCGCACCGCGCTGGGAAATCACCAGACTGAGGCCTGAGAACGCGCAGACACCCGGACGCTTGCCGATGATCTGGTTCACGTCGCTGAGGTGCTTGTCATAACGGCCCTCGACGCCGCAGATCAGCGCATCCGCATCACCGCGCTTGACCGCCAGCGCACCGATTACCGTATTGTTGGTGCGCACGATCGTGCGCGCCGCTTCCGGATTGATGCCTTCGCGTCCGACCAGCGCAAAATATTCGTCGACATAGTCGCGGTAGCGCGGATCGTCTTCCGGGTTGACCACCGCGAAATCGACGTTCGGGCGAATGCGGATGCCGAAACGGGCAAGCCGCGCCTCGATGACGGAAGGACGGCCGATCAGGATCGGGGTCGCGGTCTTTTCCTCGAGCAGAACCTGGGCTGCGCGCAGCACGCGTTCGTCTTCGCCTTCGGAAAAGATAACGCGGTTCTTTTCCGAAACCTTGGCGGCGCTGAAGATCGGCTTCATGACGAAACCGGAGCGCCAGACGAAGCGGTTCAGCTGGTCGAGATAGGCCTCGAAATCCTGGATCGGCCGGGATGCGACGCCGGTCTCGGCAGCTGCCTTTGCGACCGCAGGCGCAATGCGCAAGATGAGGCGTGGATCGAAGGGCGAGGGGATCAGATAGTCTGCGCCAAAAATCGGCGACTCGCCGGAATAGGCGCGCGCCGCGACGTCGGAAACTTCCTCGCGGGCAAGCGCTGCGATGGCCTTGACCGCCGCCATCTTCATTTCCTCGTTAATCGTCCGGGCGCCGCAATCAAGCGCGCCGCGGAAGATATAGGGGAAGCACAGGACGTTGTTGACCTGGTTCGGGAAGTCCGACCGGCCAGTGCAGATCATCGCGTCGGGACGGGCGGCGCGGGCAAGCTCGGGCATGATTTCCGGCGTCGGATTGGCCAGCGCCATGATCAGCGGCTTGTCGGCCATCTGCTCCAGGAGTTCCGGCTTCAGCACGCCGGCGGCGGACAGGCCCAGAAACACGTCGGCGCCGCCGATGCTGTCGGCAAGCACGCGCTTGTCGGACTTCTGGGTGTAGATTTCCTTCCAGTCGTCCATCAGCGTATTGCGGCCGTCATAGACGAGGCCTTCGATGTCGTGGACCCAGATATTCTCCTTCTTCGCGCCGAGCGAAACGAGGAGGTGCAGGCAGGCGAGTGCCGCAGCACCCGCGCCCGAGGTGACGATTTTCACGTCGGCGATGTTCTTGCCGGCGAGCTCAAGCCCGTTGAGGACCGCGGCAGCGACGATGATCGCCGTGCCGTGCTGGTCGTCGTGGAAGACCGGGATGTTCATCTTTTCGCGCAGCCGGCGTTCGACTTCGAAACATTCCGGAGACTTGATGTCTTCGAGGTTGATGCCGCCGAAGGTCGGTTCCAGCGCCGAAACCGTCGAGACCATCGCCTCGATGCCGGGCGCGTCGATCTCGATGTCGAACACGTCGATGCCGGCGAATTTCTTGAAGAGGACGGCCTTGCCTTCCATCACCGGCTTTGAAGCCAACGGGCCGATATTGCCGAGACCGAGCACCGCCGAGCCGTTCGAAACGACGGCGACGAGGTTGGCGCGGGCAGTATAGTCCGCCGCCATATCCGGATTGTCGCGGATCGCCAGGCACGGTGCCGCAACGCCCGGGGAATAGGCAAGCGCCAGGTCGCGCTGGTTGCCGAGCGGCTTGGTCGCCTGGATCTCCAGCTTGCCGGGCCGCGGATAGCGGTGGAAGAACAGCGCCTGCTCGTCGAGATCGGCATTGGCTGGGGAAGTTACGGGCATATTCGATGTCATTGCGACCTCGGCGTCTTTCTCGGGAATGGGTCCCTCAATACAACAAATCGAACGGGGGTCCATCCCAGATATTTGCCTCGCCGAATAAAACAAAGCCCGGAGAGGCGCTTGGCCTCTCCGGGCTTTTCGTCGTCTGGGTCAAGGCCCTTATGTCACGCTCTTCCTATCAGCCGCCGCTTTTCGACAGCATGGTGCGCATTTCGGCGCCAAAGGTCTTCAGGGCCTGTGCTTCCGGCGTCTTGCCGAGCACGATCGCTTCCCAGACCGACGGTTCCTTGGCGCGGATTGCCGGCATTGCCGGCGGGCGCGAGCGCACAAAGGCCACGTCGAGCTGCTTGATGGCAACCGAATAACCGGGCTCTTCAGCGATCGCTTTCTTGGCGATGTCGACGTCGGCGGTCTTCTTCATGATCGGCAGGTAACCGGTCTCGACGAAGGTGATCGCATTGATTTCCGGGCGCGAGATGAATTTCAGGAACGCCCAGGCGCCCTTGCGATGGGCTTCGTCGGAGGCCGAGTTGATGCCGATCGTCGCACCGCCGATCGGGGCAGCGCATTTGACGCCGCAAGGCAGCGGGGCAACGCCGAGATCGAACTTCACGGCACCGCGGAGCGCGCCGAAACCGCCGGTAGAGTCGAAATTGATCGCAGCCTGGCCGCTAGTGAAATATTGGCTGCCGAGGCTTTCGTTGATCGCCGCTGCTTCCGGCGAAACCTTGTCCTTGCGGATCAGATCGGCCATGTAGGTATAGGCGCCGATCGAGGCATCGCTATCCATCAGCACGGAATTGTCCTTGGGGCTGACCCATTCGCCGCCAGCCTGTGCAACGAAGGCCCAGCGCACGAACTGGCCGAGACCGATGACACCCCACTGCTTGACGTCATTGCCCTGGCGAACCGTGAGCTTGGCGGACATCTGGCGCAGTTCATCCCAGGTCTTCGGCGGTGCATTTGGGTCAAGACCCGCAGCGCGGAAAGCGTCCCTGTTGTAGTACATGACCGGTGTCGAGACGTTGAACGGCAGCACGTAGGATTTGCCGAGATATTTCGGGCCTTCAAGCGCGAACGACTGGTACTGGTCAAGGAATTCGGCGCCTTCCTTCTGAAGGTAGGGGTCGAGCTGCTCGAGCACGCCGGAATCGGCGAACAGGCCGTAGCGGGTGACCTCCAGCATCATGAGGTCCGGTGCCTGGCCAGCCGGGATGGCGGCCTGCAACTTGGTGGTCGTGTCGTCGTAAATTCCGGTATATTCGGCCTTCAGCTTGTATTCGCTCTGCGAAGCGTTGAACTTGTCGACGATCTGGTTGACCGCGTCCGTGCCCTTTTTGGGGAGCGAATGCCAGAAGGTGATTTCGACGGGGGCGGCAAGAGCCGACTGGCCCGCAAGCACCGCGACGGCGGCCGCGATAAGCAGTTTCCTCAACATCCCATTCTCTCCTTTTCGTTGAAACGGCGGTTGAAATACCGGTTCGACGGCCCAGACCGCTATCGCGAGAGGGTAGGAAGGGGACGTTACAGGCGAATGACGCGGGGGAGTGGAAAATGTCACGAGACTTTCGCACTGGGCCGCTAAGTCGAAGCATGACACTAGGAAAACGTTGGAACGCGATGCGGATATTGAGGCCCTATCTCTATCTTCTGCCCTGTGTCGGGCTGCTCGGCCTCTTCATCTATTGGCCAATCGTCTATTCCGCCTGGCTCAGCATCCACCAGACCAATATCCTCAACGGCCGCTCCAGATATGTGGGCTTCGACAACTATCTTGAGCTGTTCGGCTCGGACCAGTTCCATCATTCCCTCTGGGTGACCTTTCTCCTGATGCTGGTGAGCGTGCCGCCGCGACTGATCCTGGCGCTCGCGCTTGCCCATCTCCTGAGGGAAAGCCATGCTTTTGCACGGCTGCTGCGGGGCGTCTATTTCCTTCCCTATGTCACCAGTTCCGTGGCGATTTCGGTGATCTGGAGCTGGATGTTCAACACCGATATCGGCTTCATCAACCTGACGCTCGGCGCCATCGGCATCGGTAAGGTTCCTTGGCTGCAGGATGTCAACCTGGCGCTGGTCGCGGTCGGCATTGTGGCGATCTGGAAACAGCTCGGTTACGATACGCTGTTGTTCATTGCCGGGCTCAATGCAATTCCTGACGACTATTACGAAGCGGCGCGCATCGACCGGGCAGGGCGCTGGCGCCGCTTCAGGGACATCACCTTTCCATTGGTCGCGCCGACCACGCTGTTCCTGCTCGTGGTCTCGGTGATCGACAGTTTTCAGATCTTCACGCTCGTCAACGTCATCACCCGCGGCGGGCCGGCCAACGGCACCGACGTTCTGATGAATTTCCTCTATTATTTGAGCTTTACCCTGTTCGACATCTCGACAGGATCGGCATTGGCCGTGCTCCTGTTCCTCGGGCTGGTCGCCATCACGCTCGCAAAGCTCGCCTTTGCCAGGGACAAGGTGAATTATGACCTTTCCTGATCGTCTCCTCCATTTCCTCGGCTGGGCGGGGGCGGCGCTGCTCGGCCTCGGTGTGGTCTTCCCCTTCCTGATCGGCATCGGCGCCTCGCTGCTCGCACCGTCCGACCTCCTCAATCCCAATGTCGCCGAATGGTCGCTGCATCCGGATAATTATCTACGGGTGTTCACCGAGGCAGGTCTCGGCGCCTATTTCATGAACTCGATCATAATCGCGCTGTCGACGACGGTCGGTACGATGATCACCTCGATCCTTGCGGCCTATGCCTTTGCCCGCATGGAGTTCCGCGGCCGCAACATGCTGTTCTGGGCGGTGCTCGGCACGCTGACCATTCCGGAACTGATCTGCATCATTCCCAACTACCTGCTGATGGCCAAGATGAAGCTGGTGCCGAGCATCTGGGCGGCGGTGCTGCCCCAGCTTGCCTCCGGTTTCGTGACCTTCTTCCTGCGCCAGCATTTCATGGGCGTGCCAAAGGTCTACGAGGAGGCGGCACGCCTGGACGGCGCCAGCCATTTCAAGATCCTGGTCGACGTCATCGTGCCGATCTGCTGGGCGGCGATCGCCTCGATGGCGCTGTTTGCCTTCATCGCCCAGTGGAACTCCTATCTCTGGCCGCTGATCGTGCTGCGCGGCGATACGCAGACCGTGCAGATCGCGCTCGCCAACCTGCAGGCGTCGGTGCGCGAACAGCCGTTTACCGACTGGCCCCTGATCCTTGCGGCGAGCTGCGTAGTCCTGTTGCCGAGCATCGTGTTTTTCTTATTTGCCGAACGCCAGCTAGTGCAGGGCGCGGGTCTCGGCGGCATCAAGTGAGGTTTCGAATGACCAAGATCGCATCCCATCGCGGCGGCACCCATCTGTGGCCGGAAAATTCCAGGCTCGCCTTCCGCCAGACCGCCGCGCTGCCGGTTGAACTCGTCGAATTCGACGTCCACCACACTGCCGACAAGGTTCTGGTCGTCCACCACGATGCAACGATCGACCGGATGACCGACGGCAAGGGCGAGATCGGCAGGCTCACCTACGAACAACTGTCGAAATTCGTCATCGTCGGCGCGGCAGGTGAAACCATTCCGACCCTCGACGAGGTGATCGACATCTTCGCGCTGTCGCTGGTCGACCTGCGCCTCGAGATCAAGACACGGCCGGATGGGACCGCCTACGAGGGCATGGAGGAGGCGATTGTCGAGCGGCTGGTCGCCAGCGGCATGCTTTCCCGCTGCATGGTGACGAGTTTCTCGCTGGAGCGGCTCGACGCCTTCCGAAAGGCGCTTGAGGCGGCCGGCCACAATGTTTCGGAGCTTCTCGGCTTCGTATGGCTCTGCTCGCCGGCAGTCATCCGCCAGGTGGGCTGGGTCGGCATTGACGCCGCCTTGGCCGCCTATGGAGTTTTCGAGATCGGCATTCGCGCCGAAATGATCTCCGCGCTCGCAATTGCCCCGTTGAGCGACCGCGGCGTGATCATCCACGGATGGGCCGCGCACGACATCGAAATGGCAACGCGGATGTTCGATCTCGGTATCGCGAGCTTCACCACCGATCGCCCGGATATCGCGATTGCGACCCGTGCCGAACTGGAGATGAGGTAGTCATGCGGCATCCTGTCATCATCCTGAAACACGAGTCTGGTTTTGAAGCCATCAGAAGCGGCAGCGAAAGGACGACTTCGTGACCGGTGAGATGGATACAAGGCATTTCAGAACGCTCTTCATTTCGGACGTTCATCTGGGCTCCAAGGCCGCCCGAACGGACTTCCTCCTGGATTTCCTGCGGTATCATGAGGCGGAGACCATTTTCCTAGTGGGCGACATCGTCGACGGCTGGCGGCTGAAGCGCAACTGGTATTGGCCGCAGGGCTGCAACGACGTGGTCCAGAAACTGCTGCGCAAGGCGCGCAAGGGCACCCGCATCGTCTACATTCCCGGCAACCACGACGAATTCCTGCGCTCCTTCCCGGGCACGCATTTCGGCGGCATCGAAGTCGCGGAGCGCGAAATCTACGAAATGGCCGACGGCAAGAAATACCTTGTCCTGCATGGCGACGAATTCGACGTCGTGGTCCGCAATGCACGCCTGCTCGCCTATCTCGGCGACTGGGCCTATGATGCCGCGATCGTCATCAACATCGGGCTTGCCGCCATTCGCCGCCGTCTCGGCATGCCCTACTGGTCCTTCTCCGCATGGGCCAAGCTGCAGGTCAAGCACGCCGTCAATTTCATCGGCGAGTTCCAGCGGGTCGTCGCCGACGAAGCCCGTCGCAACAACGTCGACGGCGTCATCTGCGGCCACATCCATCACGCCGTGATGGAGGACATCGACGGCATCCACTACGTCAACACCGGCGACTGGGTGGAAAGCTGCACTGCGATCGCCGAGAATTTCGATGGCACGCTGGAAATGATTTCCTGGCAGGACATCGTCGCGACGGCCGAGATCAAGGCCTTGCCGGCGCCGCAATCCGTCGGGGACATGCGGGCCGCCTGAGTGGCCCGCGACAGACGGCGGGCCGGTCAGAGGGCCATTTCTTGCCATAGGCAGGCATGAGGGTGTGTGTTAGGTAAGCTGAAACTTCAGCAACCCACCCGTGAAATCGTGATTCCCTCAAATACGGCGCAGACAGCGCCCCGGTTCTTCCAGTTGCGCTGTGCGATCGCCTATGGGGCGCCGCTCGGGGTGAATGGCGTGATTCTACCCTATCTGCCCGTCTGGCTCGACGGGCTGGCCTTCACCGAATTCGAAATCGGCATCGCGCTTGCCTCGCAGCTTTTCCTGCGCGTGGCTGCCGCTCCGGTGGCGGGACTGCTTGCCGACCGTATGACGGAACGGACCCTGATGCTTGCCTGGTCCGGCGCCTTGTCGCTGCTGACGGCATTCGCCATGTTCTTCACCCGCGACTTCTGGCCGGTCTTGATCATCGTCGCCATTCAGGCTGCGGTCTTCGCACCCTATGCGCCAATCGTCGAATCGATTGCCGTGAGCGGTGTCCGGCGCTGGGGCTTTCAATATGGCTCGATGCGCGTCTGGGGGTCCGTCGGGTTCGTGGCCGTGACGCTTCTTGTCGGCGAAATGCGCGGCTTCCTGGGTTTGCAGGCCATTCCATCGGCGATAGCGGTCGGCTTTCTGCTGACCGTCGCTGTGGCGTTCGCGGCGCCCAGGCTCGGCCGGGCGGTTATCAGGCCGGACCCCGACAGGATGCCCCAGCCGAGTTCGCTGAAAAGGCTCGACCTGCACGTGCTGATGATCGGCGCGTCGGTGGCGCAGGCAGGGCATGGCATGTTCTATACGTTCGGCACGATTCACTGGCAGCAGGTCGGGTTTTCAAGCGGCTCGATCGGCGTGCTCTGGAGCGCTGCAGTCGTGTCGGAAATCCTGGTCTTTTTCGCCGCCGGCTGGATTGCGCGAAGGATTTCGCCGTGGACGCTGATGCGAATCGGCTGTGCGGTCGCGGTGCTGCGCTGGACCCTGTTTCCGATGCCGCTCGATTTCTGGGGATATCTGGCGCTGCAGGCCACCCACGCCTTCACCTTCGCCTTCGTGCATATCGGCATCCAGCATCGGTTGGTCGAGGCGGTGCGAGAGGATCAGGAGGCCTCGATGCAGGGTGCCTATGTGTTCTACAATGGCGTCTTCCTGGGCCTGTCGACGGTGCTTTCCGGCGTGCTCTACCGCCAGTTCGGCCTGACCAGCTATGTTGCCATGTCCGTCCTGGCGCTTGTCGGCCTGTCGATCATTGCATTTGCAGCGAAACTTCAGCCCCAGAGGTCAGATTCCGGCGGATAGACGAGAGAGCCTTCATAGCGCAGCCCGCCCGGCCGGTCGCGAGCCAGCAGCAGCGGCCCGTCGAGATCCGCGTAGTCCGCATCCTGGGCAAGCAAAACGGCCGGCGCCATGGCAAGCGAGGAGCCGACCATGCACCCGATCATCACGGCAAATCCAAGCCGCTGCGCTTCCGCCTTCATCGCCAGTGCCTCGGTGAGGCCGCCGGTCTTGTCGAGCTTGATGTTGACCGCGTCGTAGCGGTCGCGAAGGTTTTCCAGGTCCTCGGTGGCATGCACGCTTTCATCGGCGCAGACGGAAACGAGGCGGCGGATACGGCCAAGTGCCGCATCCTGGCCGGCGGGCAATGGCTGTTCGATCAGCGACACATTCGTTTCGGCGGCAATCGCCATATGGCGGGCGAGGTTTTCCTCCGTCCAGCCTTCGTTGGCATCGACGATGATCCGCGCTGCCGGCGCGGCGTCGCGAACGGCCTTCAGCCGTGCTTCGTCATTATCGGTTCCGAGCTTGACCTTGAGAAGCGGCCGTTGCGCGTTCCTGCCCGCCTCGGCTGCCATAGCCTCGGGTTCGCCCAGCGACAAAGTGAAGGCCGTGACGAAGGGTTTACGGCTGGTGGCGCCGATCATATCGGCAACGCGCCGTCCGCCGAGCTTCGCCTCAAGGTCCCAAAGGGCGCAGTCGACGGCGTTTCGCGCAGCGCCGGGCTTCATCCGCCTCTGCAATTCTTCGCGCGTCAGGCCGGCACGGATGGCATCGGCGACCGATTCGATCTCCGCCATCACACCGTCCAGGCTTTCGCCGTAGCGCTTGTAAGGCACACATTCGCCGCGGCCGGAAATGCCGTTTTCACTGACGGCGCAGGTGATGACTTCCGCTTCGGTCTTGGAGCCGCGGGAAATCGTGAACGACCCGGAGATTGGAAACGTCTCTATTGTGGCTTCGAGGTGACGGCTCATGGTTTTACGCGTCCCGTTGTGGCAAATCCCTATGACGCAGCTATATTGCCGGTCTCGAAAGTGCGATCAACCGCATCGTGTTGAAACTCCTGACAAGCTTGAAGCGCGAAAGAAACACGTGACGTCCCAGCCAGCCGAAATCAAGGCCGAAGATATGCCCGGCGGCGACGGTGAACGGTACGTGCTGGCTGGCGAATGGCGCGGCCCGACGATTGCGCCTGTGCTCAAGGAGTTCGAGCGGTTTGAGCATGCCAAGAACCGCGGAAAGGTCGAGATCGATCTTTCCGGCATAACCGGCGTCGATACCGCCGGTGCCTGGCTCATCCGCAGACTGATGACTGCCAAGGGCGGGCAGGACGGGGAACCGGCCCTGGTCGGCGGCGAAGGCCCAATCCGCGAACTGATCGACGTGCTGCCCGAACATACTCCCGCGCCGCCTGCAGACGGCGCAAACAAGGGAAACCTGTTCGAACGGCTGTTTGCGCCGGTCGGCGAGGTGATGGTTTCGCTCGGCGGCGACTTCTACGCGGCCATGCACATCCTGGGATCGGCGGTCCGCGGTGCGCAGATGAAATTCGGCCGTGGCGCTGGCGTCTCGCCGGCCTCGGTCGTCACCCATATCGACCGCATGGGCGTGCGCGCCGTGCCGATCATCGTGCTGATGTCCTTCCTGATCGGCGCGATCATCGCCCAGCAGGGCGCCTTCCAGCTGCGTTACTTCGGCGCCGAAATCTTCGTCGTCGATCTGGTTGGTATCCTGCAGCTTCGCGAGATCGGCGTGCTCCTGACGGCGATCATGATCGCCGGCCGTTCGGGTAGTGCGATCACCGCCGAAATCGGTTCGATGAAGATGCGCGAGGAGATCGACGCCTTGACGGTGATCGGCCTCAATCCGGTCGGCGTGCTGATTTTCCCGCGCCTGGTGGCGCTGACGGTGGCCCTGCCGCTCTTGACGATCCTTGCCAATTTTTCGGCGTTGTTCGGGGCGGCCGTCGTCGCATTTGCCTATTCCGGCATTACCTTCGATACCTATCTGTCGCGCCTTCACGAGGCGATCGACCATACCTCCGTCGCTTCGGGCATGATCAAGGCGCCGTTCATGGCGCTGGCGATCGGCATCGTTGCCGCCGTCGAAGGCATGAAGGTGGGCGGCAGCGCCGAATCGCTCGGCCAGCACGTCACCACCTCGGTGGTGAAGTCGATCTTCGCCGTCATCTTCATAGATGCGATGTTCGCCCTTTTCTATTCCGCGATCGACTTCTGATGGAGAACGGTTTGGAAGAGACGCCGCAGACCGCCATCAAGGACAAGTCGAACGGCCGGCAGGTGGTGCTGTCGGTGCGCGACCTGACGGTCGGCTTCGGCAATAAGCTGGTGCTCGACCACCTGAACCTCGACATCTATCGCGGCGAGATCCTGGGTTTCGTCGGCGCATCCGGCACCGGCAAATCGGTGCTGATGCGCACCGTGCTCAGCCTTCTGCCGCACCGTTCCGGCACGATCCACATTCTCGGTGCCGATTACGACACCGTCTCGGAAGACGAGCGCATGGCGCTCGATACGCGGCTCGGCGTGCTTTTCCAGCATGGAGCGCTGTTCTCGGCCCTGACGGTGAAGGAAAACATCCAGCTGCCGATGCGCGAATATCTCGATCTGCCGCAGTCGCTGATGGACGAACTTGCCTACCTGAAGATCGAGATGGTCGGCCTGCCGCCTGATGCGGCAGACAAATACCCATCCGAACTGTCGGGCGGCATGATCAAGCGCGCTGCGCTTGCACGTGCCCTGGCGCTCGATCCCGACCTCGTTTTCCTTGATGAGCCGACGTCCGGCCTCGATCCGATCGGCGCTGCCGATTTCGATGCGTTGATCGCCAGGCTGCGCGATACGCTGGGATTGACGGTCTACATGGTGACACACGACCTCGACAGCCTGTTCTCGGTTTGCGACAGAATTGCTGTGCTTGGCGAGAAACGGGTCTTGGTCGAGGGTACGCTTGAGGATATGTTTGCCTGTGACGATCCATGGGTACAGTCCTATTTCCGCGGCAAGCGGGCGCGATCAGTCGTGGTCCAAGAAAAGCAGCCTGCGGCAGAAGTAAAAGAGTGACGTAATCTATGGAAACCAGAGCCAACTACGCCCTTGTCGGTTTCTTCACCTTGCTGGTGATCGCTGCCGCTTTCGGCTTCGTCTATTGGATGGCGCAATCGGGCCGTGGCGGACCGACGGCCGAACTGGCGATCCGCATCCCCGGATCGGCGAACGGCTTATCCGTCGGCTCTCCGGTCCGGTTCAACGGTATTCCGGTCGGTTCGGTTCGCAGCCTGACCATCGATCCGGACGATCCGCGTTATTCGATCGCGTTCACCGAAGTGCGGGCCGATGCTCCGGTCTATCAGTCCACCCAGGCGGCGCTCGAAGTGCAGGGCCTGACGGGTGCGGCCTATATCGAGCTTTCCGGCGGCGCCAAGGGGGAGGAGAACATCCTCCAGAAATCGATGGAGAACGGCCGGCCTGCGGTGCTGATCGCCGAACAGTCGAGCGTCACCAATCTGCTCGCCACCGCCGACAAGATCCTCGAACGCGCCGACAAAGCGATCGGCGACATCCAGGGGTTTGTCGCCGACGCACGGGGTCCGTTGACCCAGACCATCCGCAACGTCGAGACTTTCACGTCGGCGCTTGCCCAGAATTCCGACAGCATCGACAAGTTCCTGAACAGCCTCTCGACGCTCTCGGCGACGATCGACCGGGTCTCTGGAACGCTCAACTCTACCCTTATCGCAGCCGAACGACTGGTGAAGGCGATCGACGCGGAAAAGATCAATGCCGTGGTCTCCAACACCGAGCGCGCCACCCGCAACATTGCCACAGCCTCGGATAAGTTCGACGACCTGGTAACCAATGTCAGAAACGCTGCTGCCAACTTCGAAAAGGCGGGTTCGGACGCCCAGGCCCTTCTGAAACGTGCCGATGGCGTGCTGGGTGCCGTCAATACCGATCAGGTCGCCACCACGATCCGCAATATTACCGCCGCTTCCGAGGATGCTCGCCAGACCATCGGCTCGGCCCGTGGCGTGGTCGACAATTTCGCCCATCGGAAGGACGATATCGACCGCGCGATCGGCGATTTCACCGATCTGGCAAAGAAGCTCAACGACGCTTCGAGCCGCGTCGACGGTATCCTTGCAAAGGTGGACGGGCTTGTGTCGAGCGACGACTCGCAAGGCCTGTTTGCCGAGGCGCGCAAGACGCTCGAATCCTTCCGCACCATGGCCGACAATATCAATGGCCGGGTCGGTCCGATCGCCGACAACCTGTCACGTTTTTCGGCGGGCGGCCTGCGGGACATCCAGACGCTGGTCAACGACGCGCGCCGCACGGTGCAGTCGCTCGATCAGACGATCAACAATTTCGACCAGAACCCGCAGCGGCTGATCTTCGGCGGCGAGACGGTGAAGCAATATGACGGCAGAACGCGGCGGTAGGCGGGGCATTTTCAGTGTTGGAAAGAGTGGGGTTTTGATGACCGGTTCGGAGGTTCTGATGCGACGCGCGGCCCGTGCCCCGGTTCTGCTTGCGCTGCCGCTTGTCGCGGCACTGTTGGCTGGCTGCGGCAGCAAGGCCAACAACGACACGTTCGATCTGTCGATCACCCCGTCCGGCCAGGGCCAATCCGCCCGCAACCGGCAGATCCTGGTGCCCGAACCGACAGCGCTCAAGCTCTTGAACAGCGAACAGGTCGTTGTGCGCGTTTCAGCTTCCGAAATCCAGTATCTGGCCGATTCCCGCTGGGGCGACCGCCTGCCGGCGCTCGTCCAGTCGAAGCTCGTCGAAGCCTTCGAAAATTCCGGCCGTCTCGGCGGCGTCGGCAAGCCGGGGCAGGGCCTGGCAATCGATTACCAGGTCGTCACCGATATCCGCGCCTTCGAGGTGACCGCTGGCAGCCCCCGTCTCGCCAACGTTGAAATCTCGGCCAAAATCCTCAACGACCGTAACGGCACGGTGCGCGCCCAGAGCGTGTTCAAGGCGACGGCCCCGGTCTCGGGTGCCGAGAATCGCAATTTCATCGAGGCCCTGGATCGCGCCTTCGCCAAGGTCGGCGCGGAGATCGTCGACTGGTCGCTGAAGTCGATGTGATGCTCGCAGGACCTATCGGTTCCGGCGGGTAAAATCGTTCGTATCCAATCAGATCGCTGCTGATGCGCACCGGAACGGGCTGATAGTCAATTCCGCGATTTTAGAAAGCTGGTGTTGAAGCTATGGATGACCACGGCAGAACGATGATAGTCTTGGACTGTGGCTCCTCGCGCTTCCAGTTCCGGGCTGGTGCACTGATCTGGTCCAACAGGCATATCCTGATTCACCGTGCCGTAAGCGATCCCTTTTGGGCCTTGCCCGGAGGGCGGGTCGAATTTCATGAGGCAGGTGCGGATGCATTGGCGCGCGAGATTGAAGAAGAAATCGGTTGCGGAGCCAGCATCGGACAGCTCCGCTTCGTAATCGAAAACTTCTTTGAACTCGGCGGTCGAAAAGCTCATGAGATCGGCTTTTACTTCGAGGCTAAGCTGTCACGTCCCCTCGCTTTCGACGAACACGAGATCATACATCGCAGTCGTGACGGTGAAACCGATCTGGAGTTTCGGTGGGTGCTGCCAACGCTTGATAATTTGAATGCGTTTGACCTGAAGCCTCGGCCTCTCCGTAGGCTTCTCAACACCAGTCCGGGAGAGATGAAGCACATCGTTCACCGCGATCGCTCGGCCGCCTGAAGCCCTTCCGGAGCGACAGCTCTTCCGGTTATTGGAGACGTTGCCCGTCTCAACCGGCCCCTCAAATTCTCGGAACCTGTATCGATTCGCCAACAAAAAAGCCGCCCCGAAAGGCGGCTTTCTAGGTATCGGTTGTTCAGATCCGGCTCTTAGTTGAACCGGCCGGCGGCGTGGGCCAGCATCGTGTAGACCTTACCCGTATCCGAGGTAAGGTAGCTCTGGGTTACCGTCTTGTCGCGGTCGGTGCGGGCAACGTCGGCGAGCAGCTTTTCGAAATCGGCGATGTAGCGGTCGACGGCGGTGCGGAATTCCGGTTCGCGGTCGTACTTGCGCTTGATCTCGTCGAAGGTCTGCTGACCCTTCAGCGTGTAGAGGCGACGGGTGAAGACGTCGCGTTCGCCGCGCTGGTAACGCCGCCACAGGTCGACCGATGCGTCATGATCGATGGCGCGGGCGATATCCACCGACAGCGAATTCAGCGATTCCACCATATGGCGGGGGTTGCGGTTGTCGCCGTTGCCGCGCGGAGCGGGGGCCGGCTCGGCCGCACGCGGTGCC